>DASZWW010000114.1:0-13812 GCA_035546175.1 Polyangia bacterium
AAGGCGGGCTCCACCGGCGCTGCCGGCGCGACCGGCGCCGCGGGCACGGGTGCGCCGCCGCCCGGGGCGTGCCGCCGCCCGCTCTTCCCGGCGAACGCACCGTGGAACCAGCGCGCCGACGCGCTCCCCGTCGACGCCAGCTCGTCCGCCATCATCGGCGCGCTGCAGACGCACGGTTGGGGCGCGGGGCGCATGCAGATCGACACCTCGATCCACGTCATGTGCGACGCCGACGGCACGGCGCCCAAGATGACGTTCACGCCGACCAAGGACTCGTACAGCCCCGACTGCGATCTGGCCCCCGTGCCCATCCCCAAGGGTGGTCACCTCGAGGGCGAAGCCGGCTACAACTGCACGCACAACGGCGACTGCCACCTGATCGTCATCGCGCCGAAGGAGCAACGCCTGTACGAGCAGTGGCGCGTCGACTTCACGAGCGGCGCGTACAGGGGCGGGTGCCTCGCGATCTGGGACACCTCGACGACACCGCCGCCGTCGGGCCGCGGCGACGGCTGCACGAGCGCCGACGCGGGCGGATTCCCCATGGCGGCGATGCTCTTCGACGCCGACGAGGTCGCGGCCGGGCACATCGATCACGCGATCCGCTTCATCCTCCCCAACGACATCATCGAGAGCGACACCTACGTGCACCCCGCGACGCACGCGACGTCGCACACGTCGCTGCCGAACGCCGTGCCCTACGGCGCGCACCTGCGCCTTCGCGGCGATCGCCTGGCGGCGGTCCTGGCGGCGCTGCCGAACGACGCCGCGCGCGTCGTCGCGCAGGCGCTGCACGACTACGGCATGTACCTCTCCGACGGCGGCAACATCGCGCTCACCTCGGAGGACGACCAGAACACGAAGGCGAAGTGGAGCAACGTCAAGGGCACGGGCCTCGGCGCGACCGACCTGCAGACCATCATGCCGAGCGACTTCGAGATGGTCGACGGCGGTCTGCGCCACGTGAACGCGAGCTGCAGCCGCACGCCGCTCACGAAGTAGCGGGCGCGGCGCCATGTTAGGTTGGGGCGCACGATGGGGCGCGCCCGATGAGCTCGAACGGGGTGGGCCGGGCCCTCCTCGCCCTGCTGGCGGTCGCGGCGTCGGCGTGCGGCGGTCGGAGCGGTCCGAAGTACCCGGCGCCGAAGTACCCGGACCTCGGCGCCTGCGTGGACGGCGTGTGCGACGCCTCGGCCGACGGGCGCCCCGGGGACGCCGGCGGGTCGGCGGCCGCCTGCACGCCCGCGGGCGCGAGCGACGCCGGCGCGCCCGCGCCGTGCCTCCTCGTCATCGCGAGCGGCCGGAACGACCTCGTCGGCCTCGCGCTCGACGGCGCGGGCGTGTTCTGGACGGAGCGGTCCGGCGCGAGCTACGCGGTCATGCGCGCCCCGGCGCTCGGCGGGCCCGCGCGCGCGGTCGTCACGAGCATCGGCCGCGCCGTCGCGCTCGGCGGCGGGCGCGTCTTCCTCGACTCGGGGAACGGCCTCGTCGCGACGGCGGCCGCCGAGGTGAGCGCGACGGCGCCGTTCCAGGGCTTCGGCCGCACCATCGCCGCCAGCAGCGCGGACGTGTACGTGGCCACCTGCGACGGCACCTTCGGCGCGGTGCTCGACCTGCCGACGTCGGGCGCGCCGCCGACGACGCTGGGCGCGGTCGGCTGCATGAACGATCTCGCGCTCGACGCCGCGGGCCTCTACGGCGCGAGCATCGGCGGCGACCGGGGCGGCGGCATCATCGTCGCGGCCGGCATCTGGGCCTGGCCGCTCGGCGGGGCGCCGGGCGCGCCGCTCATCGGCGGCGCGACGAGCGGCGCCGGCGACGCGGCGGCGGGCGGCGGCGGCGGCGCCAGCCCCGACAGCGCGGCGGGCGACGCGGCCGACGGTGGGCCGCCGCTCGCCCCGTACGCGCCCGTCGGCGTCGTGGCCGACGCCGCCCACGTCTACTGGACCGAGCGGGGCCACGGCGACGCCATCCCGCCCGACGGCGCGGTCATGAAGATGCCGCTCGCCGGCGGCGCGCCAGAGGTGCTGGCGGCGGGCCTCCACGGCCCTGGCGATCTCGCGCTCGACGGCGACGCCGTCTACTGGGCGAACACCGACGGGCGGATCATGAAGGTGAGCGTCGCGGGCGGCGCGCCGACCGTGCTCGCCACCGGGCAGGTCGATCCGCTCAACGTCACCGTCGACGCGACGGCCGTCTACTGGACGAACCGCGGCGGCGTCGGCGCCCCCGAGGGCGCCGTCCTGCGCCTCACGCCCAAGTAGGCCCCAGGCGCGCGAGCTAAGCGCGCAGCGAGGTCATGTCGATCACGAAGCGGTAGCGCACGTCGTTCCTGAGCAGGCGCTCGTAGGCCTCGTTGATCTTCTGGATGGGGATGACCTCGACCTCGCTCGCCACGCCGCGCGCCGCGCAGAGGTCGATCATCTGCTGCGTCTCGCGCAGGCCGCCCATGAGCGAGCCGGCGATCGAGCGGCGCCCGCTCGTGAGCATGTTGCCGCGGAACGGCTCGAGCTCGCCGATCGCGCCCACGAGGACCATCGTCGCGTCGCGCTCGAGCAGCGCGAGGTAGGGGGTCATGTCGTGGCCCACGGGGATCGTGTCGAGCAGGAAGGCGAAGCTCCGGCGGGCGCGCGCCAGCTGGGCGCGATCGCGCGAGAGCAGGACCTCGTCGGCGCCGAGGCGCCGCGCGTCCTCCTCCTTGGCGGGCGACGTCGTGAGCACCGTGACCTCGGCGCCGAGCGCCTTGGCGAACTTGACGCCCAGGTGGCCGAGCCCGCCCAGGCCGATGACGCCGACGCGCTGACCCGGGCCGACCTTCCAGTGGTGGAGCGGCGAGTACGTCGTGATGCCCGCGCACAAGAGGGGCGCGGCCGCCGCGAGGTCCATCGTCGCCGGCACGTTGACCACGAAGCGCTCGCGCACGACGATCTGGTCGGAGTAGCCGCCGAAGGTGCGCACGTCGCTGCCTTGCTCGCGGCCGTTGTAGGTCCAGGTCGCGCCGCGCTCGCAGTAGGGCTCGAGGTCGTCGGCGCACGACGAGCACTGGCGGCAGGAGTCGACCATGCAGCCGACGCCCCCGACGTCGCCGACGCGGAGGCGCGTCACGGCGGGCCCCACGGCGATCACGCGGCCGATGATCTCGTGGCCGGGCACGATGGGGAACAGGGCGCCGCCCCAGTCGTTGCGCGACTGGTGGAGATCCGTGTGACAGACGCCGCAGTAGAGGATCTCGAGGTGCACGTCGTCCGGCCCCGGATCGCGGCGCTCGAAGTCGAACGGGACGAGGGGAGACCTGGCGTCGTGGGCGGCGTAACCGCGAGACTTGATGGGCATCGCGGGGGCCACTTTCGCCGCGACGACGCGGCCGTGCAAGCGGCGCGGCTCGGCGCGCCGATCCGTTCAGGTCACGGCCACCCGGAGGCGGGCTTGTTGTACTCGGCGTTCACCTTGGAGCCGAACGCGTAGACCATCGCGATGATCACGGCCGCGATGCCCGCCAGGACGAGCGCGTACTCGACCGCCGTCGCGCCCGACTGGTCACGGAGCAACCGTCTCGCCATCGCGGTCGGCCGGACCGCGCGGCGCACCGTGTCTGGCTCGGAAATCATCCCTCGCCCTCTCGTGTCGTCATCGACAGAAACGCGGGGCCACTTGAAAGTCAGCGCCTCAGCGAGCGCCGCCGGTGGCCTCGATGGCCGCGCCCACGGCGCCGGTCTGCTGCGACTGGACGAAGACGACGATCTCGAGGTTGGAGGCGTCGACGTCGTCGGGCTTGGTCAGCCTGACGCGCACCTTCGCGCCGCGCTCCCCGGGGAGGGCCATGGGGCTCGACAGCGCCCGGACGACGGCGGCCTCGGTGAGCGTTTCGCCGGCGTTCTCTCCGCGCGAGACATCGGTGCGCGTGGCCCTCGCGGCGAGCGCGACGCGGACCCGCCAGTCGAGGTCGCGCCGCGCCTCGGGTCCCTCGCTCACCGCCACCGCGACGTCGACGCTGGGGCCGTGGAGGGCCACCTCCGGCTCGAGCTGGAAGAGGGCGGGGCGGTCACCCGCGCGCTCCATCTCGCGCTGGGCCTCCTGCCGCCGCCCCCCGGACAGGTGCACCTGCCCGTCGATCACCATCTGCGGCGTGTAGAGGCCGGCCAGGCCCGAGTCGCCGTCGGCGGAGCGGAGCCTGGTCGCGCGGGCGTACCACTCCTGCCGGGCCGTGAACTCCGGCCGCGCGAAGCGGTCCTTCCAGCCGAGGTTGTCCCAGTAGTCGACGTGGAAGGTGAGCGGGACGACCCTCTGCCGTCCCAGCCCCAGCGCGGGGAGGTCGCGCACGAAGGCGTCGGCGCGCGGGCACGAGCTGCAGCCCTGGGACGTGAAGAGCTCCACGAGGACCGCCCGCCGCCAGGTCGGCGTCCCGCCGTGCGCCGTCCCGCAGCCGCCGAGCGCGGCCACGAGCACCGCCAGTCGTGCCTGCGCTCTCATGTCGCTCCGACCTGGGTACGCCGGAGGCCGCCGCAGGGTTACGCCCGACCGGTCACGTCACACGCCCCCGTACCACTCGTAGCCCTGGTCGCTCCAGTAGCCGCCGTTCGCCGCCGGCAGGAACATGACGCGCGTGAGGTACTTCGTGTTCTTGTAGCCGAGCTTGACCGGCGAGTAGACGCGCGCCGGCGCGCCGTAGGCCGGATCGAGCAGCCGTCCGTCCTGGCCGTACACGATCAGCGTCTGCGGGTGCAGCGCGCTCTCGAGGTCCCAGCTCTCGTGGTAGTCGTCGTCGAAGGACTCGAAGTCGACGAACCGCGCGTCCGGCGAGACCTCGGCGCGCCGCGCCAGCTCGCTCAGGAGCACCCCCGTCTTCACCGAGACCGCCGACCACCCCTCCACGCAGAAGTGCTCGAGGCGCAGCTCGGCGCGGGGCAGCGCCTTGAGCTCGTCGAGCGTGAGCTTGACCGGGCGCCGCACGAGGCCGCCGATCTCCAGCCGCCAGAGGCCGCGCTCCGCTTCGTCCCACACGGGCACCTCGTCGGCGACGAAGTACGACGGGAAGGCCGCGCCCGCGGCGCGCGCGCCCGCGGGCGGATCGTTCATGGACGTGTGCCGGAAGAGGGCGCGCTCCACGCGCTCGTTCCACCGCTCCGACGCCGCGAGGAGCCGCTCGGCGCCGCGCGGCCCGCGCGAATCGCAGGCGCCGAGCGCGAGGGCGGCGGCCGCGCCCACGCCCGCCCTCATGCCCGTCGAGATGAAGGCGCGGCGGTCGGCGCGCAGGCGCTCCGCCGCGTGGCCGATCGGCAGCCAGAGCCTGCTCATGGGGGCGCCCCCTTCTTCGCGCGCAGGTTCACGAAGGGCCGCGCGTTGCGCTCCTCCGGCGAATTCGCCTCGTCGTAGCCGCCGGTGGTGATGGCGCGGAGCGCGTACGGATCGACCGCGAAGACCATGAAGACGTGCCCGAGGCTGAGGGCCACGAGGGCCACCATGACCAGGAAGTGCCAGTAGCGCGCCCAGACGTAGCCGCCGAACAGCGCCGTCAGCGGGGCGAGCTGCACCGGCTTCCAGATCGCCAGGCCGGAGAGCACGGCCAGCCCGCCGAAGATCGGCATCGAGAAGTAGACGAGGCGCTGGAGGGCGTTGTGCTTGCCCTGGCGGGGGTGGTCCTTCCGCAGCGCGACGTAGAACTTGAGCATCTCCCACACGTCGCGGACGAGGCCGCGGCGCGGGACGAGGTCGCGCCACTCGCCGTGCAGGTAGACGAACCCGAGGTAGACGAGGCCGTTCGCGACGAGGACCCACATCGAGGCGAAGTGCCAGTGCCTCGCCCCCGCGAGCCACCCGCCGAACGTCAGCCACGCCGGGATCTTGTGGCCCGCGAACGGATAGCAGCAGAAGGTCTCACCCTTGCGCGCGAACGCCGGGTACGCGTTGAAGATCCGCAGCCCGGAGCCGACCATGACGGCCAGCGCGAGCGCGTTCACCCAGTGCGTGACGCGAACGACGAGGTGGTGGCGTGGCGTCGCCATGGCGGGGCGGGGTTGCGCAGCTTGCGGCCGCCGTCGCTCGCGCTGGTCGGCGAGCGACGGCGGCGGGCGCGCTACTTCTTGTCCATCTCGCCCTTGCCCATGTCGCCCTCGTCCTTCTTCTTCTTCTTGCCCTTCTTCTTGGGCTTGGCGTCCTTCATCTCGCCGCTGCCCGCGGCGCCTTCGTCGGCGGCGTGGGCCAGCGTCCACGTCGTGGGCAAGCAGACCGCCATGAACAGGAACATCGCTCTTATCAGCCTCATCGTGTCCTCCTCGTAGAGTTGGTTCGCGCTCTCTGCAAGTCGAGAGCGGCCCGATAGTATCTCCATAACCTTCGGAAGCCAGCAGGCGTAAGACCGAAAGCGATGACCGCGCCCCAGGTCTCCGTTCGACCGGCCGTTTCCCATGACGTTCCGCGCCTCTGCCGCATGCTCGAGGCGTTCGACCGCCTCGAGCAGATCGACTGGGACGAGGCCGTCGTCGCGCCCGCGCTGCGCCGCCTCGTCGGCGAGCCCTCGCTGGGGCATGTCGGGGTCGTGGAGGTCGAGGGCCGCCCGGCGGGTTATTTCGTCGTCACGTGGGGCTACGACCTCGAGTGGGGCGGCCGCGACTCCTTCCTGACCGACCTCTACCTCGAGCCGGAGGCCCGCGGGCTCGGCGTCGGGGCGCGCGTGCTCGCGTCGATCGAGGAGGTGGCGCGCGCCGGGGGCGCCGCGGCGCTCCACCTCATGGTGCGCCCGGAGAACGAGCCCGCGGTGCGCCTCTACGCGCGCGCCGGCTTCCGCTCGCCGCCGCGGACCCTCCTCAGCAAGCGGCTCCGCCCGTAACCCGCGGGGCGTCGCGACCGTATCCGTGCATGGAGGTTCGAGACCATGTCCTCACGAAGCGACGCAATCTTTCTGGCGATCTTCGGCTTGTTCGCGACCCCGCGAGCCTTCGCGGCCGAGCGTCCCACGCCCGCGGCAGCGCCCCGCGCGACCGAGACGGCGACCCTCGCGGCGGGTTGCTTCTGGGGGACCGAGGAGTTCTTCCGCAAGGTCCCGGGCGTGCTCGAGACCCGGGTCGGCTACACGGGCGGCCGGCTCAAGAACCCCACGTACGAGGACACGAGCACGGGCACGACCGGGCACGCCGAGAGCGTCGAGATCACGTTCGACCCCACCAGGGTGGACTACGCGACCTTGCTGACCCTCTTCTTCAAGATGCACGACCCGACGACGCTCGATCGACAGGGGAACGACGTCGGCTCGCAATATCGGTCGGCCATCTTCTTTCACGGTGACAAGCAGCGCGAGATCGCGCAGGCCCTCATGGCGAAGATCGAGCGGTCGGGCGCCTGGGGGGCGAAGCTCACGACCGAGCTCGCGCCCGCCGGCGTCTTCTACCCCGCCGAGTCGTACCACCAGCACTACCTGGTCAAGCACCCCGGCGGGTACGACAACCACTACCTCCGCCACATCTCGTTCGGGCCCTGACGG
Source organism: Polyangia bacterium (assembly GCA_035546175.1). Lineage (GTDB taxonomy): Bacteria > Myxococcota_A > Polyangia > Fen-1088 > Fen-1088 > DASZFV01. Next base: position 7,478 of record DASZWW010000114.1, read on the forward strand.
CGGCGACGGACCTCGCGCGCGCCGAGCACGGCCGGCTGGAGCCGGTCCGGTGTTACGCTCGCCGCCATGATGACGATGCCGCGCCTGTCGTCCGTCCTGCTGGTCGCCTTGTCGGCGTGCACGGTCTACGCGCCTCCGCCCGCGGGCCCGGCTCCGCCGCCGTCGGTCGCCGGCCACCCCGACATGACGGGCTGGCGCTTGATGGGCGACGCCTGGATCGCGGGGCCCTTCGAGCGCGAGGTCATCCACGCCGGAAAGTACGAGGGGCGCTTCACGCGCGTCATGCTGGTCGTGACCGACAGCAGCCTGGAGGTCGGCGACGTGCTGATCCAGTTCGGAAACGGCCAGCTCTGGTCACCGGGCCTGCGGCGCTCCTTCGCCGACGGCTCGCGCAGCCGCGCCATCGAGCTGCCCGGCCACGTCCGGTTCATCCGGGGCGTCGAGCTCGTCCACGGAGGCGCGCCGCCCGGCACGCGCGCGCACGTCGAGCTCTGGGGCCAGTGAGGGCTAGGCGCTGTAGACGCCGCCGTTGATGTCGAGCGTGGCGCCCGTGATGAAGCCGTCGTACTCGGAGGCCAGGTACACGACGGGGCGCGCGACGTCCTCGGCGTAGCCGCCGCGCCCGAGGGGGATCCCGCGGACGGTCTCGTCGGCCGACTCCTTGGTCGTGTGCGTGTCGTGGAACCGCGTCCCCAGGATGAGCCCCGGCGCGACGCAGTTGACCCGCACGCCCCTCGGACCGAGCTCGGCGGCGAGGGCGCGCGTCCAGGTGATCATGGCGCCCTTGGCGCTCGAGTAGACGAGGGAGCCGCCGTGGCCGCCCTTGCGCCCGGCGAGCGAGGCGATGTTGACGATGCTCGAGGCGCCGGCCGCGACGAGCGCCGGCAGGGCGGTCCTCGTGACGAACATCATCGTCGTGAGGTTGATGCGGATGACCTCGTCCCAGAACTCGAGGTCCACCTCCTCGAGCTTGCGTCGGGCCACCAGCGAGCCGGCGTTGTTGATGAGGACGTCCAGGCCCCCGAGGAACTGGAGGGCGCGCTCGACGGCGTCGATCGCCTCGGGCTCCCTGCGAAGGTCCGCGCGCAGGACGAGCGCTCGCTGACCGGCGGCCTCGGCCTTCCTGGCCAGCTCGCGCGGCCGCGCGTCGCTCTGGTGGTAGTGCAGGCAGACGTGCGCGCCCGCGTCGATCAGCCCCTCGGCGATGGCGGCGCCGATGCCCTGTGAGGCCCCCGTCACGAGGGCCCGCTTGCCTTCGAGAGATCCCATGGGCCCGTTCTCCTACTTCCAGCACTCCTCGGTCCAGTACCTCACCATCTTGCCGATCAGCGCCGCGTCCGGCGCGCCGACCGCGCGCAGCGACGGGCTCGCCGCCTCGGTCAGCTTGGTCTCGTAGAAGACGGCGGGGCCGGTCCTCGGGACGGCGTACTTGGACCGGTAGAAGTCGAGGAGCTTGATCGTCGGGTTGACCGCGGGATCGGGGTTGCTGGCCGCGAGGCGCGCCAGCCACTCCGCGGCGGTGACCGGCTCGAAGGAGAGACCGGCGCCGCGGAGCATCGGCAAGAGGTCGCGGGTCCAGTTGAAGGACCTGGGGTTCACCAGGTTGTACACGTCCTGGTGGGCGGCCGCCTGGCACAGCTCGACGATGATCTTCGCGACGACGTCGATGGGCAGCCAGGTCAGCGTGTCGCCGAGGGTGGGCAGCGCGCCCAGGCTGACGGCCGAGCGGATCATGAGCGGGATGGCCTCGGTGTCGTTCCACTGGCCGAGGCGCGTGTCGCCCACGATCTGCCCGATGCGCAGCACGCGCGCGTCGAGGCCCGCCGCGTGCGCCCGCTGGGCGAGCCGCTCGGCGACGAGCTTGGAGCGCGAGTAGCCCATCTCCTGCGCGTCGGTCAGCCGCGCGACGTGCGACTCGGTGACCACGTCGCCCGAGCGGACGGCGGACGACACGGACGAGACGAAGAAGTAGCGCGCGTTCGCCTGGAAGCTGAGGTCGATGAGGTTGCGCGCGCCGCGGATCATCGGCTCGAACGAGGCGACGCCCATGTTGAAGTTGACGCTCCAGGCGTTGTGGATCACCAGGTTCACGCCGGCGAGGCGCCGCGGATCGACGCCGAGGCCGGGCTGGGTGAGGTCGGCGCTCAGCGACTCCACCCGCTCGAGGGGGACGGCGAGCCCGCGGAGCTTGAGCGACTCGAGCGTGCGCGCCTGCGGATCGCTGCCCCGGTTCAGGCAATAGACCTTCTCGACGGTCGGGACCTGCAGCAGCGTCGCCAGGATGTGCGCGCCCAGCGAGCCGGTCGCGCCGGTGAGCAGCACGACCCGCGGGGCGCCGGCGTCGGTCACCCGGGCCGGGCTGAAGCCGCCGTAGCGGTCGATCAGGGCCTGCATCTCTTCGAGCTCGGTGCGCTTGGCGTAGGTGCCGCCCGAGCGCAGCGCCGACAAGAAGGAGGCGAGCGCCGCGACGTTCGGGTACTCGAAGCACACGTTGCCGCCGACCTCGCCGGCCAGGGGGCCGAGGTCCAGCGTCTTGACGATCCGCGAGAACACCCGGTAGGCGCCCAGCGAGTCCAGGCCCATCGCGAAGAAGTCCGTCTCCGGCGCCAGCCGGGCGGCCTTCGCCTCGTCGAGGTCGAGGATGTCCGCGACGGTCTGCCGGAGCCAGGCGACGGTGCCCTCGTGATCGAGCGCGAGGTGGGCGTCCGTGGCCCGCTCGGCGTCCTCGTAGACGGACCTGATGAGCGCCTCGAACTTCTTGTAGAAGGCGGCGCGGATCACGGTGCCCTTGTCGGTCTTGGGGCAGTCGTTGATGGCCTCGGCGCGCATGACGCGGATGTGCTCGCGATCGATCTTGGCGTACGCCTCGGCCCGGGCGTTGGCGGCGTCGATCGTCGGCTGCACGAGCTTGATGAACTCGTCCTCGCTCACGTCGTCGTAGCCCTTGGCCGCGACGATGACGAGCCCGGCCGCGACCTGCCCAGCGCCGAACACCACCGCCTCCGCGACGCGCGCGTCGGTGAGCACCGTCTGCTCGAACTGCACGGGGTTGATCTTCTCGCCGTTGACCAGCGCCAGCCAGTCGTCGAGCCGGCCGACGTACTTGAAGCGATCGGTCCTGGTCGGGTGGAACACGAACAGGTCGCGGGTGGCGTAGCTGCCGTCCGGCTGGTTGGAGACGACCTTGCTCTTCCAACCGTCGGCAATCACGCACTCGTAGGCGTCGCCGTGCTTGTTCCAGCGCAGGTAGGGCAGCAGGGCCTCGGGCGGCCGGAGCCAGTTCCACTCCTTGTCGCCCGGCGGGCGGTTGCTGGTCATGAGCTGGCCCACCTCGGTGGCGCCGTAGTGCGCGACCAGGTTGACGCCGGCCTCGACGAGCATGTCGCCGAGATCGTCCGGGCAGGCCGAGCCGCCGAACATGACGACCTTGAAGGCCTTGAGCAGGTGCAGGCCCTCGTCGGTGCCGAGGACCTTGAGCGCGTACGGCACGCCGTAGAAGACCTCGAGCTCCGCGCCCAGGTGCTTGATGACGGCCGTGAGCTGGCGCGCGCTGAGCGGCAGGTTGGGGTTGTAGAAGTAGAGGACCTTCCCGGAGTGGAGCGCGCGCAGGAACGAGGAGAGGCCGTGGTTGTGGTAGAGCGGGAGGGTGATGAAGCCGCGCAGGCCGAGGTTGAAGCTGGCGTTGTAGATGTAGTTCTTGTGGATGTTGCGGATGGGCTTGGGGAAGCCCGTCGACCCCGACGAGTGCAGGATGTTGCAGGCCGTCTTGGTCTCGAAGTCCGGGTCGAGGTCGACGCGGAGCTCCTCGACCGGCCCGGTCCTGTAGTCGCTGACGAGCGGCGCGGCCTTGACGGGCCGGAGCTTGCCGACGGCCTCGACCCTGTCGCGGTGAGACGCCGAGTGGACGATCTCGTCGCAGCCCGTCTTCTCGAGCAGGCTCACGATGGCCTCCGGGCTGAGGCGCGTCGAGAGCAGGAGCGGCGTCAGGCCGAGCCGGCCGAGCGCGAAGAGCGCGACGAGGTAGTCGAGGTCGCTCGCGGCCAGCAGGGCGACCACGTGCTCGGGCGCGTTTCGCGCGCGCTGGCCGAAGGCCTGCCGGTAGCGGTGCGCGGCTCGCGTCGCGTACTCGTCGAGCTGGCGCGCCGTGTGGCGCTCGTAGCTGTCCGGCGCGGCGCTGGTGGGGTACGCCGCGATGGGCGTGTCCGGCATCGTGGCCGCGCGCTGGCGGAGGAGCTCGTCGAGCGTGCGCGGTTCCCGATTCTCCGTGCTGCCCATGTGCGGCTCGTCATTCTACGCCCGCCGACGACGGGATGGTGCACCTCGCGCGTCGCTAAAGCATCTCGACGGGGACGTTCCGCGCGACCTCCTCGATGAGGCGGTCGCCCCCCTGGAGGGCGCCGCAGTCGATGAACGCGCGGGCGCCGTCGCGTCCCACGAGGACCATGTCCCGCCGCTCCGCCTGCGCGGACACCTGCGCGCGGGCGAGCTCCGCGAACCTCCACGTGCGGGCGCGGCCCCGGTCGAGCTTCACGATCGCCGTCGCGGTGACGACGACGGCGGGCCGGCGCCGGCCTTCCTGGTCGTCGTCGATCGTCGGCGTGAGGCGCACGCCGCCCAGGGCGAGGAGCAGGGCCACGCCGAAGAGGACGGGCGCGGCGCCCCGGGACGCCCACTGGCCGAGGACCGCCGCCAGGAAGGTCACGCCGCAGAAGGACAGGATCCGGCGGGCGCGTCCTATCGGGTCGACGGGGTAGAGCGCCAGCACGCCGGCCGGAACCATCCCCGCCTCGATGCACCTCAGCGTCGCGTCCTCGTTCACCGCGCCGGGCGACCGCACGCTCCCAGGATAGCGGCCGCGCGTCAACGGCGGGTTTCGGGCCGAACAGGGTGACGTTAACGCTCAACGCGGGCGCGCGCGCTCGTACTGCGGAGGCCAGGCGATCGCGGCGCCCAGCTCCGCCGCCGCGCGCAGCGGCCAGTAGGGATCGCGCAGGAGGGCGCGCGCCAGGAAGACCATGTCCGCCTGGCCGGTGCGGAGCACGTGCTCGGCCTGCGCGGGGGAGGTGATGAGACCGATGGCGGCGGTGGGGAGCGCGGCCTCGGCGCGGAGGCGCGCCGCGTTGGCCGTCTGGTAGCCCGGCCCGGCGTCGATCGGCACGCGCGGCGCGATCCCGCCCGACGAGCAGTCGAGGAGGTCGACGCCCTCGGCGCGGAGGCGTCGCGCGAGGGCGATCGAGTCCTCGACCTGCCAGCCGTCGGGGCCGAGCCAGTCGGTCGTCGAAAGCCGCACGCAGAGCGGCCGCGCGTCGGGCCAGTGGCGCCGCACGGCGCGCACGACCTCGACGAACAACCGGACCCGGCCGTCGAAGCTGCCGCCCCAGGCGTCGTCTCGCCGGTTCGACACCGGCGACAGGAACTCGTGGAGCAGGTACCCGTGGGCGGCGTGGACCTCGACCACGTCGAACCCGGCCGCGAGCGCCCGGCGCGCCGCCGCGGCGAACGCCTCGATGATGGCCGCGATGCCGTCGGGCGAGAGCGCCTCCGGGACGGGAAAGCCCTCGTCGAAGGGGAGGGCGCTCGGTCCGACGATGGGCCGCCACCCGCGCGGCGGCTCGAGGGGCCGGCCACCCTCCCAGGGCCGGGCCGTGGAGCCCTTGCGCCCGGCGTGCGCGAGCTGCACGCCGGCGGCCGCGCCCTGCGCGCGCACGAAGCGCGTGACCCGCTCCAGCGCCGGGACGTGCTCGTCCTTCCACAGGCCGAGGTCCTCCGGGCTGATGCGGCCCCGCGCCTCCACCGCCGTCGCCTCGGTGAAGACGAGCCCGGCGCCGCCGACGGCGCGGCTGCCGAGGTGAACCAGGTGCCAGTCGTCGGCGAAGCCGTCGCGGCTCGAGTACTGGCACATCGGCGAGACGCCGATGCGGTTTCGGAGCGTGAGCCCCCTCAGCGTGAACGGGTCGAAGAGCATCGGGAGGGCAGTCTACCTCGCCGTCCGGCGCGGCAAATCGTCGCGCCCTGAACGAAATTCTCTCCCGGAGAGCGGATCCGGTCGCGGAATCTCGGTTAGGGTTGGCCCATGCGGGCACGAGTTGGCTTGTTCGTGGTGCTGACGCTCTCCGCCTGTGGGTCGGCCCCGCTCGCGCCGCCCACGACGGGCTCCGGCGGCTCGACGGGCGCGGGCGGCTCGACGGGCGCGGGCGGTGTCACGAGCGCGAGCGCGGCGCCGGGCGCGAGCGGCGCGCCGGGCGCTGGCGGCGTCTCTGGTGGTGGCGCGGGCTCGCCGACGACGCAGATCACCCCCGTCGCGGCGGCCGACGCGGGGCTCGCGCCCGACGCGG
>DASZWW010000115.1:0-12836 GCA_035546175.1 Polyangia bacterium
AGCACGCGCGCGTCGACGGCGAGCTCGAGCCCCCAGAACTCCTTCTTGCCGACGACGTAGGCCACCGACTCGCCCGCCTGGCGGCGCTTGACCGACTCGCGGATGGCCGCGAGCTCGGCGGGCAAGAGCGGGCGATCGAACTGCACGTAGAGCTGCAGGCGCGGCACCCCGAGCGCGTGGGCCGTCAGCACCTCGGCGTCGAGGCGCGGCGTCTCGAGCCCGCGCTCCTCGAAGCGCGCCGTCGTCCAGAGCAGCACGTCCTTGACGGTCCAGCGCTTCGCCTCGGGCGCGTGCGTGGGCTTGTCAGGCGGAGCTGGAACGGCCAAGGCGGGTCCCGGCAGTCTATCAGTCATGAGCGATCATCGCTCCTCGCCCGAGGGCGTGGCGAGCCACGCCGCCCAGGTCTCGGGCGCGTAGCCCACGGTCGCGCGGCCGCCCGCGCGCACGATGGGCGTGCGCAGCAGCAGCGGATCGTCGACGAGGATCTGCTCGACGCGCGGGCCCGTGGGGGCGGCGTACTTCAGGCCCTTGGCGACGTAGCGGGCGCCCTCGCGATCGATGAGCGCCTCGAGCCCTCCCACGCGCGCGGCGACGTTGCGCAGCTCGCCCGCCGACATGCCCTTCTGCGCGAGGTCGACGGCGTGGACGGGCACGCCGCGCTCCTTGAAGAAGCGCTCGGCCTTGCGCGTGTCCTGGCACTTCTTGGTGCCGAAGATCTGGACGGCCGGCTTGCCGCTCATCGTGACGATCCGGTGTCGCCCGTCTGGCCCGACTCACGGAGCGTCCGCCGCACGAGCTTGCCGCGGTCGTTGCGCGGGAGCGCGGGCAGGCGCTCCCAGCGGCGCGGCACCTTGAACGCGGCGAGCCGCGCGCGCGCGAAGGCGTCGAGCTCGCCCCACAGGGTATCGGTGTCCGGGTCGGCCGCGTCGCCACCGCGGACGACGACGACGGCCTTCGGCTTGACGAGCCCGGCCTCGTCCTCGTACGCGACGACCGCGCACTCGCTCACCGCCGGGTGCTGCAGGAGCACGTTCTCGACCTCGAGCGGCGAGACGTAGATGCCGCCCACCTTCAGCATGTCGTCGCTGCGGCCCTCGAAGGTGAAGACGCCGCCCGCGCGGCGCACCTTGTCGCTCGTCGCCACCCAACCGCCGTCCGCCCGCCCGAAGACCTGCGCCGTGCGCTCGGGATCGCCCTCGTAGCGGAGCGCCGCCGAGCCGCCGCGCACCCACCGCGCGCCGATCTCGCCGTCGGGCGCGTCGCTGCCGTCGTCGCGCACGACGCGCGCCTCGTAGCCGGGCACGACGCGGCCGAGCGTGCCCGGGCGGACGTCGCCGGCGCGGTTCGACAGGTGAATGTGGAACAGCTCCGCCGAGCCCAGGCCCTCGACGATCTCGACGCCGAAGCGCTCGCGCCAGCGCGCGTAGAGCGGCACGGGCAGCGCCTCGCCCGCGGAGGTCGCCAGGCGCGCGCCCGCGAAGGCGCGCGCGACCTCGGGCCGCGGCGCCGCCGCCACCATCTTCGCGATGAGCGTCGGCACGAGCGCGAGCACCGTGGGCCGGTGACGCGCGACGAGCTCGAACATGCGCTCGGGCGTCGGGCGGTCGGGGTAGAGCACGGCCGTCGCGCCCACGGCCAAGGGGAACAGGAGGCTCATCCCCGTCGCGTAGCCGAAGTAGAGCTTGGGCACCGACAGCGTGACGTCGCCGGCGCCCAGGCCGAGCACGCCCTTGGCGTACGCCTCGATGCTGAAGGCGAAGCTCCGGTGGCCGTGCACGGCGGCGCGCGGGCTGCCCGTCGAGCCCGAGGTGGCGATCCAGACGGCGGGATCGTCCGCCGCGGTGTCGGCGTTCACGAAGCCGGTCGACGCGGCCGCCACCCGCGCCCCGTACGCGAGCGAGCGCGCGGTCTCGCCCCCGCCGCCCACGACGAGGGCGGCCACGAGCTCGCGCGCCTCGGCGATGGGCGCGGCGGCCCGCGCCGCCAGCCCGGCGTCGACGAAGAGCACCTTCGCGCGCGTGTAGGCGAGGTGCGCCGCGTAGTCGGCGGCGGGCAGCTCGGGGTTCGCCATGGCGACGGCGGCGCCGACCTTGAGCGCGCCGAAGAAAGCCGCCGCGAAGGGCGGGCCGTCGGGCAGCGCGACGAGCACGCGATCGCCCCTGCCGACCCCGAGCCCCGCGAGCACGTTGGCGACGCGGTTCGATTCGTCCAGCAGCTCCGCGTACGTCACCGCGCCCCAGCGCCCAGCGCCCGGGCCGGCGTCGTCGAATCGAATCGCGACGCGCGCGCCCCGGCCCTCGGCGACGCGCGCGTCGAGCACGTGAGCGGCGAGGTTGAGGCGCGCGGGGATCTCGAACACCGCGCCCGCTACCTCATCCGCAGCCGCTCGACGGGCACGCCGCCCACGAGGTGCTCCTCGACGATCGCCGCGACGTCCTCCTTCTTCACGCCGCCGTACCAGACCTGCTCCGGGTAGACCACCACCGTCGCCCCGCGCGCGCACTGATCGAGGCACCCCGCCGCGTTCGCCCGGACGCGCCCCTTGAGCCCGCGCTCGTGCAGCAGCCGCTTGAACTCGTCCTTGAGCTCCTCGCCCCCCTTCGACGCGCAGTCCCCCTTCGGGTTCCCCGGCTCGCGGCGGTTCGTGCAGATGAAGACGTGCCTGTCGAAGTGCGGTTCGGCCATGGGGAAGGAGAGATTAGCGCATGCGGCGCCCTCTGCGCTCGCTCACTTGCCGCCGGCGCCCGTTCGCGCGGCGAGCGCCCGAGCGTCGGCTGGCTGCTCAGAGCCTCCCCACGTCCTTGGCGCGCACCCAGCCCTCGAGCCCGTTGGCGAGGCGGACGCGGAGCCAGTCCTGGTCGCGCTCGAGCAGGCGCACGCGCAGGCCGGCGTGGACCTGGAAGCCGGTCTTGTAGTTCACGTCGGCGCCTTCCTTGACGGCGAGGGCGTCGGGGAGCACGACGCCGAAGGGGACGCGCTCGAGGACGGCGCGGCCGGCGACGGCCGTGCCGGCCAGCAGCGCGAGGCCGGCCAGGATCGCGGCGCTGGCCGTGAGCGCAGGGCGGGCGTCGTCGCTCGCGCGGCGGCGCGCGAAGAGAACGGCGAAGAAGCCCAGGTAGAAGGCGAGGAAGAGCCAGGTCTCGGTCGAGGGGGAGAGGGACGTCACGGCGCGGATCCAGAGGGGATCGCGGTCCTCGCCCTCGATCTTGTCGTGGGCCTGGCGCGCGGCGAGCTTGCGGGCCTGCTCGAGGTTGAAGCGCACGTCGTCGTCGTCGGGATCGAGGGCGGCGGCGCGCTCGAAGGCCCAGATCGCGGGGCCGAGGGCGCCCTTCTTGAAGTACGCGTCGCCGAGGTTGAAGAAGAGATCGGGCGAGACGACGTCCTGGCGATCGAGCTCCTCGTAGGCGGCGACGGCGGCGTCGTAGTCGCCGTGGAGGTAGGCGTCGTTGCCGCGCTTCCACGCCTCCTCGAGGCGGTCGGCGCGCGCCGGGCCGGCGGCGAGCAGCGTCGCCACCAACGCGAGGGAGAGCACGAGGCGCCTCACGCGCGGGCCTCCTCGCTCAGCCGCGTCTTCTCGACGAGGCCGATGAGCTCGTCGGCGCGCTCGAGGGCGGCGCTCATGGCGGCGGTGCCCTCCGTCTCGCCGCCGGGCGCGAAGCGCGCCTGGTCACAGGACTCGAGCTCGGCGAGCAGGCGCGCCGTGAGGTCGGCGGGCATGCCGCGCTCGCCGAGCGTCGCCTCGAGCTCGTCGCGGCGCAGGCCCGTGACGCCGCGGCCGAGGCGCGCCGCGAGGACCTCGCGCAGCACGCGGTCGATCTCGATGTAGAAGGCCGTCGCGCGGCCCGCGTCGCGGTGGGCGACGGCGGCGCCGAGGTGCTTGCGCACCATCGTGCGCATGCGGCGGCGGCGCGTGCGGTGCGTGTCGATCGAGAGGCGCTCGCGGACGCGGTCGACGAGCACGATGAGGCCGAAGGCGAGCGGCGGCAGGAACAGCAGCCACACGAAGGCGCGCGAGCGCAGGAAGGTCGTGCCGACGTCGCGGCCGAGCCGCGTGCGCGCGCGGATGGGGCGGATCGCGGCGCCGATGACGTTCTCGACGGCGGGGCCGGCGGCGCCGCCGCTGCCCGGCGCGCTCGTCGCCGCGCCCGTCGCCGCCGCCGCGCCCGTCGCCTCGAGGCGGATGGGGTCGGTCTTGAGCGTCACGTAGCGCTTGGCCACCGGATCGAACGTGGGCAGCTCGAGCGCCGGGAGCATGACGGCGCCGGGGCCCTCCGGGAGCAGCAGCACCTCGACGGTCTTCGTGCCGCCGACGCCGCCCGGCTCGTCGAGCGCGACGTTCTCCTTGGGCGGGTAGGCCTTCCAGCCGGCGGGCGCCGCGAGCCCGGGCGCCCGCACGTTGCGCACGTTGCCGACGCCCTTGATCTCGATCGACACCGTGACGGCCTCGCCGACGGCGACCGCCGTGCGATCGGCGTGCGCCGCGAGGCTGTACTGGCCGACGTTGCTCGGGTCGAAGCCGGGCGGCTGGCCCTCGCGCGGCAGCGGCATGGCCTCGATGGCCAGGCCCTCGCTCTTGAGCTTCTGCGAGCGCACCGCCATGCCGAAGAAGTCGACCTGCGCGACCTCGAGCTCGAGGGGCGTCACCGCGAGCTTGCCCTCGCGCAGGGGGAAGAGCGCCTTGTGCATGATCGTCGAGACGTTGTAGGCGCGGCCGGCGATGGTCTCCTGGGTGGCTTGCCCGCGCGGCGTCGTCGACGGCACGTCCTCGGTCCAGAAGCCGTCCGTGCGCGGCTCGGTGGTCGAGTTGTAGTTGAGGCGCGCCTGCGGCGAGCAGAGCGACCAGGTGACGACGACGGGCTCGCCCACGAAGACGCGCGTCTTGTCGGCGACGACGCGCACGAACGTCTCGCCGCCCGACGCCTCCGCGGGCGGCGCCTGGGGCTGCCCGAACATGTCGAAGGGGAACCCGGGCGGCATGCCCCCGCGGCGCGGGTTCGAGGCCGGCGGCCCCGAGCCGACGCGCACCGTGATGGTGTTGGACTTGAGGTCGCGTCCCCCGACGCGCACGCGCGCGCCGCCGATGGTGAACGGGCCCTTGGCGCCCGGGGGGATCATGAGCTCGTAGGTCCAGGTGTAGACGTTCTGGACGATCGTCTGGCCGCCGCCGATCTGCATCTGCGTCGACTGGCCGGCCTGCGGGCCCGAGAGGACGCGCAGGCCCCTGAGCTCGGGCGGGCGGAAGTCCTCCGCGTCGGCGCCGTTCGAGAGCGAGAGCTGGACCTCGCATTGGAACGGCTCTCCGGGCGCGGCCGCCTCGCGATCGAGGGAGATCGTGAGCGTCGGTTCGGCCGCGCCCGCCGGGCGCGCCAGGCCGAGCGCCAAGACGACGACGACGCCAGCGGCGGCGGAGAGCCTCGAGCGGCGGAGAGCGGGACGCATCGGCGGTCTGGGTTTACCAGTCCTTGGCGGGGGGGCGGCGCCGAATCGCCCGCAGGCGGGCGCGCTCCTTCTCGAGGTCCTTGGGGCTGCGCTCGAGGTTGTCGAGGACGGCGTTCATCTGCTGCTCGTCGGCCGGCGGGGGCGGCTGCTTGGCCGCGTCGTTCTTCTGCTGGTCCTGCTTCTGCTGGTCCTGGTTCTGCTGGTCTTGCTTGTCCTTGTCCTTCTTGTCCTGATCCTTCTTGTCCTGGTCTTGCTTGTCCTTGTCCTGCTTATCCTTGTCCTTCTTTTCGTCCTTCTTGTCGTCCTTCTTGTCTTGGTCCTTCTTGTCCTTGTCCTTGTCCTTGTCCTTCTGCTCCTGCTGCTTGCGCAGCGCGAGCTCGAGGTTCCACTTGGCGTGCTCGTCGTGTGGATCGAGCGCCAGCGTCCGCTTGTAGGCCTCGATGGCCTCCTTGTACTTCTCCTTCTTGAAGAAGGCGTTGCCGAGGTTGTAGAACGCCTGGGCCTTGAGCGCGCCGTCCTTCGCCTCGCTGGCGCGCAGGAACTCCTCGCCCGCCTCGTCGAAGCGCTGGAGCGCGTAGAGGGCCGCGCCGCGATCGAAGTGCGCGCCCGGCTCACCCGGCAGCGCCGCGATCGCCTTGTCGTAATGCTTGAGCGCCTCCTCGGCGTTGCCGCTCTTCATGAGCGCGTTGCCTTGCTCGACCTCGCCGTTGCGGCTGCGCAGCGGCTCGAAGCCGACGAGCAGCGGCGAGAGCGCGAGCAGCGCGAGCGGCCCCAGGCGCCTCACGACGCGCCCCCGGGCGTCCGGGACGTCCGCGGCGGCGCCGCGGGGCGCGCGCGGCGCCGCCGCTCGCTCATGCACGCCTCGCCCACGAGCAAGAGGAACGCGGGCAGCGCGAAGAGCTCGTAGATCTCGTCGTACTGCTTGACGACGCGCGCCTCGTTCTCGCTGCGCTTGAGCCCGGCGAGCGCGTGGGCGATCTCGTCGACGCCGAAGCGCTTGGGATCCGCGTGGAAGTACTCGCCGCCCGTCTTCTGGGCGATCTGCATCAGCATGTCCTCGGCGAGGCGCGAGGTGACGTACTTGCCGTCGGCGTCCTTGACGTAGCCCGTGACCTTGCCGGTCTCGTCGTACTCGGGGATGAGCTCGCCGGAGCGCGAGCCGATGCCGACCGTGAACACCTTGACGCCCAGCTTCGAGGCCTCGTCGGCCACGGCGAGCGGCTCGCTGTCGGTGTCCTCGCCGTCCGTGAGCAGGAGGATGATCTGCGCGCGCGACGGGCCGCCCTTGGCGCGCAGGCGCGTCAGCAGATCGAGCGAGGCGTTCATGGCCTGGCCGATGGCCGTGCCGCCCACCGGCATGTCCCAGGGGTTGAGGTCGCGCCAGAAGAGCTTCACGGCGGCGTAGTCCGTCGTGGGCGGGTAGGAGAGCGTCTCGCCCGCGAACGCGACGAGGCCGATGCGATCGCCCGCCAGCCCGTCCATGAGCTGCTCGAGCTCGCGCTTGGCGCGCTCGAGGCGCGAGGGGTAGACGTCCTTGGCGAGCATCGAGCGCGAGAAGTCCAGGGCGACGACCATGTCGAGGCCGGGCTCCTTCGTGAGCCGCGCCCGGCCGCCCGCCTGGGGGCGCGCGAGCGCGACGGCGAGGAGCGCCAGCGCGAGCACGACGAGCCCGGCCCGCGCGCGCTTGCGCGCCACGGAGACGTCGGCCGCCATCCTGGCGACGAGCGGCGCGTCGCCGAGGCGCGCCAGCAGGCGCCGCCGCCGCGCGAAGGCGACGGCGTAGGCGAGCACGGCCGCCGGCACGACGGCGAGCAGCCACAGCGCGTGCGGGTTGGCGAACCTCACGGCAGCCTCCGCAGGCGGCCGAGGCGCAGCGCCGTCTCGAGCACGAGCAGCGCGAAGCCCACGCCGAGGAAGCGCCGGTAGAGCTCGCCGTAGAGGACGCCGCGATCGTGCAGGCGCGACTTCTCGAGGTCCTCGAGGATGTTCTGGAACCGCTCCTTGAGGGCGAGCGTGTCCGTCGCGAGGTAGGGCGTGCCGCCCGTCATCGAGGCGATCTGCTCGAGGAGCTTCGGGTTGACGGGGTTGCGCGGCGGCAGCCCGGGGCGGTCGGCCGAGTCGGGATCGTTGTCGCCCGCGAGGATCGTGTAGATCTTCACCTTGAGCGTCTGCGCGTACTGCGCCGCCTGCTCGGGCGAGATGTTGCCGGCGTTGTTCTCGCCGTCGGTGAGCACGATGATCACCTTCGAGCGCGCGTCGGAGTGGCGGAGCCGGTTGAGCGCGACGCCGATGCCGTTGCCGATGGCCGTGCCGTGGCCGTCGACGATGCCGAGGCGCAGCTCGGCGAGCATGCGCAGGAACGTCCCGTGGTCGAGCGTGAGGGGCACGTGCGTGTACGCCTCGCGCCCGAAGACGACCAGACCGATGCGATCGGAGGGGCGGCGCCGCACGAAGTCGTCGATGACCATCTTCGCGGCGTCGAGGCGCGTCGGCACGAGGTCGGTCTCGGACATCGAGCCCGACAGATCGAGCGCGATGACGATGTCGATGCCCTCGATCTCGAGGTCGTCGGCGACGCGCGTCGTCTGCGGGCGCGCCAGCGCGACGCCCACGAGCACGACGGCGGCCAGGCGCAGCACGAGGGGCAGGTCGGCGAGGCGGGCCACGAGGCCGCGCGGCTGCGCCCCGAGCTCGCCGGCGCGCGAGTAGGCGAAGACGCCGCGCCGGCCGGGGCCGCGCACGAGCCCCGCCCACAGCACGAGGGCGACGGCGATGGGCAGGAGCGCGAGCGCCGCCGGGTGCGCGAAGCGAAAGCCCTCGACGTTGCGGAGCAAGACGAGGTAGGCGACGGCCAGCGGCGCGAACACGCCCGCGATGAGGGCGTAGGGGATGGCGGCCCGCCGCGGCGGCGCGGGCTTGGTCGGCTCAGCCACGGGCGGCCTCCGCGGCGCCGCCGGCCGGCGCGTCGGCGGTCTCGGGCGTCTCCGGCCGCGGCCGCGTCGAGGTGACGATGCGCAGCGCGGTCTCGAGCGTGCCGCGCGCCTCCGTGGCCGACGGCGAGATCTTGGCGAACTTCACCAGGTCGCACGCCGCGAGCCAGCCCCTGATCTCGCCCCCGAAGAGGCCCAGCTCGCGTCCCGCCCTCCGCTTGAGCTCCTCGATGAGCTCGTCCGTCGTGAGCTCGAGCGAGTCGAAGCCGAAGCGCGCGCCCAGGTACTCGCGGATGACCTCGGAGACGGCGAAGTAGAACGGGCGGTTGTCGGCGTCCTCGAGGAAGCCGTACTGCCCGAGGCGGTCCAGCTTCTCGAGGGCGATCTCGTGCGCGGGCCGCGGCGGCGGGCCGGGCCGCACGATGACGCGCGCGCGCAGGCGTCGCACGACCAGCCACGTGACGAGCGCGCCCAGCGCGGCCGCGAGCAGGCCGAGCCCGCCGTAGATGAGGGGCTTGTTCTCCTCGAGCACGGCGACGGGCGCCGACGCCTCCTTGAGGGCCGGCTCGGGCTCGTTGGCGATGAGGCTCGTGATCTTGAGCGGCAGCGGCGCCGTGCGGACCGTCCGCACGTCGCCCGCCTTTCCGAGGTACGTGACCTCGACCGACGGGATCTCCTTGTCGCCCGGCTCGTACGCCGCGATCGTCAGCGTGAAGTCGTGGCGGACGCGCCCGTCGCCGAGGTCCTGCTCGTTCTCCTTGCGGTCGAGCAGCGAGAACGCGCCGAGCTCGAGCGTCCCCGGCAGGTTGACGGGCACGTTCTTCCGCGAGATGGCCGTCACGACGAGCGCGATGGCGTCGCCGACGCGCACGGCGTCGCCCGCCTGCACGCGCGCCGTCACCGTGGGCGCGTCCCGATCGACGACGCCCCCGTCCGGCCCTGGCGAGTCCACGACGCTCGCGGTGGCCCCGCTCGGCACGCAGGTGAACGCCACCGCCGCCAGCGCCAGCGCGACCGCGAGACGAGCTCCCGCTCCCCGGCGGGGCGAGGGAGGTGGGCCCTTCGACATCAATGCCGCAACCTCCGCGCCCGCGCCTCGAAGAACGACGTCAGCGCCGGCAGATACGGCTTGTCCGTGCTCACCCGCAGCGCGTCCATGTCGAGGCGACGGAACAGCGACTCGCGCGCCTCGACGGCGCGCCTCGCCTCGCGCGCGAAGGCCTTGGCCTCGGGCCCGCTCGTGTCGAACACCACCACCTCGCCTGTCTCGGGGTCGCCGAGCTCGACGAGCCCCACCTCCGGCAGCCCGAGCTCGAGCGGATCGGTCACGCTCACGGGCACGAGGTCGTGGCGCCGCGAGGTGATGCGCAGCGCGCGCTCGTACGTCTCCGTGGGCGCGAGGAAGTCGGAGATGAGGAACGTGACGGCGCGGCGCCGCGCGATGCGCCCCACGAACTGCAACGCGCCCGCGATGTTCGTGCGGGGGCTCCGGGGATCGAACGAGAGGATCTCGCTGATGACGCGCAAGACGTGCTTCTTGCCCTTCTTCGGAGGCACGAAGTGCTCGACCTCGTCGGTGAAGATCACGAGGCCCACGCGGTCGTTGTTGCGGATGGCCGAGAACGCCAGCACCGCCGCGATCTCCGCCGCCAGCTCGCGCTTCTCCTGGACGCGCGACCCGAAGCGCCCCGACGCCGACATGTCGACGAGCAGCAGCACCGTCATCTCGCGCTCCTCGGTGAAGAGCTTGACGTAGGTGTCGTTCATGCGCGCCGACACGTTCCAGTCGATGAGGCGGATGTCGTCGCCGGCCATGTACTGGCGCACCTCGGAGAAGGCGATGCCGCTGCCCTTGAAGACGGAGTGGTACTGCCCCGCCATCCGATCGCGCACGAGGCGCTCGGTGACGATCTCGATCTTCCGGATCTTCTTGAGGAGGTCGCGGGTCAGCATCGCTGCGTGCGCCGGCGGCGAGCTACGGCACTTCCACGTGCTCGAAGAGCTTGCGGATGATGGTCTCCGACGTGATCTCCTCGGCCTCGGCCTCGTAGGTGAGGATGACGCGGTGGCGGAGCACGTCGACGCCCACGGCCTTGATGTCCTCGGGCGTGACGTAGCCGCGGTGCCGCAGGAACGCGTGCGCGCGCGCCGCCAGGTTCAGGTAGATCGACGCGCGCGGGCTGGCGCCGAAGGAGATGAAGTCGGCGAGCTCGCCGAGCCCGTGCGCCTTCGGCTCGCGCGTCGCGTGCACGATGCTGACGATGTAGTCCTTGATCTTCTCGTCGATGTACACTTGGCTGACGACCGAGCGGGCCTCGGCGATGCGCGCCGGCGTCGCGACGGGCCCGGCGCTCACCTTCATGCCGCTCGTCATGCGGTCCATGATGGCGCGCTCGTCCTCCTTCGTCGGGTAGCCGACCTTGATCATGAGCATGAAGCGGTCGAGCTGCGCCTCGGGCAGCGCGTAGGTGCCCTCCTGCTCGATGGGGTTCTGGGTGGCCATGACGAGGAAGGGGTCGGGCAAGAGGTGCGTCGTGTCGCCGATCGTGACCTGCCGCTCCTGCATGGCCTCGAGCAGCGCCGACTGCACCTTGGCGGGCGCGCGGTTGATCTCGTCGGCCAGCACGAGGTTGGCGAAGATGGGCCCCTTCTTCGAGACGAACTCGCTCTTGGCCTGGTTGTAGATCGTCGTGCCGACGATGTCGGCCGGCAGCAGGTCGGGCGTGAACTGGATGCGCTGGAAGCGCATCTCCAGCGCGTCGGCGAGCGTCTTGACCGTCAGCGTCTTCGCGAGGCCCGGCACGCCCTCGAGCAGCACGTGCCCGCCCGTGAGGAGGCCGATGAGGATGCGCTCGATCATCGCCTTCTGACCGACGATGACCTTGCCGACCTCCGCCGTGAGCGACTCGACGAAGGCGGACTGCTGCTGAACCAGATCGTTGATGACCCTGACGTCCATGCGCTCTCGGGGCTCCTTTTTTGGCTCGGGTGGGGCTCGTGTGGGAAGGGGTGGGGCGGGCGGGCGCCAGCTTACAACCCCCAACTCCGTCGCCCGCTAGGATATTTCCCATGTTCGTGCTAGCTAATCCCCCGCCATGAGCCGTGACGCCGAAGCAGCCAAGAACGAACGTCTCTTCGACAAGCGCACCATCGAGCGCAACATCAAGAAGGGCCTCGTGACCCGCAAGGACTACGAGAAGCACCTCAAGGCCCTCGAGGACGTCGCCGGCAAGGGCGTCTTCGGCGGCGACGAGGACGTGGACGACGACCTCGACGACGACGAGGGCGCCGAGACCACGGCCGAGTGACCTCCGGGCGTCTGATCGCGTAACCTTCACCGCCATGAGCTCGGACGCGAAGGACGGGGACAAGGCGGAGCAGAAACCGGGCGGCGGGTTCACCGTCACCGATCGGCGGATCTTCGCCGACGACAAGGGGACGGCGCGCGTCGAGGAGCCGCCGCAGCCGCCCTCGGGCAAGCCGGCGGAGGCGCCGCAGCCGTCGGACATCCCGACGGTCGACTTTCACACGTTCGTGCTGTCGCTCGGCAGCTCGGCGCTCATGCACCTCGGCGAGCTCGAGCGCCCCGGCGCGGGCGGGGCCGCCCGGGACCTGCCCATGGCGAAGCACACGATCGACATCCTCGCCATGCTGCAGGACAAGACGCGCGGCAACCTCACGCCCGACGAGGACAAGCTCCTCGAGAGCCTCCTCTACGACCTGCGCCTCCGGTTCGTCGAGTCGCGCAAGTAGCGCGCGCTCGCTCAGTTGTAGGTGAACGACGCGAGCAGCGAGAACGCCTGCGCGTGCCAGACGGGGTCGGCGATGTTGGCGTAGGGCTCCGAGTCGTGCATGGCGCCCGAGGCGAGGTACTGGACGGCGGCGCCGATGCCCCAGTCGCCGCTGACCCACCACTCCTTGGTGACGCCGACCTTGATCGCGCCCGCCGAGTCGGTCTGCTTGCGCTGGGTCCGTCCCATCGCCAGCACGCCCGTCGGCGTCACCGACGTCTGCGCGAGCGTGCCCGTGAGGCAGACGTTCACGGGCATGAAGCAGTAGGCGGTGCCGATGCCGATGCCGCCGAAGGTCGCGCCCGACTTGTCGTTGCCGGGCGTCGCCGCGGGCGAGCCCGGCGCGTCGAACGTCGACCCGTTGGTGTTGCCGAACAGCTCTCCGAAGAGGATGACGTGCGGCGTGAGCGCGCCGCCGAGCTGGATGTTGAGCGCGGCGTTGGTCTGCGAGAAAGTGCCGGGGATCCCGTCGATGCGGAAGGTCGTCGAGGCGACGCCGAGCTGCACGCGCGCGAAGAAGCCGTCGTGCGTGTGGACCCCGGGCACCAGCGTCAGCTGCGAGGCCGAAAAGCCCGGCGGGAGACCGGGCGGGGGTGGCGGGGGCGCCACGGCCATCGGCGGGGGCGCCGCGGGCGGCGCCTCGACGGGCGGCGCGGCGACGGGCGGCGCCTCGACC
>DASZWW010000116.1:0-2915 GCA_035546175.1 Polyangia bacterium
GACGCGCGCCTCGCCGCCGCCCGGCGCGCCGTCGCGGACGGCGTCCGCCGGGGCGCCCGTGTCTTCCACGTCGACGGCGGCATCAAGGACCTCGACCTCGCCGTGAAGGAGGACGCCGCGCTGGCGCCCGTCGCGGGCGAGCTCCTCGTCCTCGGCGACGTCCCCGCTTCGTTCGTGGCGCTGCCGCCGGCGCTCGCCGAGCGCGCGTCGTTCCTGCTCGCCGTCCCGCCGCTGCCGCCGTCCGGCGCCTACCGCTTCGGCGAAGCCCGCGTCGTGGGCCTCGCCCGCCGTGGCGACGACCCGACGCTCGACGAGGTCATCGCCCGCTTCCCCGCCATCCGCTTCATCCGCCTCCGCCCCACGCCGGGCGGCCACGTCGTCGGCCGCGACGTCACGGACGAGCTGAAGGCCGCCGCGGACTGATCCGGCCGGTCACCGCGCCGGCCTCGGGCAGCTCGGAGCAGCCGGCCGGGAGGGGAGCGCGAGCGCCCGGCGCCCCGCCGTCGCGCCGCTCGCCGCATGGCCGCCTCAAACGTCCTCGACGAGAGCCGTCAGCAGCCGTCGGCGGCGTCGCCCTCGAGCACGAGGCGCCGCACGCTCTTCTTGCCCGCGTGCAGGAGCACGCCATCGCCGATCTCCTCGGGGCGGAGCGCGTCCTCGACGCCGGTGATCTTGCGGTCGCCGAGGCGGACGCCGCCCTGCTCGACGAGGCGACGCGCGGCGCTCTTGCTCGCCGCCAGCCCGCTCGCCGCGAGGACGTCGACGATCCGCTCCGTCCCGGCGACCGTGTACGTCGGGATCGACGCCTGAGCGCCGCCGCCGCCGAACGCCGCCTGGGCGGCGCGCTGGGCCTCGTCGGCGGCCGCCGCGCCGTGCACGATCGCCGTCACGCCGTGGGCGAGCAGCCTCTTCGCGTCGCGCAGCTCGGCGCCCTCGACCGTCTCGAAGCGGGCGATCTCGGCGAGGGGCTGCACCGTGAAGAGCTTGAGGAAGCGCACGACGTCGCGGTCGTCGACGTTGATGAAGTACTGGTAGAAGTCGTACGGGCTCGTGCGCTGCGGGTCGAGCCACACGGCGCCCGCGGCCGTCTTGCCCATCTTCGTGCCCGCCGCCGTCATGATGAGCGGATGGGTCAATCCGTACGCGTGCGCCTGGTCGACGCGCCGGATGAGCTCGATGCCCGCCACGATGTTCCCCCATTGGTCGTCGCCGCCGATCTGCAGGGTGCATCCGTAGCGCCGCCGGAGGACGAGGAAGTCGTACGACTGCAACAGCTGGTAGTTGAACTCGATGAAGGAGAGCCCCTTCTCGAGGCGCAGCTTGTAGGCCTCCATGGTGAGCATGCGGTTGACGCTGAAGTGGCTGCCGATCTCGCGCAGGAAGTCGACGTACTTGAGCGGCAGCAGCCACTCGCCGTTGTCGACGACGACGGCGTCGGGCGCCGCCGCCAGGACGTGCCGCACCTGCTTCTCGATGGCCACGCGGTTGTCGGCGATGGCCTCGGGCGTGAGCATCTGCCGCAGCTCGGTCTTGCCGCTGGGATCGCCGACCATGGCCGTGCCGCCGCCGAGGACGGCGATGGGCCGGTGCCCCGCGCGGGCCAGGTGCGCCATGGCCATGAGCGGCAGGAAGTGCCCGAGGTGCAGGCTCGACGCCGTCGGGTCGAAGCCCGCGTAGAAGGTCACGCGCCCGCCCGCGAGCTGCTTGCCGAGCTCCTCCTCGTCGCTGAGCTGCTGGATGAAGCCGCGCTCGCGCAGGACGCGCAGGGCCTCGGGATCGGGGGTCGCCATGGGGGCCGAAGTATATACGGGGCGGCCCGACGGGCAGGGAGCGCGAGTTTGGACCGGGCGGATTTTCGGGGCAGAATAGCTCTCCGCGGTGGATTCGACGCAGACGTGCTCATGCAGCGCGCGTCCCTCCTGGGGGCGCGTCGACGACGACAGCATCATGCAATGGCCCGTCGTCGAGCTCGCCGAGTGGGAGGAGCTGCGCCAGTGCCCCGAGTGCGGGCGGGCCTGGCTCTCGATCTGGCCCGAGGAGCTCGAGGGCGGAATGATCCTCTGCCGTCCGGAGCCGCCCACGGCCAAGCGCCTGCGCGACATCGACCGCGCCTCCACGCTGCGCGCCTACTGCCTCGCGCGCCTCGAGGAGCACTTCGGCGAGCTCAAGGAGCGCAAGCTCGACTGCCGCAAGGTCGGCTGCGGGCGCAAGCGCCTCTCCGTCGCCAACTACTGCGTCGAGCACCTCATCGCCGAGCGCTTCGGCCGCCACCTCGCCAAGCTCGACGCCCCGGCGGCGACGAAGCGCTAGCGCCGGCAGGGCAGGGCAGGGCAGCGGGCAAAAAAAAGCCCCTCGAGCCAGCGAGCTCGAGGGGCTTTTCAAATAATTCCCGGCGGCGACCTACTCTCCCACAGGGTCCCCCCTGCAGTACCATCGGCCCTGGAGGTCTTAACTTCCGAGTTCGGGATGGGATCGGGTGTAACCCCTCCGGTAAGACCGCCGGAATCTTTTGTCCTCGTTGGCCTCAATTGAGGCTTTCCGAGCGCCGCGTCCGGCTGGCAATTGCCAGGTTTTCGCGGCTGACGAATCTTTTGTGTCTTGAGTCGCAATCAAGCGCTACTCGACCTCATAAACGGTGCATCAACGATAGAAGAAAGTAATGGTGACCAAGCCTCTCGACCGATTAGTACCGGTTAGCTCCACGCTTTGCAGCGCTTCCACACCCGGCCTATCAACCACGTCGTCTACATGGGGTCTTCAGGGGGCTTACGCCCCGGGATTCCTAATCTGGAGGTCAGCTTCCCGCTTAGATGCTTTCAGCGGTTATCTGTTCCGGACATAGCTACCCGGCGATGCCATTGGCATGACAACCGGAACACCAGCGGTCCGTCCACCCGGGTCCTCTCGTACTACGG
>DASZWW010000117.1:0-17559 GCA_035546175.1 Polyangia bacterium
CGAGGCGCTCGGCGTGCGCATCGTCGAGGTGCTCGCGCGGCACGGCATCCTCTCGGGCCACGAGCGGACGCGCACGCCCGCGCCTCACCGCGACATCGACGTCTCGCTCATCGCCGCCGAGGCGGCGCCGCGCGCCCACACGCCCGTCGTGCCGACGGGCCACGAGGTGCTCGTCGTCGACGACGAGGCCGTCGTCCTCACGGTCCTCCGCGAGGCCCTGCGCCGGGGCGGCTACCGGGTCACGACGGCGGCCTCCGCCGAGGAGGCCATGGACCTCATGCAGAAGCGGCGCTTCGACCTCGTGCTCACCGACAAGAACCTGCCGGGCGCGTCGGGGCTCGACGTCCTGCGCGCGGCGCGGGCGCTGACGCCCTCGCCCGCCATCGTGCTCATCACGGGCTACACCTCCTACGACTCGGCCGTCGAGGCGCTGGACATCGGCGCCCACGACTACATCGAGAAGCCCATCCGCGACGTCGAGGACCTGCGCTTTCGAATCAGGCGCGCCCTCTCGCGCCGCGACGAGCAGCTCGCGCGGCCCAAGCCCAAGGCGGGAAAGGGCGACGATCGTTCGGGGCGCGTCCTCGTCGTCGAGGTCGAGGGGGCGCGGCGGCAGCTCATCGCCGACTACCTCGGCAAGCACCACCACGTGACGGCCGCCAAGGACGGCGACGAGGCGCTCTCCCTGCTCAAGCGCGAGTCGTTCGACCTCGTGCTCGCCGATCGCCACCTGCCGGGCACGTCCGGCCTGCGCGTCATCGAGCACGCCCAGCGGCTGCTGCCGCACTGCGCGTCGGTGCTCTACACCGCCTACCCGTCCTACGACTCGGTCAAGGAGGCGTTCGCGACGGGCGTCGACGCGTACCTCGTGCGGCCGAGCGAGGATCTCAAGAAGCTCGCCGAGAAGGTCGCCGAAGCGCTCGGCGGACGCGGCGGAATTTTGTTAGGCTGACCGAGGCCCCCCCGATGCGCATCGCGTTCTCGCACAACCTCCGGCTCACCGACAGCGAGGAAGAGGCCGAGTTCGACAGCGCGGAGACCGTGCAGGCCATCGCCGACGGCCTGCGCGCGGGCGGCCACGAGGTCGAGACCATCGAGGTCACGGGCCCCGCGTCGCACCTGGCGGCGCGCCTCGAGGGCTTCGGCCCCGACCTCATCTTCAACACGGCCGAGGGCCGGCGCGGCCGCACGCGCGAGGCGTTCTACCCGGCCTTCTTCGAGGAGCTCGGGTTCCCGTACACGGGCTCCGACGCCTACGTCCTCACGGTGACGCTCGACAAGTGGCTCACCAAGCTCGTGCTCTCGCAGCGCGGGATCGACACGCCGCGGGGCCGCTTCGTCACGCCCGAGGAGCACAAGCGCCTCAAGGATCCCGGGTCGCTCGGCCTGGCCTTCCCCGTGATCGTCAAGCCGAACTACGAGGGCTCGTCGAAGGGCATCGCCGACGACGCCATCGCGCGCGACCCGAAGGCCCTCGGCGACCTCCTGCCGCGCGCGCTGCGGGCCTACCCGAACGGCGTGCTGGTCGAGGAGTTCGTGGCCGGCACGGACGTCACGGTCCCCTTCCTCGAGGGCCGCGGCGACGAGGGCGTGCTCCTGCCCGTCGACTACCTCGTCGAGCCGTCCGCGAAGTCGCGCTTCAACCTCTACGACTACCGGCTCAAGTCCGCCGAGGCGAGCAAGGTCTCCGTGCGCTGCCCGCCCGAGCTGCCGCGCGACGTGACCTCGCGCCTGCAGGCCATCTCGAAGTCCGCGACGCGCGCCCTCGGCATCCGCGACGTGGGGCGCGTCGACTTCCGGCTCGGCGAGGACGGCCGCATCTACCTGCTCGAGGTCAACGCGCTGCCGTCGCTCGAGCACGGCTCGAGCCTCTTCGCGGCGTCGGGGCGCGAGGCGCTCAGCTACGACGAGACGATCCAGTCCATCGTCGAGAGCGCGGCGCGGCGGCAGGGCCTGGTCATCAAGCCGGGCGCGCGGCGGCGGCGGCCCGCCGAGCCGCTGCGCATCGGCTTCACGTTCAACGTCAAGCGCGTCGACCCGAAGGGCGGCAACGACGCCGAGGCCGAGTACGACGCCCCCGAGACGATCGAGGCCATCCGCGACGCGCTCGAGAGCTACGGGCACCAGGTGCTCCCGTTCGAGGCGACGGCCGAGCTGCCGCGCCAGCTCATGCAGACGCCCGTCGACCTCGTCTTCAACATCGCCGAGGGCGTCGCGGGCCGCAACCGCGAGGCCGCCGTGCCCGCGCTCTGCGAGCTCATGGGCATCCCCTACACGGGCTCCGACGCGGCGACGCTGTCCATCGCCCTCGACAAGGCGCTCTCGAAGCGCGTGCTCATGCAGCACGAGATCCTCACGGCCGAGTTCCAGGTCATGGAGACGGGGCGCGAGCGCCTCTCGCCCAAGCTCAAGTTCCCGCTCATCGTCAAGCCCAACCAGGAGGGCTCGTCGAAGGGCGTGTCGGCGTCCGCCTCGGTCGTCGACGACGAGGAGGCGCTGCGGGCCATCGTCCGCGAGCTCATCGAGCGGTACCGGCAGCCGGCCCTCATCGAGGCGTACATCCCCGGGCGCGAGTTCACCGTCGGGCTCCTCGGCGACCGCCGGCCGCGCGTGCTGCCGCCCATGGAGATCCTCTTCAAGGACAAGAGCAACCAGCGGCCCGTCTACGACTTCCAGATCAAGCAGGAGTGGGAGAAGCACGTCCGCTACGAGTGCCCCGCCCAGCTCACGCCCGCGGAGCTCAAGGCCATCGAGCGCGTGTGCCGCGAGACGTTCGCGGCGCTCGACTGCCGCGACGTGGCGCGCGTCGACCTGCGCCTCACGCCCAAGGGCGAGTTCTACGTCATCGAGGTGAACCCCCTGCCCGGCCTCACGCCGGGCTACTCCGACCTCTGCCTCATCGCCACGGCGGCGGGCATCGAGTACCGCACGCTCATCGGCGACATCCTCGAGGGCGGGCTCAAGCGCCTGCGCGACAAGCGCCGCGAGGCGCGGGAGGCCGCCGAGGCCCGCGAGGGACGTCCGACCGTCGATCCGCGCCAGACGGAGCTGCCGCGCATCGGCGCCTCCGCCGGCGGCGACGCGGAATGACGACGACGCGCGCGCGCCTCCGCGGGCTCGGCTACTCGATCGGCCGCTTCCCCGTCGGGCCCTGGAACGCCATCACCGACGTGGGCGGCGTGCGCGTCGGCCACACGACGCTCATCGAGGGCGAGGGGCCGCTCGAGGTGGGCAAGGGGCCGGTCCGCACGGGCGTCACGGCCGTCATGCCCAACGCCGACATCTTCAACCAGCGCGCCGTCGCGGGCGGCTTCGTGCTCAACGGCGCGGGCGAGGTCTCGGGGCTCACCCAGGTGCAGGAGTGGGGCCTGCTCGAGACGCCCATCCTCCTCACGAACACGATGTCCGTCGGCAAGGTCTCGGACGCCGTCGTCAAGTGGATGACGAGGAAGTGGCCCAAGATCGGCAACGAGGAGGACGTCGTCATCCCCCTCGTGGGCGAGTGCGACGACTCGTGGCTCAACGACGCCGTGGGCCGCCACGTCCGCTCCGAGCACGTCTACCGCGCCATCGAGCAGGCGGCGAGCGGCCCCGTGCCCGAAGGGTCGGTGGGCGCGGGCACGGGCCTCATCACCTGCGACTTCAAGGCGGGCATCGGGACGTCGTCGCGGCGCGTGGAGATCGCGGGCGACGTCCACACGGTGGGCATCCTCGTGCAGTCGAACTTCGGGGTCATGCGCTCGCTGCGCGTCGACGGCGTGCCCGTGGGCGAGGTGCTCGAGGCGGCGTTCGGCGATCCGCGCCGCGAGCGCAACGCCGGGTCGATCATCACGATCGTCGCCACGGACGCGCCGCTGCTCTCGCCGCAGCTCGTGCGCGTGTGCAAGCGCGCCGCGCTCGGCATCGGGCGGTGCGGGTCCTTCGCCGCCCACGGCTCGGGGGAGATCGTCGTCGCGTTCTCGACGGCGAACATCGTGCCCCGCGTCGCCTCGCTCATGACCGCCAAGCTCGAGGTCTTGCTCGACGAGGCCTGCGACCCGCTCTACGAGGCCGTCGTCGAGTGCACCGAGGAGGCCATCGTCAACGCGCTCTGCATGGCCGACGAGATGCGCGGGCCCACGGGGCACGTCGCGCCCGCCCTGCCCCTCGATCGCCTGGGCGACATCCTCTCGCGCTATCGTCAGGCCTTCACCTCCCCCAAGGCCTGATCATCATGCGCGTCTGCTTCGTCGTCGCCGCGGCCCGCGAGCAACAGCCGACCTTCGCGACGATCTACCTCGCCCTCGCCGCCCACCGCCGCGGCCACGACGTGCGCTTCGTCTCCGTCGACGACCTGTCGTTCCTCGACGACAACAACGTGCTCGGCGTGACGACGCGCGTGCGCGCGGGCGCCTACCCCAAGCCCGCCGACTACGCGCGCGCCCTGGCCTCCGACGAGGCCGTCGTCGAGGAGGACACGCTGGGCACCTTCGACGTCGTGTTCTTGCGCTACAACCCCATCCGCGAGGGCGTGCTCCACCCCTCCGCGCCGCTCATCGACTTCGGCTGGCGCCTCAAGCTCGGCGGGACGCTCGTCGTCAACGACCCCGAGGGCCTGCGGCGCGCGGGCAGCCGCATGTACCTGGCCGACTTCCCGCCCGACGTCCGCACGCGCACGCTCGTCTCCCGCTCGAAGCGGCGCCTCAAGGAGTTCGTGCGCGCCCTCGACGCGCCGGCCATCTTGAAGCCCCTCGCGCCGCGCGGCGACGAGCACGTCTTCTACGTGCGCCGCCGGCAGATCAAGAACATCAACCAGATGCTGGCGACGGTCACGAAGGACGGCTACGCCGTCGCGCAGGAGTACCTGCCCGAGAGCGAGCAGGGCGAGAAGCGCCTCCTCCTGCTCAACGCCGAGCCCATCCGCGCGGGCGATCGCGTCGCCATCTACCGCCGCCGCCCCGTGACCGGCCCCGGCGGCGCGCGCGACGGCGTGCCCGCGCGCGGCAAGTGCGACTTCGGCGCCGTCGAGGCGCGCATCTGCGACATCCTGCGGCCGAAGCTCCTGGCCGACGGCCTGCACTTCGTGGGCGTCGACATCGTGGGCGACAAGCTCCTCGAGCTCAACGTCTTCACGCCCGGCGGCATCCACTCGATCCAGGACCTCTACGGCTTCGACGTGGCCGACATCGTCATCCGCGACCTCGAGCGCCGCGTGCGCCTGCGCGCCGCCTACCGCACGACGTTCGACCCCGAGGCGGCCGACGTCGTCTGACCTTCACGGCCAGATGTGCTCTAATTGAGCCCCAGCGTGGCGGATCAGGAGCACTCGGGCAGGCACATGGCGGCGGTGCCGCAGCGGGTACGGACGGAGGAGCTGTCCGTGCCGACGCCCGTCAT
Source organism: Polyangia bacterium (assembly GCA_035546175.1). Classification (GTDB taxonomy): domain Bacteria; phylum Myxococcota_A; class Polyangia; order Fen-1088; family Fen-1088; genus DASZFV01. The sequence continues at coordinate 5,377 of DASZWW010000117.1, forward strand.
CCCCCCGGGGCCGATCGTCACGCTCTCGCCCGAGGAGATCGCGCGCTTCTTCGTGCGCGCGCGCCGCGACCAGGACACCGAGCACTGGGACGTGCGCCTCGACGCCGCCCTCCGCGAGATCCTCGAGCGCGCCAACGACTTCGTGCCGTCCGAGTCGGGCGGCATCCTGCTCGACGATCCGCGCGCCAAGCTCGCCGGCTCGCCCGCGCCGCGCCTGACGTTCATCGCCTCCTTCGGCCCCGCCTCGCAGCAGGCCATCGGCCGGCGCATCCCCAGCGACAAGGGCTTCGCGGGCCGCGTCTACGGCGGCGGCCGGCCCGCCCAGACCGATCACCTCGAGCCCGACGACCCGATCCTCGAGGCGGCGCCCGACCAGCCGATCCGCTCGGTCGTGGGGGTGCCGATCGTCGTGGGCGAGTCGATCTGCGGCATGCTCGTGCTGGCGAACCGCCGCATGGGCGGACCCTACTCGCCGCGCGACAAGGAGCTGCTCCGCATCTTCGCCGCGTACATGTCGTCGTCGATCCAGAACGCGCTCGACGCCATCCGCGCGCGCGCCCTGGCGCGCGTCGACGACCTGACGGGCCTGGCCAACAGCCGCTACTTCCACACGCGCCTCGAGGAGGAGATCGCGCGCGCCGACCGCGAGGGCACGGACCTGGCGATGTGCTTCCTCGACCTCGACCGCTTCAAGGAGGTCAACGACCGGTTCGGCCACCTCGCGGGCAGCTGGACGCTGCAGAAGGTCGGCCAGCTGCTCGCGGGCAAGGCGCCGGCGGCCGCCCTGCTCGCGCGTTACGGCGGCGACGAGTTCGTCGTCATCCTGCCCGGCGCGAACCTCGAGCGCGCCGAGGAGACCGCCGAGTCGCTGCGCCAGGCCATCGCCGACGCCGTCTTCTTCGATCCGGGGTCGGAGGGCGAGCGGGGCGCGACGCCCCTGCCGCGCATCACGGCCTCGCTCGGCGTCGCCTCGTACCGCGACCACCTCGCGCCGGGCGGCACGGCGCGCCGCCGCGAGAGCACGTTCCTGCGCCTCGCCGACTCGGCGATGTACCGCGCCAAGGCCAACGGCCGCAACCGCGTCGAGCTCGCCGAGCCGGAAGAGTGAGCACGAAGCGCCTCGCGCGGCTCGCCGCCCTCGGCGTGGTCCTCGGGATCGCGCCCGTGGACGCCGGCGCGGGCCGGGGAGGCCGCCTCTGCCTCTGCCGCACCGTCGACGAGGGCGCGGTGAACAAGAACCCCGTGCGCGTCTGGGGCGAGCAGGGCGGCCACGCGCGCAAGCTCGCCGAGCTCACGGGCGGCCAGAAGACCTGCGCCCGCGTCGCCGCGGGCCGCTGGTCGCTCGACGCGCGCTCGCGCGACGTCAGCGCGGCGAGGGCGTCGGGCCCGGAGGCGTGCCGCTCGTCGCCCCTCGTGCTGGACGTGGGTGAGGGTGAGACGGTCACCGTCACGGTCACGCCGCTCGGGCGCGCGCCGTCGTACTACTGCGGCTGGGACCTCCGCTGAGATACCGCGCGGAGCGCGAGGAGGATCCCGGGGGTGCGCGCGACCCGTGGGTGGGTCGCCGGCGCGCAGGTCGGGGCGCTACTCGAGGCCCGCGGCCTTGAAGATCTTCATCGCCAGGTACTTCGGGCTCACGTGGTACTGCCCCGCGGCGACGAGGCGGCGAAGCGTGTCCACCTTGTTCGAGCTCGCCACCACCTGCGGCGGCGTCGGAGCGGCCGCGGGACGAGCGGCGAGCGGGGGACGGCGGTGCGACGTGTGCCGGGTGGTGTTGCGCATGCCTACACCATCGGCACGGGTAGCCAAAACCTTGAGCGGAAAACGCCGCTCGAGGTTTTGGCTCAAGATGTCGCGCAGTTAGAAGATCAGAGCGTCAGGCCGCGGCCTCCACGGCCAGCTCACCCAGGGTGTCGCGGAGGCGGCGGGTCGCCTCGCCGTGGATCTGGCAGACGCGCGACTCGGTCACGCCGAGGACGGTGCCGATCTCCTTGAGGTTGAGGTTGTCGCAGTAGTAGAGCGACAGCACCTGCTGCATCTTCTCGGGCAGGTCGCTGATGCCGCCCACGAGGCGGCCGAGCAGCTCGCGGCGCGAGGCGGCCTCGAACGGATCGGTGGCCGACTGGTCGCCCGTGCGCTCGAGCAGGTCGGGGCCCGCGTCGTCGATGCCGACCACCGACGACCCGGAGAGCTTCTGCTGGCGCGCGTAGAGCTCGTCGACGCCGACGCCGAGGCGCTTGGCGATCTCCTCATGATCGGGCGCGCGGCCGAGCTGCGCCTCGAGGCGGCGGGTGGCGTCCCGCAGCTCGTTGGAGAGGCGGCGCATGTCGCGCGAGAGCGTGTCGCGCGAGCGGAGGTCGTCGAGCATGGCGCCGCGGATGCGGAACTCGGCGAAGGCCTCGAAGCGATCGACGCGGTTCGGGTCGAAGCGCTCGGCGGCCTCCATGAGCCCGATGACGCCCGACGAGATGAGGTCGTCGATCTCGACGTGCGCCGGCAACCGGCGCGCGAGCCGCCGGGCGACCTTCTCGATGTAGGGAAAGAACTTCGCGGCGTACTCGTTGCGCCGCGCCACGAGGTCCTGCTTCTTCGCCTTGACGGGCTTCTTGGTCGCCTTGCCCGCCTTCTTCACTTTGATGGTCGCCATGGCCCCGTGCCTAGAGCACGTCGCGTGCCACGTTCATGGCGTGTCAGGAGCCGCGTCGCGAAAGGGTGATCGCGCGCGTGTCGCGCCGCGGCCGTCATCGCTTTGGCGGTCGCGGATTCGTGACGCCGTCATTCCACTGACGGTCGCCAGCTCACCGACATGGATCTCGATCGGCGACGATCTCTCACGTCGTGAACGAGCTCATCGGCGGATGTCTCACGGATGTTTACGCGACGTTTCGCCTCCGTAGCTTCTCCACCAAGGTCGTGCGGTTCATGCCGAGCAGCTCGGCGGCGCGGTTCTTGTTGCCGCCCGTGCGCTCGAGGGCCTGCGCGATGAGGCGCTCCTCGAGCTGGGTGAGGAAGATGCGCAGATCGACGCCGCTCTCCGGCAGGTCGAGGGTCGCGTTCTCGAGATCGACGACGGGCGTGCGCAGGTGCGCGGGCAGATCGTCCATGACCACCATGCGGCTCTTGGCGACGACGACGAGGCGCTCGATGAGGTTCTCGAGCTCGCGCACGTTGCCCGGCCAGTCGTAGGCGCCCAGGCGCTGGACGACGTCCAGGGCGAAGCCCGGCACGGAGCGGCCCTCGCGCGCGTTGACCTCGCCGCGGAAGTGGTCGGCGAGCGCGGGGATGTCCTGGCGCCGCTCGCGCAGCGGCGGGATCTCGATGGGCACGACGTCGAGCCGGTAGAAGAGGTCCTCGCGGAAGGTGCCCTCCTCGATCATGCCCTCGAGGTCGCGGTGGGTGGCGGCGACGACGCGCACGTCGACGGGGACGGACTCCGAGGCCCCCACGGGCGTCACCTCGCGCTCCTGCAGCGCGCGGAGGAGCTTGACCTGCACGCCCCGGGGCATCTCGCCGATCTCGTCGAGGAACAACGTGCCGCCGTGCGCGGCGGCGAAGCGGCCCGTGCGAGCCTTGTCGGCGCCCGTGAAGGCGCCCCGCACGTGGCCGAACAGCTCGCTCTCGGCGAGCGGCTCGGGGATGGCCGCCACGTTGACGGCGACGAAGGGCCCGCCGCGACGCTGGCTCGCGCCGTGGATGAGGCGCGCGACGACCTCCTTGCCCGTGCCCGTCTCCCCGCGGATGAGCACGCTCGCGTCGGTGTCGGCGATCTGCTCGATGCGATCGAGGACCAGGCGCATGGCCGGGTGATCGCCGATGACGGCGACGCCGGGCGTGGGGCGGGCGCGGCCGCCGCGCGCCGGCTCGGCGAGGAGCAGGCGCGACAGGGCCTCCTCGAGCGCCGAGAGGTGGAAGGGCTTGCCGAGGACGTCGGCGGCGCCGATGCGCAGCGCCTCGACGGCGTCGCCCACGGACCCGTGCGGCGTCATGGCCACGACGGACACGGGCGGCCGGGCGGCGCGCGCCTCGCGCACGACGCCGCGCCCGTCACCGTCGGCGAGTTGCAGATCGGTGATGCACAGATCGACGGGCTGCGAGCGGAGGCAGCCGATGGCCTCCGTCGCCGAGGCGGCCGTGATCGCGTCGCAGCCCATCGCCCTGATGAGGCGGAGGAGCGCGGCGTGGATCGACGGATCGTCGTCGACGAGCAGGACCTTCTTTGCCATTGACACCGTTGAATATCGGTCCAGGCGGGGCGCCCTTGAGGACCGGGACCTGTTGCGAAGCCCGCAACAGCGTTCGAGAAAACGCCCCAAAACCGCCCAGATCCGCGCCCGGCCGGGCCTTGCGCTGTTCGCGCGCGCGCGTCGAAATCGACTGATGCGCTACGTCGCCGGCGGCGTGGCGGCGGGCGCGTCGGCCTTCGGGTACGAGCCCAGCACCTTCACCGACTCGCACCCGGCCCGCACCTCGGCGAGCGCCGCGGCGACCCGCTCGTCGCGCTCGTGACCGTCGATGTCGACGAAGAAGACGTACTGCCAGGGCGCCCGGCGCGAGGGGCGGCTCTCGATCTTCGTCATGTTGAGCCCGCGCTGCGCGAAGGCGCCCAGCGTGCGGAAGAGGATGCCGGGCTCGTCGCGCGTCACGAGCAGGACGGACGTCTTGTCCCGGCCCGTGGGCTCGGCCTGCTGGCGGCCGAGCAAGAGGAAGCGCGTCATGTTGTAGGGGAGGTCCTCGATCTTGCGCCGCAGCACCTCGAGGTCGTAGAGCTTGGCGGCCATCTCCGAGGCCACCGAGGCGCCGCGCGCGTCGTCATGGGCCTGGCGCGAGGCGTCCGCCGTCGAGCGCGCCTCGACGAGGGTGGCGCGCGGCAGGTTCGTGGCCAGCCAGCGGCGGCACTGCCCGAGCGCGATGGGGATCGAGTAGACGCGCTCGATCTGCTGGAGCTCGGTGCCGGCGCGCGCCAGAAGGCACATGTTCACCTCGAGGGCGATCTCGGCGCTGATCTTGAGGTCGCTCTCCATGAAGCTGTCCAGCGTGTGCAGGACGATGCCCTCGGTCGTGTTCTCGACGGGGACAACGCCGAAGTCGGCGTTGCCGCGCTCGACCTCCTCGAACACCGCGGGGATCGTGCCCATGGGCGTGGCGCGCGCCGAGAGCCCGAACTGCCGCTTGACGGCCTGGTGCGAGAACGTGCCCTCGGGGCCGAGGTAGGCGACGCGCACCTTCTTCTCGAGGCTGAGGCAGGCGCTGAAGATCTCCTGGAACACGGAGCGGATCGACTCGGTGGGGAAGGGCCCGGGGTTGGCGGCCGAGAGCCGCTCGGCGATCTGGCGCTCGCGCGAGGGGACGTAGAACGGGACCTGCAGCGCGGCCTTGAGGTCGGCGACCGCCGCGACGAAGCCCGCGCGCCGGTTGAGGAGGCGGAGGATCTCGTCGTCGGTGGCGTCGATGCTCGCCCGGATCTCGGCGAGCTTGGCGGCGTCGCCGCCGGCGACCGGGGGCGCCGCCTGGTGGTCCTTGGCCATGGCCCCGGAGCTTACTACACTGCCCCTGTGAAGCTGGCGACGCTGCGGGACGGCAGCCGCGACGGGACGCTCGTCGTCGCGCGGCGCGACGGCGCCGTCTTCGCGCGCGCCTCGGCGATCGCGCCGACGCTGCAGGCGGCGCTCGACGACTGGGAGCGGGTCGCCCCGGCGCTCGGCGCGCTCGCGGCCGCGCTCGAGGCGGGCGGGCCCGGCGAGCCGCTCGACGCCCGCGCGCTCGGCTGCCCGCTCCCGCGGGCCTTCGAGTGGATCGACGCCTCGGCCTACCTCAACCACGTCCGCCTCGTGCGCAAGGCGCGCGGCTCGGCGCCGCCCGAGACCCTGGAGACGGATCCCCTCGTCTACCAGGGCGGCTCGGGCGTGCTGCTCGGCCCGCGCGACGACATCCCGCTGCCCGGCGGCGACGTCGGCCTGGGTCTGGACTTCGAGGCGGAGGTCTGCGTCATCCTCGGCGACACGCCGCAGGGCACGAGGGCGGCGGACGCCGGGCGGCACGTGCGCCTGCTCATGCTCGCGAACGACGTCACGCTCCGCAACCTCGTGCCCGACGAGCTCGCCAAGGGCTTCGGCTTCTTCCTGTCGAAGCCGGCGACGGCGTTCTCGCCGTTCGCCGTCACGCCCGACGAGCTCGGCGGCGCCTGGCGCGACGGCCGCGTGCACCTGCGCCTGCGCTCGATCTACAACGGCGCGCTCGCCGGCGATCCGGAGGCGGGGCCGGAGATGCACTTCTCCTTCTTCGATCTCGTCGCGCACCTCACGCGCACACGCGCCTATGGCGCGGGCACGATCCTCGGCGGCGGCACCGTCTCGAACGCCGACCGCGCGCGCGGCGTCTCTTGCCTGGCCGAGCGGCGCGCCCTCGAGATGATCGACCTCGGCCGCGCGAAGACGCCGTTCATGAAGCCGGGCGACACGATCGCCATCGAGATGCTCGACGCCGCCGGGACGAGCATCTTCGGCCGCATCGAGCAGCGCGTGGCCTCGCGATGAAGCTCTACACCTACTGGCGCAGCACCTCCGCCTGGCGCGTGCGGATCGCGCTCGCCTGGAAGGGCCTCGCCTACGAGGCCGTCCCCGTTCACCTCCTCGAAGGCGGCGGACGCCAGCACGGCGACGACTTCCGCGCGCTCAACGCGTCGGAGCAGGTCCCGCTGCTCGTCCTCGACGAGGCCGGCCCCGACGGGCGGCCGGGCCGGCTCGCGCAGTCGATGGCCATCCTCGAGTACCTCGAGGAGGCTCACCCCGCGCCGCCCCTGCTGCCCCGAGGCCCGTTCCTCAGGGCGCGCGCGCGGCAGCTCGCGCAGATCGCGATCTCGGGGATTCAACCGCACCACAACCTCGCCACCCTCCAGCAGGTCAAGGCGGCAGGCGGCGACGACGCCGCCTGGGCGCGGCACTTCCTCGAGCGGGGCCTCGCCTCGCTCGAGCGCACGGCCGCCGAGACCGCGGGCGCCTTCCTCGTGGGCGACGCCGTCTCGTTCGCCGACGTGTGTCTCGCGCCCCAGCTCTACGCCGCGCGCCGCTACGCCGTCGAGCTCGCGCCCTACCCCACGCTCACCCGCGTCGACGCGGCCTGCGCCGCCCTCCCCGCCTTCCAGACGGCGCACGCCGACGCGCAGCCGGACGCGCCGCCACGCGCCTGAGGCGATCATCGGCTAAAATTGCAGCATGGCCGCGCGGCTCGCTCCTCTCGGCATCCGGAAGATCGAGGCGCTCCACTACTACGTGCGCGATCTCGAGCGCACGCGGCGGTTCTTCGTCGACAAGCTCGACTTCGCCGAGCTGGGCGGCAGCGGGCCCGAGCTCGAGCGCGACGGGCACCAGCGCTCGGCGGCGTTCGGCGCGGGCGACGCGACGTTCGTGATCCACCAGCCCGTCGGCGAGGGCGGGCGGGCCTGGCGGTACCTGCGCAAGCACCCCGAGGGCGTCGGCACGGTGGTCATCGCCGTCGAGGACGTCGAGCAGGCCTTCCGGCTGCTCGACGAGCGCGGCGCGACGTTCATCACCGACGTGCAGCGCTTCGAGGACGAGGGCGGCACGCTCGGGATGGTCTCGATCACGACGCCGTTCGGGGACACGACCTTTCGCTTCGTCGAGCGGCGCGGCTACCGCGGCCTCTACCCGGGCTTCGTCCCCGGCGCCGGCGCGCGCGCGGCGACGAACCGCTTCGGCTTCCAGCGCATCGACCACATCACTTCGAACTTCCAGACCATGAAGCCGGCGCTCCTCTGGATGGAGCACGTGCTCGGGTTCGAGAAGCTCTGGGACATCTCGTTCCACACCAACGACGTGGCCGCCGCCAATGTGGATCGACCGCGCGCGCACGGCTCGGGTCTCAAGTCGATCGTCATGTGGGATCCGGCCTCGGGCCTCAAGTTCGCCAACAACGAGCCGTTCCGCCCCTTCTTCAAGGAGTCGCAGATCAACCTCTTCTCCGAGGACAACCGCGGCGACGGCGTTCAACACTCGGCGCTCTCCGTGCCCGACATCGTGGGCGCGGTGCGCGGCCTGCGCGCGCGCGGCGTCGAGTTCATGCCGACGCCGGGCACCTACTACGACGCGCTGCCGGAGCGGCTGCGCCAGCTCACCGTCGGGGGCGTCGACGAGGACCTGGCGACGCTGCGCGAGCTCGAGATCCTCGTCGACGGCGGCGCGCCGGGGAAGTACCTCCTGCAGATCTTCCTCAAGGAGGCGGCCGGTCTCCACCACGATCCCGAGGCGGGCCCCTTCTTCTTCGAGATCATCCAGCGCAAGGGCGACGAGGGCTTCGGCGCCGGCAACTTCCGCGCCCTCTTCGAGGCCATCGAGCGTGAGCAGCAGGCGGCGCGCGGGGCGGGCGGCGCCGCGTCCGCGCCGCGCCTGCCGCGGATGTGAAGCGGCGATGCTCGACCGCATGACCCTCGGCACGGTCCCGGACAAGCCGCACACGGCGCTGCGCGACGCCGAGGGCCGGCTGCGCCACGAGGAGTGCCTCACGCGCGAGGGCTTCGACGGCCCGTACACGATCCTCTACCACGAGCGCCGCCCGCACACGGCGGCGCTCGCCGAGGCGACGCACGGCTGGGAGGTGCCGCAGGCCTCCGACGCCGAGGCGCGCCCGCTCGCCCGCCGCCACTATCGCTCGCAGGACCTCGAGCCGCGCGGCGGCGCGCCCGTCGACGCGCGCGTGCCGCTGCTCTTCAACGACGACGTCGTGCTCGGCGTCCTGCAGCCCGACGCGCCCGACCTCGTCTGGTTCGCGAACGGCGACGGCGACGACCTCTTCTTCATCCACGAGGGCGGTGGCGCGCTGCTCACGCCGCTCGGCGACGTCGAGTTCGGGCCGAACGACTACGTCTTCGTGCCCAGGGGTCTGCTGCACCGCTTCGTCCCCTCGCGCGTCGCGCAGCGCTGGCTGTCGATCGAGTGCCGCGCCGGCTTCGGCCTGCCCCGGCAGTATCGCAACGACGTCGGCCAGCTCCGCATGGACGCGCCGTACGGCCACCGCGACTTCCGCCGACCCGTGTTCCCGGGCGCGACCGCGGGCGCGCCGGACGACGTGGTGCTCGACGTCGTCGTCAAGCGCGGCGGCGCCTTCCACGGCTTCCGCGCCGATCACTCTCCGCGCGACGTCGTCGGGTGGGACGGCACCGTCTACCCCTGGGCGTTCAACATCCTGCGCTTCCAGCCGCGCGTCGGGCTCGTGCACCTGCCGCCCACGATCCACGCGACGTTCGCGGCGCGCGGCGCGCTCGTCTGCAGCTTCGTGCCGCGCCCGCTCGACTTCCACCCCGACGCGATCCCCTGCCCCTACCCGCACTCGTCCGTCGACTGCGACGAGTTCATCTTCTACGCCGCCGGCGACTTCACCTCGCGCCGGGGCGTGGGCCCCGGCAGCATCTCGCACCACCCGGCGGGCGTGATCCACGGCCCGCACCCCGGCGCCTACGAGGGCAGCATCGGCGCGCGCGCGACCAACGAGCTCGCCGTCATGCTCGACACGACGAGGCCGCTCTCGCCGACCGCCGCCTGCCGCACCATCGAGGACGCCGGCTACCACGCGAGCTTCGCGTAGGCGGCCGCTGCTCTTCAGCCAGTCTCGGTTGCCGTCTTAGCGGCGTCTTGGAGAGCTTCGACGTTGCTTCTCTGCGCTTCGACTTTCTCGCCAAGCTCCCTGGGAGATTGGCTCGACTGCACTTGAGGAGCGGTTCTCATCGCGCGCAGCAAAGCCTCGGTAACTTGCTCGGCTCGGGCCTGAAAGGCTTGGGCAACCTTTGCTTCGGCGATAGCCATCGACCGTAGCGCCACGATCGAGGAGATCGCGATGGCAGCGCCGGCAATGATAGCCACCTCGGTTAGCCTGACGAGCTGCCAGTTCTCTGGACCTTTCTTCGGATCGAGTTGAACGTGCATGACCCAGTACGGCAGCCAGAAGACGACGACTAACGCGCCGGCGCCTAGAAGCCCGCAAGCCCATTTTTGCTCTTTCATTCCCCTCTCCTCTTCGTATGGACGTCGAAGATCCAGCGGGCGGGCTGATCGATCGTCTGTGCGAGCAAGCGCGCCGCGAACTCTGGGCCCACGGCGTCCTTGCCGACGGGCCTCCCCAAATAGCGCTCCGTATAGCGAGGATCTAAATAGAAACTGAGCCGCTGAAAGTAGACGGTCTCCCGAGCGGGGTTCTCCTCCAGCTCTCGTCGAACAACCTTGGCGACGTCCTGCAACTCCGCCGGGTCGACCGACCCGAGCGGCAATTGTTCCAAGATGTCCATGGCCGCATCGACGGCGCGCCTCATTCGGAGCGCAGACTCCTTTTGGCTGCGCTTCAGGATCCTGAGTGCGCCCCACGCGAACAATGCCGACAGCGAGAGCAACGTGACCGTCACCAGCACCTGTTGGAGTAACCCGAGCGCGGGCGTTGATGCAGGCTGAACGTTCCCCGCGGACGTGACAGCCTTCGCTGGCCCTCCTGCGGAGTCCTCGCCTCTTGAGGGTGGCGAGGTCGGGCTGGTGACGTATGTGCACGTCGGCGCCATCGTCGCCTTGCTCTGGTAGGGCTCGGCCCATGTTGCTTTCAAAGCCACGCCGCGCGCGAAAGGATAAAGCGCGAACGAAAGCCACAGCGCGGCCGAACCGACGTAGACGAGTCGCACCGGCCAGCCATGCTCGATCTGCAGCCCGGCTCCCAGGGCGTGCGAGGGATGCGGCCGCTGCGTGAAGCTGCCCTCGTAGAGACCGAGCTCGCGCTCGATTTGACCTGCGCGCGAGACGAGCTCGTTGTAAAGCTGGTCGTTTCGCAGGTGGTAGACGAACAGCGCGACGGTGATGATGACGCCGAAGAAGCCAACGAGCGGATTGACCTCCGTGTTGTCCTTCAGGGCGATCATGGTCCCGATCGTCCCCAGCGGCAGGAGGCCGAGCAGCTTAAAGCGGATGTCGGTCAGCGCGCGAAACTGACCGACGACGGTCTCGTACTCCTTCAGACTCGCCGTTTCGCTGGGCTTCTCCTTCTTCGTAGCCGCGTCCGCCTCGACCATCGCGCTCTCGGCGGACCATAACGCCGATGGCGGCGGCCGGACCAGCCCACCGCCGGGTCGGGGTGTTTACGTTCCCGGGGCTGCCTTTGCGCCCCGCACGGCTACGGCTTCAGGTTCTTGAGGAAGTTCCAGGTGAGCGAGTTGGCGCCCGTGCTCGGGTAGTAGTTCACGCCCTGGTACGAGAGGTTCTGGTGCCCCGCGCCCGTGACGGAGCACCACACGACGGGCGCGTTCATGGGGCAGCCCGTGTACTTCACGCACAGCGGATAGGCGGCGTCGTACATGGCGGTGGCGTTGCCGATGCAGCCGTTCCTAGCGAGGATTTCGTCGCGCGCCGGCGCCGAACCGTTGCTGTCGAGCGAGAGGATGTCGCTGTTGACGGTCATCGCCGAGAGACCGGAGGGCGCGTAGGGCATGTCCATGACGAGCGGTCCGACGGGGTTGTCGGGGTCGGCGGCGCCCGTGACCATGAGGGCCGCGACGGGGCCCGTGCAGGCGGGCCGGTGATTGCGGAGCCCGCCGTTGACCGGCAAGATGCCCGCGATGACGTCGGCCGCCGCGCAACCGAGGGTGTACGTCTCCCAGCCGCCGCTGCTGTAGCCGCCCAGGTAGACCTTGCTCTTGTCGATGCAGTACTTTGCCTCGACGTCGGCGAGCATGGCGTAGAAGTACGGCACCTCGGGCGTGTTCACGCAGGCGGGATCGTCCGCCGGCGTAATGGCGCACGAGTTGCCGCCGTCGGCGAAGCAGCCCAACGACTGCATGGACGTGTATGAGAGGCCGATGCGGATCGCGTCACCCGCTCCCTGTCCTGCGTTGTAGCCGCCACCGCTCTCCGTCGCTCCACCGCCGCAGCCGCCGCCGCCGATCATGAGGGGGTACGCCTTCATGTTGTCGTAGTTCGTCGGGAGCTGGACGGCGTAGTTGCGCGCCACGAAGCTGTAGGCGCCATTCTTCTCCTCGAGCCTGCCGCCCGGCGCGAAGAGGGGCGCGACGCACTTCGGGGTGATGGCGCCCGTTCCGCACGCCGGCACCGAGAGGTTGTGGACCTTGAAGCCGTTCGCCGAGTCGCCCTGCGGGGGCGCGACGCCGCAGCCGGCGCTCATGCCGGTGGGGAGCGTCTT
>DASZWW010000118.1:0-6578 GCA_035546175.1 Polyangia bacterium
GCGCGCGACACCGCCGAGGCGCCTCCCGCGAAGCTGCCGCGCGGCCACCAGTGCGGGCCGGGCGACGTCTGCGCCGACGGGTTCTGCGTCGACGGCGTCTGCTGCCAGAGCGCGTGCACCTGCGGCGAGTGCGCCTCGACGCCCGGGTTCTGCACGCTCGCCGCCGCCGGCACAGATCCGCGCGGCGCGTGCGGCGACTACGCCTGCGACGGCGCGGGCGCCTGCGAGACGACGTGCCCCGAGCCCTTCGGCGCCTGCTCGAGCCACTGCAGCCCCAACGCCCACTGCGACGGCGCCGGCAAGTGCGCGCCCAGCACGACGGGCGCCGGCCTCTTCTGCGTCGTCGGCAGCTGCATGTGCAAGCCGCCCCTCACCTGCCCCGCGCCCGACGGCGGCGGCGCCGGCATCTGTCGCTGACGGTCGAGCCGGGCCGGCCGGATCGGTGACGTCGGCGGCGTCGAGGTACATGAGCTCGCCCTCGCTCGACGAGACGAAGCTTCGTGGAATCGCCGGGGCTACTTGGTGAGGCCGTTCGCCCAGGTCTGGACGCACGCCAGCTCGTCCGCGGTCAGGTACGTCGTGAGGACGGGCATCTCGGAGCCGCAGGGGGGCTTGGCCTTGAGCTTGTCGAGGAAGAGCCCGGTCGCCGGCTGGCTGCCCGCGACGAGGTAGGGCTTGCCCACCGTGGTGCACGCCGAGCTGAAGCCCGCCGCGCCGCCGCCCTTCGGCGTCTTGCCGACGAGGTTCTTCTCCCAGCCGGGGCTCGCCATGTTGAAGCCCGCGGAGGTGCCGCTCGCGTCGTGACACGCCCCCTGAAACGCGCAGCTGTGCATCGCGAAGATGTTGAGGGCGTTGCACGGCCCGCCGCCGCTCCCCGCCGTCCCGGTCGAGCCCCCGGTCCCGGTGGAGCCGCCCGCCCCGCCCCCCGTCCCCGAAGAGCCGGCCACGCCGCTCGACCCCGCGGCGCCGCTGCCGCCCGAGCCGCCGGCGCCGGTCGGCGTGATCACGAGCGCGTAGTTTCCGATGTTGGTGACGCCGCAGCTCGGCACCGTGACGGCGTTCGGCGCCGGCTCGTTGAAGACGGGCTGCATCTGGTCGTTGCTGAGCAAGATGCGCGGCGTGTGGATGCCCGGCAGGAAGGCCGTCGACGACCCCATTCCGGCGTTGCAATCGAACTGCGCGTGCTGCGTATCCATGAAGAACTCGACGTACTTCGCCCCGGCCTGCGAGCACCCCACGAGGTTCGGGTGCGCCGGGTCGGTGTTGCTCATGAGCTGCCACGACACCTGCACGACGGGTGGCGAGACGCACGAGCCGCCGGAGCCGCCCGTCCCCGAGCCGATGATGCCGGCGGTCCCGGTGCTGCCGCCCGTGGACCCGGCGGTGCCCGGGTTGGGAGAGCCCGCCTGCCCCGCGGCGCACCCGACGACGACCGTGACGATGAACGCGAGCGCGAAACCGCGCGAGACAAGCTTCATTCTTCCGTGCTCTCCTGTGCTCAAGGGGGGATCAGTGCTGCGCCGCCGCGTCCTTCTTGCGCAGCGCCTCGTTGGCGGCGATCTGGACCTGGACGCGTCGGTTCTGCTGGCGGCCGGCGGGCGTCGAGTTGTCGGCCACGGGGGCGGAGTCGCCCAGCCCGCGGCCCGTCAGGCGCGCCCGCTGGACGCCGTCGGAGACCAGCTCGTCGATGACGGCGTCGGCGCGCGCGGCCGACAGCTTCAGGTTGTGGTCCCTCTTGCCCGTGTTGTCGGTGTGGCCCTCGATGACGAGATCGGTGTCCTTGTACTGCACGAGCACCTTCGCGAACTCGCCGAGGTCCTTCTTCGACTGCGGCTTGAGCGCCGCCTTGTCCTTGTCGAACAGGATCGCGGAGTTGAACTGCACGATCAGCTTGTCGCCCTGCCGCTCGACCTTGGCGCCCTTGACCTCCTTGAGCGCCTTCTGCTGCTTGTCCATGTAGTGGCCGATGACGGCGCCCGTGGCCGCGCCGGCGCCCGCGCCGATGGCCGCGCCGATGAGCGCCCCCTTCCCGCCGCCGGCCAGCGCGCCGATGCCGGCGCCCGCGAGCGCCCCGCCGCCCGCGCCGACCGCCGCGCCCTTCCCTTCGTTCGTCGCGCACCCCGCGGCCGCGAGCAGCGCGCACAGGGGCAGGAGCGCGGATACCGTTCTGAAATTCGGGGTCGTGCGTGCGGTCGTCATGCGCGTCGTTCCTGTATGGTCGTCCTTCGGCCCGGGCCCGCCATTTTCTGGGGCCGGGGCGGCGGGCATTGTCGCATCAGATCGGCATCCGATGCACGCTCCCCTGCCCGATGCGACGCTGCGCGTCCTCGAGGATGTCGAAGGGCTTCTGCACGAAGGCGTGGCGTCGTTCGGCCAGGAAGCTGCGCGCCTCGGTGGTGAACGCGCCGCCGGTCATGAAGACGACCTTCTCGGCGCGCTGGGGCGAGCGGCGCCGCGCCGCCTCGTAGACGTCCATGCCCGAGAAGCCGTTCATCATGAGGTCGCAATAGACGAGGTCGAGGTCCTCGTCGCCGAGGAGGATCTCCAGCCCGACGCGCCCGTCGTGGACGGCGCGCACGTCGAAGGGTCCGCCCTGGAAGCGGGACACGAGCGCGCGCGCGACGAGCGCGTCGTCGTCGATGATGAGCACGCGGCTGCGCCGGGCCTGGCGCCCCGGCCCGGCCGGCGCGGGGCCCGCCTCGCCGCTGACGGTCTCGAGCGGCGCCGCGGGCGGCAGCACGACGCGGAAGAGCGCGCCGCCGCCCGGCGCCTCGCGCACGGAGATGTGGCCGTCGAGCGCCTTGACGACGTTGCGGCAGACGAAGAGGCCCAGCCCCGTGCCGGCCCCGATGTCCTTCGTCGTGATGAACGGCTCGAAGATGCGCTCCCGCATCTTGGCCGGCACGCCGGGCCCGGTGTCCCAGACCTCGACGACCGCCTGCCCGCGCTCGGTCCGCGTCCGCACGCCGATGACGTGACGCGCGGGATCCGGCGACGGCAGCGCCTGCCAGGCGTTCATGAGGAGGTTCACGAACACTTGCACGAGGCGCGCCTCGTTCGCCTTCACGGGCGGGCACGGCTCGAGCTCCTCGACGAGCCGCGCGCGCGCCTCGATCTCCTTGCGGACGAGCTTGAGCACCGAGCGCAGGACGCCGCCGAGCTCGAGGACCGAGAGCCGCTCGGCGTCGGGGCGCGTGAACGTGCTGAGCTCGCGCGTGACGTGACGGATGCGCTCCGTCCCGGCGAGGGTGGGCGCGAGGATCTCGCGCGCCCGCTCGACGCGCGCCAGCGCCGCCGCGACCTCGGCGTCCTGGCCCCGGCGCGCCGCGAGCCGGCCGAGGTCGGCCGCGAGCTCCTCGAGCTCGGCGCGCGCCTCTTCGAGGCCGCCGAGGACGTAGGTGAGGGGGTTGTTGATCTCGTGGGCGACGCTCGCGGCGAGCGTGCCGATGGCGTGGATGCGATCCTCCTGGATGGCGCGGGACTGCAGCTGCAGCCGCTCCGTGACGTCGCTGCACACGCCGATCGCGCCCGAGACCTTCCCGGCGGCGTCGCGCATCGGCCCGAGCCAGACCTCGAGCGTGTGCCCCTGGACCTCGACCGAGTACGAGACGGTCTCGCCCGAGAGCGCGCGCCGGATGTTGGCCGGCACCGTGGGGTGGTCCTTGTAGGCGACGAAGAGGTTGCTGCCGACCATGAGCGGCCGCCCCTGCTCGAGCGTGGCCTTGAGCGCCCCCTCCGCGGCCTTGAGCACCCCGCCGCTGTCGAGGGTGAAGAGGAGGACGGGCGCGTGGTGGATCGCGACCGCCAGGTGCTTCTCGATCTCGGCGCGATCGTCGACGGCCTGCACCTCCGACGAGATGTCGGTGAACGTCACGACCACGTGGGTCACGTCGCCCGCCTCGTCGCGGATCGGGTTCGCGAACGCGCGCAGCCAGGCGCGGCCGCCGTCGCGCCGGTGAATGACGATGTCGTCGACGACGACGGGCTGGCCGGTCTGGATGGCGCGCGCGGACGCCAGGCCCTTCGCGGCGTACGGTCGGCCCTGGCGGTCGAAGATGCCGTAGGCCGCGGGCGCGCCTTCGATGTCGGCGGCGATGCCCTCGCCGATGAGGGCCCGGAACGCCTTGTTCGCGTAGAGGACCTCCCCCGCCGGGGCCTTGGCGACCCACACGGGGAACGGCAGCTCGTCGAGGACCTGCTTCCCCGTCTGGCGGCCGTAGTCCATGGCCGCCCCAGCGTAACCGATTTTACTCACATCCGGCAGGTCAAGGCCGTGAGCGCGAGGTCGCCGAGGCAGTGCTCCTCGGGGGCCTGCGAGCCCATGACGGCGTGGTAGAGCTGGCAAGCGACCTCGTCGCCCATGTCCGTGCGGCCCGGATCGCCGGTGGTGTAAGCGGCCGTGGTGCCGTGCGCGGCGCAGTCAGCCATGCACGCGGCGCGGTCGCCGTAGATCTGCGCGTTGTTGGCGGCCGTGCAGTACGTCATGACGATGTCGCAGTAGCCGTCGCAGTTGGTGCCGCACGTACCGTCGCCGCCCGGGCCGGCCTTCGTGCAGTACAGGGCCGCCGCCCCGGCGCTGGCGGCGGCCAGCGCGGCGAAGTGGACGCGGCAGCCGAGCGTGTCGCCCGAGGTGTCCGTCCCCGCGCCGGTCGGGAGCGCCGCGCACGAGCTCTTGCACGCGTCGGCGTCGCCGTACTGCTGGTGGCTCCCGGTGCAGGCCGCCTGGATCTGCGCGCAGTAGGCGTCGCACGTCGGCGCCCCGGGCGCGCCCCCCGTCGCCGCCGCCCCGCCGGCACCAGCCCCCCCGGCGTCCGCGCCGCCGGCGCCGGCCCCGCCGTCGTCACCCGAGGGCGCGGCGGAGCCGCAGGCCACGAGGGCGACGCACAGGAGGAGGCTCGAGCTGGGGCCGAAGCGAGGCATCGGGGCCGTGCCCCGAACTATCGCACGGCCCTGCCCTAGGCCGGGAGCCGAACCCGCGCGAGCGCGCCGCGCAGCCGCCCCAGCACGACGTCGCCGAGCGCGCCGAGCAGCGCCCACGAGACCGCGCGCGAGCACGTTCCCCGCCGGGTGACCGGGCGCCTCGACGTCGAAGGCGTACGTCTGGCCCCGCACGGGGCGGAAGGTGGGGTTGCTCTGCGCGTTGATGACGTAGGACGTGAAGCCGAACCCCCGGCGTCGCGCGCGGCCGACGCCCTCGGCCGTGCGCCGCGGCGCCCGCGACGGCGGTCGCCAGCCCCGGAATCCGAACGGTGGCTTCCGATTTCCGGTCGGATTCGCGCGCCGCGCGCCCGAAATGCTCGCAGGTGCGGCGCCCGCGCCGCGGCACATCGCTTGCTCGACGATCGGTATGACGGAGCGCGGAGGCTCCGCGAGATGAACAGACGACCGCGCGGCCCTTCTGGAATTCCTGAACGAGCCATTCGAGCCACGCTGGCCGTCTGCCTCGCGCTCACGCTGGGGTGCGGCGGAGCCAGCGACCCCGGAGTGACCGACTCCGTGCGCGTCGAGCTGGACTTCGGCAGCGGCGTCACCCTCACCACGGCCAACTACGTCCTGAGCGGCCCCAACCAGTTCATCCGGACCGGGATGATCGCGATCGGCGATCAGGACTCGATCACCGCGACGTTCAACAACCTGCCGGCCGGGACGGGCTACGACGTCGTCGTCGTGGGCAGCGCCAGCGACGACACGGACAACTGCCGCGGCGAGACGATGTTCGACGTGCAGCCGTCGATGAACGCCGTCGTTCAGATCCAGCTCGTGTGCACGGGCCTGGCCAGCGTCACGGCCGACATCAACGTCTGCCCCGTCATCGACAGCGTCTCCGTCCTGCCCGCCGAGGTCCACGTCGGCGCGTCGGTCCAGCTCGTGGCGGCGGCGCACGACGCCGACAACGGCCCCTCGCCCCTCTCGGCGAGCTGGACGGCGTCTTCCGGGACGTTGAGCAACACCTCGCCCGCGGGCGCGACCTTCACCTGTTCGCAGGTCGGGACGGCTCAGATCGGGCTCACGGTCTCGGACGGCTCGCCCGCGCCGAGCTGCGCGGACAGCGTCTCCGTGAGCGTCACCTGCACGCAGGGAGGGAGCTGAGATGCGTCCGTCGTCATTCGCGCGCGCCGCTGGCCTCGTCGGCGCTCTCCTGGCCGGCGGGCTGGCCCTGCCCTCCTGCGAGGTGCCCGACGCGAGCGGCCCGGGCGCCGGCTCGGGCGCCGAGGTCGCGTCGGTGTCGTTCGAGCTGACGCTCGCCGGGAAGTACCAGTTCGACAGCTTGAGCTACGACATCAGCGGCAACGGCTTCCACCGCGCCGCGACCGTCAACGTCGCGGGGAGCTCCTCGTTCTCGACGCTGGTGAGCGGCGTTCCCGTCGGAAGCGGGTACGTGGCGGCGCTCTCCGCGCAGGACACGGCCGGGAAGCTCACCCCTTGCACGGGGTCGGCGTCATTCGACGTCACGACCGCCGCGGCGACCGTCAGCGTGCCGGTACACATGAGCTGCAGCCTCATCCAGGCCGCGGCCGGGAGCGGCGGCTCGGGCGGTGCCGCGGGCGGCGCCGGCGGCACGGGCGGCGCGGCCGGCG
>DASZWW010000119.1:0-9312 GCA_035546175.1 Polyangia bacterium
GGCCAGGGCAACGGAGGCGCCTCGGGCGCCGGCGGCTCGGACGACTCGGGCGGCGGCGGCGGCGCGGCCGGCTCGGGCGCCGGCGGCTCGGGCGGCTCCAGCGGCATGGCCATGGGCTGCGTGCCGCGCAAGTTCGCGCGCGAGTACCACATCCGCGCGCAGTCGGGGATCTCGGGCGGCGAGCCCGACAACAACCCGCCTTGCAATGGACCGATCGCCGCGATCTGGATCCACGACTTCGACGACAGCAACGCGTACACCGCGAACCACGACATCGCCCTCCCGCGCGTCCTCAAGATGAACGGCTGCGGCAAGAAGGCGGACGGCTCGATCCCGAAGCCCGCCGATCAGCCGACGAAGCCCTGGCACGACGACATCATGGGCCAGGGCGTGTGCCTCCAGTACACCGCCTGCCCGACGGCCTACCCGGTCGTCTTCTGCACGACCACCGGCCAGGGCCACGCCGATCAGCACGAGCGGGCCATCCCCGGCTACAACAAGTTCTGGGACGAGATGGAAATGGCCGCCGGTCTCAAGCCCGCGTCGGGTTTCTGATCCCACCAGCCTCCTCAGCACCCCTCCCCCCTCGACACCCGCACGCGATGTAGATGAAAGGGACCCGTATATGAAGACACGGCACGCAGCCAGCGCGCTGTTGGTTTCCCTCGCGATCGTCGGCCTCTTCGGATGTAAAAACGAGCAGCTGTGCAAGCCCCTCGGGGCGTGCGGCGGCAGCCTCCTCGCGAACGCCACCGACTTCGCGAAGAAGGACGGCCTCCCCGATCGCTCCTGGACCGTGACGGCGGCGACCGAGGGCGCCTGTCAGGACCAGCTCCAGCTGCCTCCGACCACGGTCTCCCTCGCGCGTCAGCCGCCGTCGCTGTCGACGCAGCGGCCGCAGGACCCGGCGACGGCGGACTGGTGCGGCAACCTCGTCCTCAAGTCGACGGGCGAGGTGAAGGAGTTCATCGTCTACGCGCCGCCGCTGCCGCTCAAGGTGGGTGAGCTCACGGTCTCCGCGGACTACGACTTCGCCACCAACCCCACGGGGGCCACGACCCGCGGCACCTACGTCCTGCAGACGACGATCGACCAGACGCGCGACCTCGTGCTCTCGGAGTCGTGCATCACGGCGCAAGGGCTCCGGCTCTCCTGCCCGACGCTGGGCCGCCGGCTCGGCGAGTTCCTCGCCGCCGAGGCGAACATCTACAACATGCGCTGCCAGGACCCCGACGACAAAGCCCAGGGCGGCTGCGTGTGCAAGTTCGATCTCTCGTTCATCGGCGGCCAGTCGGGGCGCTGGGCGACGCAGGAGAACGGCACGCAGATCCAGTTCTTCGAGAACGTCTCGTACTCGCCGGCGGCGCTCGCCGACTACTGCGTCAACGGCGACGGCTCGCTCGACCTCACGGGCAGCAACGAGACGCCCCTCTTCAACCAGAAGGGCCTTCGCACCATGCACATGACGACGCCGTCGTGCAGCGACGGCGTGCAGAGCCTCGAGCTCGGCGAGACGGGCATCGACTGCGGCGGCGCGTGCACGGCGCAGGGCAAGCCCTGCGGCACCTGTCTGCCCAACGACACGGCACCGGGGTGCGCCTGCCGGAACGGGGTGCACGACGACAACGAGGTCGGCATCGACTGCGGCGGCGCCTGCCTCGGCGTCCTCTGCGATCCGTCGGTGGCGGATCCGAAGCAGGCCAAGCCGGCGTGTGCTAACGGGCGGCAGGATCCCTGGGAAGAAGGCGTCGACTGCGGCGGTCCTTGCCCGACGCTGTGCAATCCATGATTCGCGCTCGAGAGTCCCGGAGATTCGACATGACGACCGCCCGCACGCTCACGATCCTCACCTGCGTCGCCGCCTCGGCGATGCTCGGCTCCTCGGCGGAGGCCAAGAAGAAGAAGAAGCCGGAGCCGGCCGCCGCGCCGGCCACGGAGGCGCCGGCCACGGAGGAGGCGGGGTCGATCGCGCCGGGCAGCGCGCCCGACAAGTCGCCGGACTCGGCGGCGTCCTCGGGGTCCTCGTCCGAGACGTCCTCGGCGGCGGACCGGTCCGAGAAGTCCGAGAAGGCAGAGAAGGCCGAGAAGGCCTGGGAGGCCGCCGGAGACGAGCCGGCGCACGTCGAGAAGACGACGAAGCCCGCGCTCAAGATGGAGGCGCCGCCGCCGGCCGAGGCGCCCCCGCCCCCGCCGCCGCCGGTCGTCGTCGCGAGCGCCACCTCGCTGCGCAAGGCGAGCGGCAACGCCGACTCGCCCGAGGGCGTCACCTGGAAGGCCTCGGGCTGGGACGTCACGCTCTACGGCTACGCCGGCGTCAACATCATGCAGGACTCGACGCAGAGCTTCGGCACGGCCTCGAGCAACACGATCATCCAGCACCTCGGCACGCCGCGCGGCAACAACCTGCAGGCGCAGGCGACGGCGCGCGACTCGCGCATCGGCCTCCGGCTCGCGCCGCCTCAGCTCGGCAGCGTGCGCGCCTCGGTCAACATCGAGACCGACTTCAACGCGCCGCCCCCCATCGAGTACACCGAGGCGAACTCGGTGACGAACGCCGGCCTGCGCATGCGCCACTACTACATGAAGGTCGAGACGCCGGTCGTCGACTTCATCGCGGGCCAGTACCACGACCTCTTCGGCTGGGGCGGCAAGGGCTTCTACCCGAGCACGCTCGCCTTCCTCGGCATCACGGGCGAGATCTATCACCGCAAGCCGCAGGTGCGGCTGTCGAAGACCGTCGGCAGCGACGTCGAGCTCGAGGTCGCCGTCGCGGCGCTCGCGCCCGTCCAGAAGAGCGGCGGCTACCCCGACGTCGAGGCGGGCATCCGTCTGGGCGTCAACAAGTGGACGGGCGCGCGCCAGCAGGCGTACGGCCAGCCCGGCATCGGCGCGCTCGGGATCGGCGTCTCGGGCATCGGCCGTCACTTCGAGGTCGCGAACTTCATCGAGAACCCGAGCACGACGGTGCCGGGCACCGGCTGGGGCGTCGCGGGCAACGTCTTCATCCCCGTCATCCCGGCCACGAGCGCCAAAGATCGCGGGAACGCGCTGTCGCTCACGGGCGAGTACTCGATCGGCACGGGCATCTCGGACATGTACTCGGACCTCACGGGTGGCCTGCTCTTCCCGGCGCTCGGCAACCCGATGGACCGCATGGACCCGACGAACCCGCCGCCCGTCTACACGCCCAACATCGACAGCGGCATCGTGACCTTCGACGGCGACCGGCGCCTGCGCACGGCCAACTGGCAGGGCTTCGTCGCGAACCTCCAGTACTACCTGCCGATCGCCGGCGGCAAGGTCTGGATCGCGGCGACGCACTCGGAGATCAAGTCGACCAACATCCAGAGCATCACGCCCATGGCCGGTTGGGGCGGCATCTATACCCATTCCTGGTACAACGACGGCACGCTCTTCGTGGCGATCACCGACCAGATCCAGGTCGGCGTCGCCTTCCAGAGGACGCACCAATGGCTCGGGCCAGAGTTCAATCCTGCGACCGGTTTGCTGCGCTCGGTGCCCGCGACGAACTATCGCTCCGAGCTCGGCATGCACATGTTCTTCTAGCGGCCGGCGTCGCGCTCGCGGCGTGCCGCGGGAGCGGAGCGGCGCCGGCGGGCGCCTTCCACGACGCCGCGAGCGCCGACGCCAGGGACGTCGTCGCCGCGGCGCCGCCGCGGGGCAGGGTCCTCTCGCTCGTCTATTCCACCGACGTCAGCGGCGAGTACGAGCGCTGCGACTGCGCCGTCGCGCCCATCGGCGGCTTCGCGCGGCGCGCGGCCGAGGTCGACCGCGCGCGCGCCGAGAGCGACGGCATGGTCCAGGTCGATCCCGGTGACCTCTTCTTGCCGGAGGACGCGTCCGTCGAGGGCGGGCGGCCGCCCGCGGCTGCGGAGCTGGAGCGCCGCGCCCGCCTCATCGCCGCGGCCTACGCGCGCCTCGGCGTGACGGCGTTCTCGCCGGGCGAGCGAGACCTCGCGCTCGGTGCGCGGCTGCTGCGTCGCGTGCTCGCCGGCGCCAAGGTGCCCACCGTCTCGGCGACCCTCGCCGACGCCGAGGGACGCCTGCTGTTCGAGGCCGATCGCCTCGTCGACGCCGCGGGCGTCAGGGTCGGCATCTTCGGCGTCACGGCGCCGTCGCTCGCCGACGGACCCGGAGCCGTCGGCGGGAGAGCGAGGCGCGGCGGCGCCTGGCCGGCGGACGTCGTCGCGCGCGATCCGGTCGCGGCGGCGCGCGCCGAGGCCGCGTCGCTGCGCGCGCGCGGCGCGAAGCTCGTGGTCGCGCTCGTCGACGTCGGAGGCCTCGGCGCGGCGAGGGCGCTCCTCGCGCGCGCGGCGGGGATCGACTGGGCGGTCGTGGGCCACGGCGGGGCGAGGCTCGACACACCGGAGCTCGTCGAGGGGCCCGCGGGAGGCAGGTCGCGCATGCTCGCCGCGCTCGGGCGCGGGACGCACCTCGGCCGCCTCGATCTCCACGTCGTCGCGGGCGACGGCGGCGGCCCCTACGCCGACGGCGACGCGCGCGCGAACCTCGCGGCGCGGATCGTCAGCCACGACGAGCAGGCCCGGGCGCTCGCGCAGCGCGCGCCGCTCGGCCCGCGGGACGAGCAGCGCCTCGTGGCCTTGAAGAAGAGCATCGGAGACGAGAGGCGCGAGCTCCAGGCGCTGCCGCCGCGCGTGACGGGCGACTGGTTCGAGAACCGCATCGTCGCGCTCGACACGTCGGTGCCGGACCAGCCGGGCACCGCCGCGCTCGTGGCCGCGTACGACGCCGAGCGCGCGCGCCTCGGCGGTCGAGGTCGGAGCGCCGGCCGCGCGCCCGAGCGCGGAGACGCGCCCGGCGCTTCGGCGCGCGTCGGCCCGCTCCCCGGTTCCAGGCCGGCGTCGACGTACCTCGGCACGCAGGCGTGTGCCCGCTGCCACGCGCCGGAGCTCGCCTTCTGGCGCGGCACGAAGCACGCGCGCGCCTTCGCGGCCCTCGAGCCGGCGCGCTCGTCGCGCGCGCTCGCCTGTGTCGGCTGCCACGTCACGGGCTTCGCGCAGCCGGGCGGCTCGATGGACGTCGCCGTCCTCGCGGCCCGCCTGCGCGACGTCGGCTGCGAGGCTTGCCACGGCCCCGGCTCCGCCCACGTCGACGCCCCACGCGCCCCCGGCCTGCTGACCCTGAGCCCGTCCGCGGCCACCTGCCTCGGCTGCCACACCCCCGACCGCACCCCCGCCCCCTTCGACCTCGCCGCCCTCACGCGCGCCATCGTGGGCCCTGGCCACGGCGCGCCCCTGAATTGAGCGCGCCGCGGGCAAAGCCCCTCGGGCGGTCTACTGGATGACGATCGTCTTGCAGAGGCTGCTGCAGCCGGGCGTGTTGTCGCACTGCTCGCCGTTGGCCGTCTGGATGCGGCCGTCGCCGCAGTACGGGCCGACGATGCACCCCTTCGTGCACGTGCCCTCGCCGTAGGCGGTGTCGGAGTTGTTGGCGCCGTTGTCGCACTTCTCGGGGCCGTTGACCACGCCGTCGCCGCAGTGGGGCGCGAGCGTGCAGTTCATGTTGCACGTGCCGTAGGAGCCGTCGTTGACGCCGTTGTCGCACTGCTCGCCGGGGTCGACGAAGCCGTCTCCGCACTTCTTCTTGCAATGGATGTCGCAGGTGCTCGCCATCGTGCCGTTGACGGCGCTGCCGTCGTCGCACTGCTCGGGCGCCTGCACGATGCCGTCGCCGCAGCCCGGGATGGGCACGTACGACTTGCAGTCCGTCGTGCACGAGCCGGGCTGGCCGCTGTTGACGCCGTCGTCGCAGCCCTCGGCGCCGTTGACGGCCTTGTCGCCGCAGTACGGAGCCGGCTTGCAGAAGACGGTGCAGACGTTCATGCCGTACGCCGTCGCCACCGGCTGGTTGTTGGCGCCGTTGTCGCAGACCTCTCCGGCGACCGTCTGGACGATCATGTCGCCGCAGCGCGGGCCGAGGACGCAGCCGGGCGCGCAGTTGCCGTAGCTGCCGTCGTTCTTCCCGTCGTCGCACTGCTCGGTGCCGTTCTTGATGCCGTCGCCGCAGTGCGGGCCCAGCGTGCAGTTCGCGTTGCACTTGCCGTAGCCGCCCGTGTTCATGGCCGTGCCGCTGTCGCACTGCTCGCCCACGTCGAGCATGCCGTTGCCGCACTTGAGCTGGCAGTTCGCGCCGCACTTGCTCGTCGAGTCGCCGTTGTGGATGCCGTCGTCGCACGTCTCGTTGTTCGTGACGGCGCCGTCGCCGCAGCGCGGGCCGAGCTTGCACCCCGAGGTGCAGAAGCCGTAGCCCTTGCCGTTGTTGGCGCCGTCGTCGCACTGCTCGTCGTGCGCGCCGTCGACGTGGCCGTCCCCGCAGTACGGCGCGATGACGCAGCCCGGACCGCAGGTCTTGGCCGTGCCGCCGTAGGTCGAGAGGTTGATGCCGTCGTCGCACTGCTCGGCGCCGTTGACCATGCCGTCGCCGCAACCGGGCGGCAGCGTGCAGTCGGCGTTGCAGGTGCCGTACGCGCCCGTGTTGTTGGCCGCGCCGAGGTCGCACG
Organism: Polyangia bacterium; assembly: GCA_035546175.1. Taxonomy (GTDB): domain Bacteria; phylum Myxococcota_A; class Polyangia; order Fen-1088; family Fen-1088; genus DASZFV01. The sequence continues at coordinate 6,542 of DASZWW010000119.1, forward strand.
CCTCGCCGAGCGTGACGATGCCGTCGCCGCACTTGGGCGAGCACGTGCTGTGCACGCCCGAGAACTTGGAAAGCGTCAGCTGATAGTTCGACGCGCTCGTGTGGCGCTCCGCCTGAAAGACGACGATCTCGTAGACTTGGCCGATCACGAGGCCCAGGTCGACGACGTGCCCGCCGCCCGTGTTCGCCGCCGAGTTGCAGCCGTTGAGCGCGACCTGCGTCGTCCCGGGCGCGATGAAGTCGCAGACGTACGCCTTCCCGTCGGTCGCGTCGAGCGTCATGCTCGTCAGCGACTGCTGGTGCAGGCCGCCGAGGTCCATGGCCAGCTTCTTGTTGATGAAGACCCAGACGTCGTCGTCGCCATTGAAGGTGAGCGTCGCGGCGCCCTCGTACTGGAACCAGTAGCGCGTCTCCGAGGTGAAGCCGAAGTTGTGCGTGTTCGGCCCGTTGCCCCAGCCCATGCCGTCGATGGGGAAGAAGCCGTTTCTGATGAACGAGAAGCCCGTGCAGTCGGGGTTGGCGGCCGCGGGCGGCGTCGTGGGCACGTTGCACGTCGCCGAGTTCACGCCGCCCACCTGCCCCGTGAGCGAGAGCGTCTGGACGATCGGGATGTTGTAGGTCGCGTTGTCGACGTACCACATGCCGTACCAGTCCTTCGTGTCGTCGTAGGTCGTGTTGACTGTCGTCGTCGGGTTGCACGTGTGCATGGCCGGGGTGCAAAGGTTCGCCGTCTGGTTCATGCACATGCCGACGTGCACGGGCACGCCCCCGTTCGTCAGGCTGAGCTGGTCGAGCGTGATGCCGGGCTGGCCCGCGCCCATCGAGCACTCGAAGTCCGGATGGCCGCCCACCTCGTTCCATCCTTTGAAGTCGTGATAGACGATGGGGAGGATCAGCGGGTTAGGCTTGATGGGTACGTTCGAGCACTGGTAGCCGGGCTCGACCTTGCAGCTCGACGAGCAGCCGTCGCCCGAGACCGTGTTGCCGTCGTCGCAGTTCGTCGGGTCCGCCTGCTCGGCCGGCAACAGCAGGCCGTCGCCGCAAACGCCCGCGCAGGGGCCGCCGCCCGCCGGGCACGCCGGCTCGAGGCGGCAGAGCGGCGTGCAGCCGTCGCCCATGTCGTGGTTGCCGTCGTCGCACTGCTCGCTGCCCTCGGGCGGCACGCCGCCGGGGCCGCCGTTGCCGCACGTCGTGACCGCGCAGGTCGTCGGGCCGATGCAGCCGTTGGCCTGCTTGGGCGTCGTGCACTTCCAGCCCTCGGGCTTCGTGACAGGCTGGCTCTCGAGCGTGCACGTCGCGCTGCAGCCGTCGCCCGCGACGTTGTTGCCGTCGTCGCACTGCTCGAGCCCCGCGACGATGCCGTCGCCGCACTTGACGGCGCGGCAAGCGCCCTGCGAGCACGTCCACCCGCACTCCACCTGGCAGGTCTGCGAGCAGCCGTCGCCCGCGAGGAGGTTGCCGTCGTCGCACTGCTCGGCGCCCGTGACCTTGTGGTCGCCGCACTTCACGGTGCTGACGCACGGCTGGCCCGGCGTGAGGCAGGCGAAGTTCGCCTCGATCACGCAGGTGGCCGAGCAGCCGTCGCCGCCCAGCATGTTGCCGTCGTCGCACGCCTCGCCGTCGGCGGCGTCGAGCTTGCCGTCGCCGCAGTACGAGACGAGCGTGCACTTCGTGCCCGGCGTCGGGCAGGTGTAGCCCGCCTCGAGCGTGCAGGTCGCGCTGCAGCCGTCGCCCGGCGTCGTGTTGCCGTCGTCGCAGTACTCGCCGTAGTCGAGGCGGCTGTCGCCGCACTTCGGCTGCGCGACGGGCGTGCACGCGCCGCCCACGCCGTTCGCCGTCGGACAGGTGTAGCCGGGCTCGGCCTGCTTGCAGTCGGCCGAGCAGCCGTCGTTGCCCGTCGTGTTGCCGTCGTCGCACGCCTCGTCGCCCGTGACCATGAGATCGCCGCAGACGATCGTCGTGACGCACTTCTGACCCGGCGTCGGGCACTTGTAGAAGGGCTCGCGCATGCAGTTGCCGGTGCAGCCGTCGCCCGGCGTGACGTTCCCGTCGTCGCACTGCTCGGTGCCGTTGAGCTTGCCGTCGCCGCAGTAGGGGATGAGCGAGCACGCCGCGTTCACCGTCGGGCACATCCAGCCGGCCTCGACCTGGCACGTCGAGGAGCAGCCGTCGCCGTTCTTCGTGTTGCCGTCGTCGCAGCCCTCGCCCATCTCGAGGGCGCCGTTCCCGCAGGGCGGCGCGGGGGCCGGCTTGCAGGCGCGCCCCGCCGTCGGACAGATCCAGCCCATCTCGATCCGGCAGTTCGCCGAGCAGCCGTCGCCTCCGACGGTGTTGCCGTCGTCGCACAGCTCGTTGCCCGCGACCATGCCGTCGCCGCACGTCGCGGTCGACGTGCAGAACTGGCCCGGCGTCGGGCACTTGAAGTTCGGCTCGGTCTGACAGACGCCCGAGCAGCCGTCGCCCGGCGTCGTGTTGCCGTCGTCGCAGGTCTCGCCCATGTCGAGCATGCCGTTGCCGCACGTGGGCGCCGCGGGGACGTCCGCGCCGCCGTCGGTGCAGCCGACGACGCAGCCCGCGGCGCCGCCCGAGGCGCCCGCGCTCGAGCCGCCGAACCCGCCGAATCCGAAGACGCCCCCGCCGCCGGCGTCGCCGCCGCTGCCGCCCGTGCCCGTCGTCGCGCCGGCGCTGCCCCCGGCGCCGGCGCCGCCGTCGGGGAGAGGTCCTGGCCCGGCTGACTTCGTCCCCGCGCACGCGCCGACGGCGAGCAACAGG
>DASZWW010000120.1:0-9214 GCA_035546175.1 Polyangia bacterium
GGGCGCCGTGACGGGGGCGGCGGGCCTGGGCGCGGGGACGGGCGCGGCAGGGCTGGGCGCGGCGGGCGCGGCGCCGGGCGGTCCGCCCAAGGGCGTGGCCGTCGTGAACCACGACCTGCCCGTCGACGGCAAGGGGACGGCGTTCAACGTCGCCGACGACTACTTCAACGACGGCTTCATCCCGCCGACGCCGGTCGCCAACTTCGGCATCCACTCGCAGATCACCGCGGCGGTCCACGACGACGGCTCGCTCGACGTCGCCTGGCTCGACTACGCGGGCGGCAAGAGCGCGCCCTTCGCCGTGCCCGCGCCCGCCATGATCAACGTGACCCACGTCGACGCGGCGCTCGCGACGGCGACGACGACGGCCACGGGCGTCAAGTCGTACAAGCTGCTGGGCTTCGCCGAGGACGGGGCGGGCGCCCTCTACCTGGCCTACAACGAGGACCACCCGTTCAAGACGACGACCCAGGGCGACCAGAACGACATCAACGGCAACGAGCTGCACGTCGCGAAGCTCGCCGGCGGCACGACGGCGTGGGACACGCTCGTGTTCGGCGACAAGGACAACAACCTCGACGCCACGCTCGGCGATCCGGGCGGCGCCGCGAGCGGCGTGCTCGCCTACGACGCGACCCACGAGAAGGTCGTCCTCTACCTCGGGCACTCGATGATGTGGACGCCGACGCGCCACCAGGCGGGCTTCTTCCGGCTGCTCGATCCGGCGACGGGCGCCGTCGTGCCGCCCGCCGGCAGCGACGTCATCCATTTCGGCTCGGGCTGGTGGTACTCGCACAACTTCAACCAGCGTCTCCTCGTGGACGGCGGCGACTACTACATCCTCGCCCACGGCGACGCCTTCCCGCGCCAGCTCGGCCTCTGCAAGTGGACGCTCGCGAGCTACACGGGCAAGAACGACGTCGACTTCAACGAGGGGTACTGGGCCATCTCGGGGAACGAGGGCGACAACGACACGAACGCCCAGACCGGGCAGTTCGTGCGCATGAAGGACGGGCGCTTCTTGATGGTGCACACCACCTCGCAGGGCCGCGGGGCGCGTGACGTGCGGCTCGTCTACGCCGACGGCGCGACGGGCAAGGCGGACCTCACGGGCGCCGTGTGGCTCACGGCCAATCAGGGCACCGTCAACGCGACCATGCCCAAGCTCGAGCGCCTCGCCGACTTCGTGCTCGTGACGTACGCGCTGTGGGACAGCGCCAAGAAGCACCAGCTCGACTGGTACGCCGCCGTGCTCGACGCGTCGCTCGAGACCGTCGCCGGGCCCGCCCCGATCCCGGGCGTCGAGTTCGTGGACTCGGCGCCCCTCTTCCGCTTCGCGGGCGGCCCCAACGCGGGCGCCGTGGGGTGGGTCTCGGGCAACGCCTCGCACACGCTCACGGTCCACGTCGCGTCGCCGACCTACTAGGAAGGGGGGACCGCCCGGCGCCTTCAGCGTCGGCTCCCTCGGCAGGCTCCGCCGGGCGCCTCTGCGTCCCCCTGGCCCCCGCTGGTCGCCGCGGCAGAGCCGCGTCGCCCAGCCGATCCCGAACGCCACCCCTTGGTCCCCACCGCGGGTGGGCGGCTGGCGGGCGGCGTCTCGGTCAGGACACGAGGATCGCGTAGCAGAGCCCGACGAGACCCACGAGCGCGACGAGCGAGATCGCCATCATGCGGTGGCTCGAACGGCGGCGGCGCGCCGCCTCGCGCTGCAGGTGGCCGTGCGCCGTCCGTGCCGTGCGCCGCCGACCGCCTCGATCGAACGTTTCAATGCCGAACAAGAACAAAGCGACCTCCGCCTCCCCCCCATGGAGCGGCGCCAGCATAGAGCATGTCGGCGCCCGCGGATAGCGAGCGGGATCGTCGGGCGGCGGGCGCTTCAGGGGTGCAGGCGGCCGATCCGGTTGGCGCTCCCCTCGACGAACCAGATGTTGCCGTCGGGGCCCCCCGAAAGGCCGGTGATCGTCGCGCCGATGACGGACAGCGGGTACTCGGTGAGCGCGCCCGTCGAGGGGACCAGGCGGGCGAGCTTGTTGGCGCTGTTCTCGGCGACCCAGATGTTGCCGTCCGGGCCGGCGCAGAGGCGCGTCGGTCCCGCGCCGGCGGGCAGCGGGAAGTCGGTGAACGTGCCGGCCGTCGTCACGCGCGAGACGGCCGACGACGGCGTGGTCCCCGCGCGGTTCACGATCACCCACAGGTTCGAGTCGGGCCCCAGCACCATGGCCCCGGGCGCGCCGTAGGCCGGCACCGGGAGCTCGACGATCGGTCCGCCGCCCGCGGGATCGATGTGCGCCAGCGCGCGGTTGTTGGTCTCGGCGAACCAGATGTTGCCGTCGGGCGCGGCGACGGGGTAGCGCGGCTCGCTGAGGAGAACGCCGTCGGAAAGGCCGTCACCGTCCCGCCGGGCGTGAGCCGCACGATCTCGGCGGGGGAGGTGTTGCCGAACCAGACGTTGCCGTCGCCGCCGAAGGTGAGCTCCGTGGGCATGTCGGCGGGCGCGAGATAGTAGAGGCGCAGCAGCGAGCCGTCCTGCAGCACGCGTCCGATGTTCATGTAGTCGTCGGAGAACCACAGGAACCTGTCGGGACCCACGATGATGCTCGCCGGGCCCACGCCCGTGACGGGCAGCTCGGAGATGCAGCCGTCGGTCGTGATGCGGCCGATCTTCTTCTTGCCGGCCTCGCCGAAGTAGAGCGCGCCGTCCGGGCCGGGCGCGATGCCCTGCGCGATGGCGCTCGTTTCGCAAGTTCTCGCTGGCGAGCACGCCGCCCGTGGCCGGCCCCGTGTTCTCGATCCCGGACGCCCCGAGCAGCATCGGCCCCATGCCCGCCGTGGCCATCGACTTCCAGCCGCTGCCCGGCGCGGCCACCTCCATCGCGGCCACGCTCACGGGGGGCAACGGCGGGAACCGCGTGGCGATCTTCGACGACGGCGTGCCGCGCGCGTCGGTCGACATGAGCCGCCTCACGATCTCGCGGCTGGCGGCCGGCCCCGCGGGGACGCTGTTCGGCTACGACAGCGCGGACTCGGCGTACACCTTCGCCTCGTACACGGTGAGCGCCGCCGGCGTGACGCTGCTCGCGTCGCAGCAGGGGCTGCTCGGCGGCTTCCAGAACGACATCCACTACAACGGCGGCCGCATCTACGGCGACTGGGGCGAGGTCGTCGACGTCTCGACGCCGGCGCAGCCGGTCCGGGTCGGCAAGTTCGCCTTCACCGGCGTCATCACGACGCGCTCCGCGAACCGCATGCTCATGCTCACCGACGATCCGCGCTCGTCGGGGCTCCTGCTGCGCGTCCTCGAGACCGACAACTTCACGCAGGTCGCGGCGCTGCCCATCGCGGGAGAGTTCGGCGGCCCCCTGAGCTTCGGCTCCCTCGTGTACCTGGGCGGCGATGGCGTGGCCTTCCTCGACTCCGACGGCGCCAACCGGGACTGGCTCTACATCTTCCGCGCGCCGGCCATCGCCGCGCCGCCCTGAGCGGGCCGCGCCGCCCGCGCCTCAGCGGACGCGGCGGAGCGTGTTGCGGTCGGTGTGCGCGATGACGCCGCCCTTGGCGTGCGTGTACGTCGTCGTCGACTCGTAGCTGAACGAGCCGTCGCCGGCGGTGAGCTTGCACGAGTACTCCGTCGTGCGCGCGTTCGCCGCCAGGTAGATGTTCGAGAGGATGCCGTACGTCTCGCTGCCGACGCTGGCCGTGACGGAGAAGCTCCGGTCGTCGGGGCGCGCCGTGCCGCCGGCGAGCACGGTGGTCCCGCGCGGCACCATGAAGCAGCGCAGGACGTGACCGCCGTCGGCGTCCCACAGCCAGTAGCCGACCTCGGTGTGGAAGGCGTCCTTCTCGCCGAGGCGCCACGCCGCCATCCGGTAGTCGAGCCCGTAGAGGCGCTGCTTGCCGTTGTCGACGGGCCCGAACGGCTCGAGCGTCACGCGCTCGCGGAACTTCGTCTCGCCCACGCTCCCCTTGACGTTGTGAAACGAGACGTCGACGCCGTCGGCGCCCTCCCACTCGCCGATGAAGGCGCCGAGCGGTCCCCAGAGCTTGATGTCGTCCATGGGCGGATGATCTGCAGCGGCGCCGCCGGCGTGTCAACCGTACCGGCGCGCGCGCTCAGCGGCCCGAGAGCGCGACGTCCGAGCGACCGAGCGTGGGGGACGCGGGCGCGGGGAGGCTGTCGAACGACGTCTGCAGGTAGGAGGCATCGAAGGCCGCCGTCACCGTCGCCTTCGTCGTGGCCCCCGTGGCGCTCGCGAGGACCTTCACCGGGAAGGTCGCGGAGGCCTGGCCGGCGGGGACGACGACGAAGTTGGGCGCGCCGGCGACGTTCGCGTCGCTCGTGGCGAGGGCCACGATGAGGCCGCCCGTCGGGGCCGGGCCGCTCAGGGCCACCGTCCAGGTGGCAGTCGTGCCCGCGGGGGTGCTGGCGGGCCCGGTCAGGGTCGCGACGGTCCAGCCGAAGAGGCCGCTCTGCGACGAGCCGGACAGCGTCGCGTAGAGGCGCGCCGTGCCGGCCCCGGGATCTTCGAGCGTGGGCACGAAGGTGGCGCGGCGGCGGCCCTCGGGGACGGTCACGCTCGCGGGCACGGTCACGAGCGCGGCGTTGCTGCTCGCGAGGCCGACGGCGAGGCCGCCGAGCGGCGCGGGGTGATCGATCTCGACGGTCCACGCGCCCGGCGTGCCGTCGGGCGCCGCCGAGGGGCCGGCGAGCGACGTCACCGACCAGCCGAAGACGGTGCTCGCCGCGAAGGCCGGGCTGTTGGCGGTCGCGGCCTGGATCGTCGCGTGGCCGGTCCCGGCCGTGCAGTGGATGGTGAAGCTCGCGCTCGCCGCGCCCTCCGGCACGACGAGCGACGGCGGCACGGCCGCCACCTCCGGGTCGCTCGAGGCGAGGCTCACGGTCGTGCCGCCCGCGGGCGCCGGCGCGGTCAGCGTGAGCACGGCCGGCGCGTCCTCGCCGGGCACGCCGGGGCCCGCCACGAGCGAGGCGGCGCGCGGTCCGGCGAAGGTCACCTGGCCCGGCTGGTCCTCGCCGACGCCGCTCGCGGCGACGTGCACGGCGTAGGCGCCGTCGGGGATCCCGGCGGGGGGGACGACGCGCGCGCTCGCGCACCGCGTGGGCGTCATGTCGTCGAAGTCCGAGCTGCGCCCGTAGTAGACGTGCCCGGCCGCGTCGACGAAGGAGACGACCGGGAAGCCGGTGCCCATCTTCGCGTCGTCGCCGAAGTCGGCGCCCGGCGTCGCGCCGTTGAGGTTCTGGCCCGTGAGGGCGAACGAGCCTGCCGCCGTGACGGCGAAGCCGCCGAGGCTCGGCCTCCACTCGGGCCGCGGCGCGCCCGCCGGCGTGTAGAGCCAGGCCGTGGCGCTGCCCGACCCGCTGGCCCAGATCTGGCCGTTCGGCAGCACGAGCAGGATCACCCGCTCGACGTCGTCGAACGCGAAGGGCGTGGGCAGGAGCGTCCACGCGTCGGCCGTGGGATCGTACTCGTAGAGCGCGGCGGACCGATCGTCGCCCCCGTCGTCGCCGTCGCCCTTCGTGACCACCGACAGCACCTTGCCGTCCGGCTCGACGGCGGAGGGCGCGTCGCTGTGGTTGAGGCCGGAGGGCGTGTCGGCGGCCGGCGTCCACGAGCCGGCGCCGCCGCGCCCGCCCGGCGTGAAGACGGCGTTCTTCTCGTTCGCGCCGAGCACGAGCGCGCGGCCGTCGCGGAGCACGAGGATGGGCCCCATCTCGTCGTCGTTGGGCGGCTGGAACACGCCCGCGCCGCCGGGCGGCGGGGCCGCGCTGATCCACACGCCCGCGCCGGGCAGGAAGATGTCGAAGAGGCGCGACCCGACGATGACCGACCCGTCTTGCAACGTCGTGCTGCTCGACTCCTGATCGCCGACCTCGTAGCTCCACGGCGCGGTGAGCGACCAGGCGGGGAGGGGATCGAACGAGAGGACGTACGTGTTCATGCTCGCCCAGCGGTGACCGAGCACGAGCACGCGCCCGTCGCCGAGGAGGGCGGCCGGCGTGTCCGCCATGTCCTCGGGCATGTCGGGCAGCGGCGACCACGCGTCGGCCGCGGGGTCGTAGACCTCGTTCGCGGCGCGCGTCGTCGCGCCCACGACGTACTCGCCGCCGCCCGACCAGTAGCGCCCGTCGCGCAGGACGAACGACGGGTGGAAGAGGCGGCCCACGGGCGAGCTGGCCGCGGGGGCCCACGTCCCGTTCTCGTACGAGCCGAAGGCGTCGGGCGTGAACATGAACCAGCGCGCGCTCGCCTCGGGCCCCGACGCGAGCACGCGCCCGTCGGTGAGGAGCTGGGCCGTGCCCGGCTGCGCGGGGGCGCCGCTCGGCGACGTGGCGAGGAACCTCTGCTTGACGGCGGTCCAGGTGCCCGTCGGGGGCGCGGCGCCTGACGTCCCCACGCAGGCGGCGGCGCCGCCGCGCGCGGCGCACGTGAGGTTCGTCCCGCAGAGGAGGATGGGGCCCCAGCCGCCGGCGGGCGTGCAGGTGGAGAGCCCGACGCCGAAGCAGCGCGCGTCGCCGGGCTTGCACAGCGACGAGCCGTCGGACCCGCCGCCGTCGCCGGCGCCGCCGTCGGGGCTCGCGCCGGCCGCGCCGCTGATGACGCGCGCCGAGCCGGCGGCGCCCGACGGGCCCGCCATGTCGGCGCCGTCCGTACCGCCGTTGCCGCCGCCGGCGCTCCCGTTGCGGGGGGAGACGTCGCCTTCACCGATGCGGCACCCGGCGGCCGCGCCGCACGCCACGACGGCGAAACACAGTCCGGCCGGCGCGACGACGAACTTTGAAACGAACGCCAAACAGCTCATCGCGTTCGAAGAACAAATGCGGACGTCTCGAAAGCCGAACAAGCGGCGCGCCGAAAATCGGGCTGCGCCGTCGGGACCGGCGCGTCCTTACGTCACGCGCGGCGACGCGCTCGAGCGCGCCGAACGGACGCTCGAGACGAGGGGCGCGCGGCGCGCGCAGAGAGCCGAGCGGCGAGGCGTCAGGTCGCGGCGCGCGCGTCGCTCTGCTGCTCGTCGGCGCGGCGGGCCGCTTCGATGAGGAGCATCGCGGTCGGCGCACCGATCTCGTCCTCGAGGTCGCCCGCGTCGGTCTGCGTGAAGGCGAAGCGGCCCTCGCTCCAGGCCAACAGCTCGTAGACGGCCGGCTTGCGCGCGCGGCGCGAGCCCTCGATGCGCGCGCGGACGACGCGGCCGTGACGCAGCCACACGCGGCCGACCCCGCGCGCCCCGAGGAGGAGCAGCTCGCCCGAGCGGCGCTCGAGGTCGAGGAGGGTGAGCACGGTGGCGAGCCCGAACTGTTCGAGCCGGCCGCGAAGGCCGACCTCGCGACCGGCTTCGGGCGCTGCGCTGGCTGTCATGACGTCGAGTTGAGCGCGAAGCGGGCCCGACCGCAAAAAAACCACACGGGCGGGGGCGCGCATTTCTGCCGCTCGCGAAATCGAAGGCAGGCGCGTGCTACTGTCGCGCCATGGCGGCCGGACGACGCGTGACGGTCGGCGCGGTCCTCGCCACGGTCGTCGGTGCCGGCGCCGGGTGCGCGCCCGCGCTCGCGCCCGTGCCCGCCGAGCTGGCGGACATGAACCAGGACGTCGCGCCCTACCAGGTGATCGACAACGTTTATTACGTCGGCGGCAACGGCGTCGCGCAGTTCCTCGTCACGACGCCGGCGGGACACTTCCTGCTCGACGGCGGGTTCGACGCCTCCGTGCCGCGGCTGCGGGCGGAGGTCGCGTCGCTCGGCTTTCGCTTCGACGACATCAAGTATCTGCTCGTCTCGCACGCGCACATCGACCACGCGCAAGGAGACGCGCGGGTGCGTGCGCTCACGGGCGCGAAGGTGGTGGCCTCCGCGCGCGACGGCGAGACGCTCGCGGCGGGCGGCAAGGGCGAGGCGGTGTACGACGGCGTCTACAGCTGGGCGCCGTGCCCCGTCGACCGCGTCGTCGCCGACGGCGAGCGCGTGAGCCTGGGCGGCACGACGCTCACGGCCCACCTCACGCCAGGGCACACGCGCGGCGCCGTCACGTGGACGATGCAGGTCGCGGCGCCCGAGGCGCGGCCCGGCGCCCCGCGGCTCGACGTCGTCTTCTTCCCGAGCGCGAGCGTCAACGAGGGCGTGCGCCTCGTGGGGAACGCCCGGTACCCGGAGATCGTCGCCGACTTCGAGCGCAGCTTCGCGACCTGGAAGGCGCTCCCGTGCGACGTCTTCCTCGGCGTGCACGGCGCCTTCTACGACATGGAGCGGAAGCGCGCGCGCCAGCTCGAGGGCGTGACGCCCAACCCCTTCATCGATCCGGGCGGCTACCGGCGCTTCGTGGCCCGCGCCGAGGGGCGCTTCCGCGAGCAGCTCGCCTCCGAGCGCGTCGAGGTGGCCGTCACCGTCGACGATCTGCCCGTGCACGGCCCGCTGCCTCCCGGCGTCGATCGCGCCGGCCTCGCCGATCGCATCATCGCGACGCTGGGCCGCCACGGCCTCCGGGGCGTGTACGGCTTCGTCAACGGGAAGTCCGTCGCGGACGATCCCGCCTCCGAGGCCGTGCTCTGGCGCTGGCTCGCCGCCGGGAACCGCCTCGGAAACCACACGTACTCGCACCTCGACCTCAACAAGGCGACGCTCGGCGCCTACCTCGACGACGTCGCCAAGGGCGAGGGCGTCCTCGCCCGCCTCGTGCCGGGCTCGGCGTCGTGGAAGGTGTTCCGCTACCCGTTCTTGTTCGAAGGGGACACGAGCGAGAAGCGCGCCGCCGTGCGCGCGTACCTGCGCGAGCGCGGCTACGCGACGGCCGAGGTGACCATCGACGCCGGCGACTGGGCCTTCAACCGGCCCTTCGCGCGCTGCGCGGCGCAGGGGAACGCCGCCGCGCTCGCCGAGCTCCGCCGCAGCTTCGTCTCCGTGCACCTCGACGAGCTCGCGCGCGTGCGCGGCGTGACGCGCGAGCTCGTGCACCGCGAGATCCGTCACGTGCTGCTCCTGCACCTCGGCGCCGCCGAGGCCGACGGCCTCGACGACCTGCTGACGGCCTTCGAGCGCGCGGGCGTCTCGTGGATCCCGCTCGAGAGCGCGCTCGGCGATCCCTTCTACCGCCTGGACCCCGAGGCGCCGTCGCCCGACGGCGCCGCCCTGCCGTACCTGCTGGCGCGCGCGCGCGGCCTCACGGTGCCGCCCTCGCCCGCCGACGCGCTGTCCGGGCGCCTCTCG
>DASZWW010000121.1:0-10330 GCA_035546175.1 Polyangia bacterium
CCACGGCGACGTGGAGAGGCGAGGAGCGTCCGTGCGCCACCTCCCAACGGTGGGTCGGCGCGCGAGCCCGTCAAGCGCGAACGAGCGCCGCCCGGATCAAATCGCGCGGCACCTGCGGCGCCGGCAGGCGGGGCGCCCGCCGACCGCGGGCCTTGCGCGCCGCGCCCTCCTCGAACCACGACCGGACGTCGGCGTCGAGGCCGAGCCCGTGCATGTAGTTGTAGACCGCCTTGCGCAGCCCGCGGCCGAGCCGCTCGTGGTCGCACCCCACGGGATCCTCGAAGGGCAGCTCGTTGCGCGCGAAGCGGGGCCCGCCGCTCGCCGGCTCGCGCAGGCGGATCCCGTAGACGTCCGGCCGGAGGCCGATGGGGCTGTGCGCCGTCGCAGCGAAGCGGTGCCAGAAGGCGGACTGCAGGCAGCCCTCCTCGAAGAGCTGGCGCACGCGCTCGAGGGCGTCGATCGACTCCTGCTCGGTCTCGGTGGGGAAGCCGTACATGAGGTACGCGTGCACCATCACGCCCGCGTCGGTGAAGGCGCGGGCGACGCGCGCGACCTGGGTGACGGTGACGCCCTTCTTCATGAGGGCGAGCAGCCGGTCGGAGGCGACCTCGAGCCCGCCGCTCACGGCGACGCAGCCCGAGCGCGCCAGCAGCGCGCACAGCGCGGGCGTGAAGGTCTTCTCGAACCGGATGTTGCCCCACCAGGTGATCGTGACGTTGCGCGCGAGGAGCCGCTCGGCCAGCGCGCGCAGCGCCGCGGGGGGCGCGGCCTCGTCGACGAAATGGAAGCCCGTCTGCCCCGTCTCGGCGACGAGCGCCTCGATGCGATCGACGAGGGCGTCGGCGGAGAGCGGGTCGTAACGGCCGATGTAGTCGAGGGTGACGTCGCAGAAGGTGCACTTCTTCCAGTAGCAGCCGTGCGCGACGGTGAGCTTGTTCCACCGTCCGTCCGACCACAGCCGGTGCATCGGGTTCAGCATCTCGACGAGCGAGAGGTACCGGGGCAGGGGCAGGCCGTCGTAGGTGGGCGTGCCCGTGCGCGCGTGCGGGACGTCGTGGAGCGCCGGATCGCTGCGCAGCACGACGCGCCCGCCCTCGCGCAGCATGGTGCGCAGGAGCGGCGCCTTCGGATCCCGGCCCGCGCGCAGGAAGTCGACGAGGGCGAGCAGCGGCGTCTCGCCGTCGTCGAGCGTGAGGAAGTCGACGTCGTCGAAGACGCGCGGGTCGGCGAGCTCGCGCAGCTCCGTGTTGACGTAGCCGCCGCCCAGCGCGACCGCCGTCGCGGGGCGCGCCCGCTTGACGGCCCGGGCGATGCGGAACGCCCCGTAGACGTTGCCGGGGAAGGGCACCGTGAGCGCCACGAGGTCGGGCCGGTGGCGCAGCGCGAGGTCGACGGCGATCTCGTCGAGCCAGCCGTCGACGAGCGAGGGTGGTCCGTCGAGCGCGGCGCGAAGCCCGTCGAAGGTGGCGGCGCTCGCGGCCAGCGACTCGCCGTAGCGAGACAGCTCGAAGCGCGGGTCGACGCCGTCGCGCACCACGTCCGCGAGATCGTCGACGTAGAGGCTGGCCAGGTACTTCGCGCGATCGACGAGCCCGAGCGCGCCGAAGGCCCAGGCCAGCGTCTCGTCGGCCGCATCGCCCTCCTCGCGCGGGTCGACGCCGTCACGCAGCACGGCGAAGCGCGGCCCCTCGGGCAGGAACGCGCGGCCCGCGATGCGCAGCGCCAGGCTCGGGTCGCCGCCCTGGAGGAAGCGCACGACGGCGTCGACGGTCGCGAGGTAGCGCTCGACCTCGGCGAGGAAGAACGCGACGGACGCCGGCGCGCGCGCGGCGGCTCGCGACCGCCGGCGCGGGAACCTCCGCGCGAGCTCGTCGCCCACGGCCGCGAGCCCGTCGCGCGACAGCAGGCGCAGCACGAGCGCGAGCGCCGGATCGTCCTGGACGGCGACGACGCCGCGGTCGCCCGCGTGCGTGCGCAGGAACCCCGTCAGGTAGGCCGTCGCGGGGTAGGGCGTGTTCACCTGGACCATCGGCGGCGTGAGGAGGAGGACCTTCATTCGCGGTCCGAATCTACAACTGCTTCGAAGACGTCGCCGAGAATGATCGAAGACGTCGCGGAGCGACCGCTGCCGTCGCCGCTCCTCGAATACGGATACGTGCGGACAGACACGACGATCGACCCAGAGTAGAAGACCTCGAATGGAAAATTGCGCGGGCGTGTTGAGGTTCGGGCCGATGAGCATGGGTGGCGGTGCCGACGGGAGTCGGCCCGGTGCGCGGGCGCGCGCCGCCGAGACGCCACCCGCCTCGGACCTCGAGTCGGGCGGCCGCGACTACCGACGCGCGCGCGAGCTGCTCTGGATGGCCGCGCACGATCTGTCCGCGCCTCTCGGCGCCATCCGGATGCACCTGCGGGCCAAGGAGCGGCAGCAGGCCCGGGAGCCGCTCACCGGCGCCGAGTGGCTCGCCGCGCTCGGCCGCATCGATCGCCTCGTCGAGAGCGCGCAGGCCATGATCGACGACGTCCTCGCGGTGGAGCGGCTCCGGCAGAACCCGGCGCGGGCGCCGGCGGCCCCGACCATGGTCGACGCCGAGCGTGTCCTCGGGGAGGTCGTGGCCACGCAGGCCGTGGCGCTCCGGCGCGCCGGGTGCTCCGTGTTCGTGAAGCGCGGCGACGATCTCGGCCCGGTGCGTGGCCGCTGGAACCCCGTCTCGATGGAGCGCCTCTTCTCCAACCTCATCCAGAACGTCGTGCGGCACGCCCCGGGCGCGCCCATCGAGGTCTCGTTCGCGCGCCGCGACGACGACCTGCAGATCCACTTCGCCGACGGCGGCCCTGGGCTCCCGCTCGACGGCGGCGAGCCCGCCGTGGCGTTCTCGGAGTCCTCGCTCGGCGAGGACGGGCACGGGCTCGGGCTCTGGATCGTGTACCGGATCGTCGCCGAGATGGGCGGTGAGATCACGATGCAGAGCCGGGCCGGCAAGGGCCTGTCGTTCGACATCCGGCTGCCGTTCGGCGACGCCCGCCGGTCGAACGACTCGGACGATCACTCGGACGATCCGGCCTCAGGCGGAGACGAGTCCGTGCAGTGCGGCCAGACGTAGCAGCTCGACCGTCGAGTGCACGCGCAGCTTCTTGTTGATGCGCGTGCGGTGCGTCTCGACCGTCTTGACGCTGATGAACAGCTCGCCCGAGATGCGCTGGTTCGTGTAGCCGGCGACGACCAGCTCGAAGACCTCGCGCTCGCGCACGGACAGGCTGGCGACGATGCCCTGCAGGCCCGGCGTCGGCAGGCCGCGGCCCGCGGCGAGCGTGCGCTCCATGCGGGGCGCGACGTAGCCGAGGCCGCGCGCCACCCGGTGGATGGCGACGAGCACCTCTTCGACGGGCTGCTCCTTGAGCGCGTAGCCGTCCGCTCCCGCCGACAGCGCGTCGACGACGAAGCCAGGCTCGACGATCGCCGTGAGCACGAGGATGCGGCACTGCAGCTCGAGGCGGCGCAGCTCCCGGACGGCCGCGATGCCGCTCGTCCCGCCGAGCATGATGTCCATGAGGACGAGATCGGGCCGCAGCTCCGAGACGGCACGGACGCCCTCCCGCGCCGACCCCCGCTCTCCCACGATCTCGAGCGACGGATCGCGCTGGACGAGGAGCGCGGCGAGCGCTTCGCGAAACACCGAATGATCGTCGATCAGCAGCAGTCGCAAGGAGGACCTCCACACCCCGTTTCGCAAGAATCGAGCCGACGCCGGACTCGCGTGGTCGGGATCTGTCCTGATTTTCGCGTTACCGGTCAGAGACGCCAGCGTGCTCGATCGGTAATTCGACCCTTCGTCCGGACCGCGGAGGCCCGCCTTCGTCGCGCACTTCTCACGAAACGATATGACCCGCGAGGCGCCGGACCCCCGTAGTCATAATCAGCCCCGCCGAAGTCACAAGAATCCAGGCGAGTAGAAACCGAGATTCGGCAGCGCGGGGGTCCCCGAGCTGAAACGCACCCGACGAATCAGGCGATGGCCGGCCACTGAGTTCGTTGAGAAACGTTTTGTCGATCTGGATATTGACAAGGTCAACCGGCACCCGCATGTTGACGCCCGGTCGGAAGTGCCGGGGTGTGTTCTCGGTGGTGCCTTCGTTGGGGGAGAGAGAGTGAGAGCGTAACGTGCTCGATATCTTACTGGTCGACGATGAGCCCGCGATTCGCCAGACGCTAACGACGGTACTGCGCGCGCAGGGACACCGTCTCGAGACGGCGTCGGATGGCGCCGAAGCCATGGCCCGGCTCGATTCGCGGGCCTTCGAGCTCGTCGTGAGCGACGTTCGTTTGCCGAAGGTGGACGGCTTCACGATCCTGCGACGGATCGTTCAGGACTCTCCGGGAACAGAGGTCCTGCTCATGACGGCCTACGGGACGATCCAGGACGCCGTCGTCGCCATGCGCGAGCGTGCGGCCGATTACGTCACGAAGCCGTTCCAGGTCGAGGAGCTCGTCTCGATCGTCGAGCGCATCGACGAGCGCCGTCAGCTCAAGGAGGAGCTGCGGCGGGCGCGCGAGGAGCTCGCGAACATCCGCTCGCTCGACTCGCTCACGGGCCGCTCGCCCGCCGTCACGCGCGTCCGCGAGCAGGTCCACGCCGTCGCCGACAGCGACGCGTCCGTCCTCCTCACCGGGGAGAGCGGCACCGGCAAGGAGCTCGTCGCCCGCACGTTGCACGAGCTCAGCCCGCGGCGCGACAAGCCGTTCATCGCCGTCAACTGCGGGGCCGTGCCCACGACGCTCATCGAGGCCGAGCTCTTCGGTCACGAGAAGGGCGCCTTCACGGGCGCCGTGCGCCGCCGCGAGGGGCGGTTCGCGGCCGCCAACGGGGGCACGTTGTTCCTCGACGAGATCGGCGAGATGGCTCCCGAGGCGCAGGTCAAGCTCCTGCGCGTCCTCCAGGAGGGCACCTACGAGGCCGTCGGCTCCGATCACACGCAGACCGCCGACGTGC
Organism: Polyangia bacterium; assembly: GCA_035546175.1. Classification (GTDB taxonomy): domain Bacteria; phylum Myxococcota_A; class Polyangia; order Fen-1088; family Fen-1088; genus DASZFV01. Next base: position 4,992 of record DASZWW010000121.1, read on the forward strand.
GCCTCATCTCCGCGACGAACCGGGATCTCAAGGAGCTGTGCATCGGCGGCAGCTTCCGGCGCGACCTCTTCTACCGGATCCGCGTCTTCGAGATTCAGCTCGCGCCGCTCCGCGAGCGGCTCACGGACCTGCCCATGCTGACCGAGCAGTTCTTGCGCGACTACACGCCGGCGGGCGTGCGGCCGCCCGGGCTGACGGCCGCGGCGTGGGGCGCGCTCAGCCACTACTCCTTCCCGGGCAACATCCGCGAGCTCAAGCACTCGATCCAGCACGCGACGATCCTCGCGCGGGGGGGAGAGATCGACCTCGCCCACCTGCCGCCGGAGATCAGCGGGGCGGGCCGTCTCGCCCATGACCAGATGGGACAGAGCCTGCGCGAGACGCTCATGCGCCACGAGCGCGAGTACCTCACGCGCGCGCTCGAGGTCGCGAACGGGGAGCGCCAGATGGCCGCGCGCGTCCTCGGCATCTCCCGCAAGACCCTGTGGAAGAAGCTCAAGGAGTACGGCATCACGCACGCGGCTCAGCCCGAAGACGTCATCTGACCGGGAGCGCCATGATTCCCACCCCCGTCCCCCTGCACCTGCAGGAGCGCCTCGGCTCCTTCGTCGCCGAAGAGGTGATCTCCTCGATCCGCCACAGCGTCGTCAACGACCTCACGGCGCTCGCGGCGCTCTGCTACCGCCTCAAGATCGAGCACATCATCCAGATGAGCGACGAGACGGCGGCGCGCGCCGCGCAGGACCTCCTCGACAACATTCAGGCCTACGTCAAGGCCGCGAGCCGGCGCCTCGAGGTGACCTTCCTGCCGGCGACGGCGCCCACCCCGCGCGCGGTCGACGTCGCCGCCAAGCTGCGCGAGCTCGTCGAGCGGATGCCGCCGCCGCGGGGCGTGGTCGTCGAGGGCCCCGGGCCGGCGCCGCTGCTGCTGCGCATCGACGACGACGAGCTCGAGCTCGCGCTGGCGTGCCTGCTCACGAACGCCTACGACGCGCTCGCGGAGGGCGGCCGGGTGCGCCTCCGCTGCTCGGAGGGGCCGGCCGAGACGATCCGCATCGACGTCGAGCACGACGGGGCGCCGCTGGGCTCGAAGGCCCGCTCGCGCGTCTTCGAGCCCTTCTTCTCGACGAAGCCGGGGCGGCTCGGCCTCGGCCTCAACATCGCGCGGCGGATCGCCGGGCGCTGGGGCGGCACCGTCGAGCTCCAGGCGGGGCCTTCGCGAGGTGTCGTCTCGACGCTCTCGCTGCCCCACTCGTCGCAGCGAAGCAGCGAGTTCTAGCCGCGCCCGCGCCGCGCCCGCCGGCGGCGGGCCACCGCCCGCGCACCTGGTGCATCGCGGTAGGTCGATGCGCACACCACGTCGACCCCGATGGGCGCAGTGTGGTGCCAGGGCCGCCACCGAACGGGAAGGCAAGGGCGCATGGTCGAGAGCACGGGTTTCCGCCGACTCAGCGGGTTGACCAGCTTGTGGATGGTCCTCGCCTGCTTCGGCTGCAAAGGCACGATTGGAGGGCCCGGAGGGCCCGGAGCGCCCGGCGGTCCCGCGACGGGCGGCGGCGCGCCCAGCGGGGGCTCGGCCCAGCCGGCCGGGCCGGGGACCACGGCGCCGCCGGGGCCCTCGGGCGGGCCGGGGAACACCTTCATCGACCAGGACTCGCCCGCGCTCGAGCGGCTCACGAACGTCGAGTACTCGCGCACGGTGACCGACGTCTTCGGCGAGGCGCCCGACGCGGCGACGCGCTACTCGTTCCCGGTCGACCCGACCCAGCACGGCTTCGACAACAACGTCGCGCTCCTGCAGATCTCGTCCACGCACGCCGATCGGTACGCCACGGCCGCCGAGACGATCGCCACGGCGACGCTCGCCGACCCGGCGCGGCGCGCGCTCGTCGCGAGCTGCGATCTGACGACGGGCGCCGCCTGTCTGCAGACGATGATCACGCACCTCGGCCGCCGGCTCTATCGCCGGCCGCTCACGGCCGACGAGGCGGCGGGCTACACGTCGCTCGCGCAGGCCGGCGCCATCGCCTCCGACCCGTACTCCGGACCGGCGACCGTCATCGAGGCCATGCTGCAGTCGCCGTACTTCCTCTACAGGGTGCAGCTCGGCGTCCCCGATCCGAAGCGCACGGGCATCGTCGGGCTCTCGGGCTTCGAGCTCGCGACGCGCCTGTCGTTCCTGCTGCTGGGGACGACGCCGTCGGACGCGCTGCTCGACCAGGCGGCGGCCGGCGCGCTCGACACCGGCGCGGGCGCCGCGGCGGTGGTCAAGCAGCTGCTCACCGACCCGCTCGCGCGCCAGGGCGTCAAGCGCTTCTACGAGCAGTGGCTCCCGCTCGACGAGGTGTCGGGCCCGACGGCTGACGCCGAGCGCATCCCTCACATGGGCGACACGGCGCTGGCCGCCGACATGGCCGAGGAGACGAGCCGCTTCATCGACGACGTCTGGTGGGACGCGGGCGGCGCCGTCCCCGACATCCTCACGTCGCGCTACACGTTTGTAAACGCGAACCTCGCGAAGCTCTACGGTCTGCCCGCCCCGGCCGCGACGTCGCAGTCGGCCGACGGCTGGGGCAAGGTGACCTTCGACGCCATCTCGACGCGCGCCGGGGTCCTCACGCAGGGGAGCATCATGGCGGCCGGGTCGCACAACGGCACGACGTCCAACACGAGGCGCGGGCAGATGGTGCGCGAGCAGCTGCTCTGCCAGGACATCCCGGCGCCGCCCCCCGGCGTCAACGCGAACCTGCCGCCGCCGCAGCCGAACGAGACGGAGCAGCAGACGTTCGCGCGCCACACGACGGACGCCTCCTGCGCCACCTGCCACACCCTCATGGACCCGATCGGGTGGGGCCTGTCCGGCTTCGACGCGGCGGGCGCCGTCCGCACGAAGGACGCGAACGGGCAGCCCATCTCGACGAAGGGCCAGATCAACGGGATGACGCCGCCGGACTTCAACGGGCCCATCGAGCTCGGGCAGAAGCTCGCGGCCTCTCCCGAGTTCAAGGCCTGCTTCGCGAAGCAGCTCTTCCGCTACGTCTACGGCCGCGTCGAGACGCAGGCCGACGCGCAGGGCATCACGGAGCTGCAGGCGGCCTTCACGACGGCGAGCTGGGATCTGCGCGGGGGCCTCGCGGCGCTCGTCGGCAGCGACGGCTTCCGGTACCGCAACAAGGGAGACGCGCCATGAGCTTCTTGAAGCGGACCCAGATCGCGCGGCGCACGTTCCTGCGCGCGGCGGGCATCTCGATCGCGCTGCCCACGCTCGACGCCATGCTCGACGGCAAGGGGCGCTGGGTACACGAGGCGCGCGCGGCGACGCCGCCGCCCGTGCGCGTGATGGCCTTCCACTTCCCGCACGGCGTCGTGCTCTCGCAGTGGACGCCCACGACGACGGGCACGGGCTACGCGCTCACGCCCGGCCTCATGCCGCTCGCCGCCTTCCAGAACGACATCAACGTCATCTCGAACCTCAATCAGCTCTGCTGGGGCAAGGGGCCGGGGGGCGGGCACGCCAACGGCATGCCGGACTTCGCGACCGGCGTGGTCAGCATCGGCACGGGGGCGGGCGGACCGTCGTTCGATCAGGTGCTCGCGGCCGAGCTCGGCGCCGCCACGACCTTCCGCTCCCTCGTCGGCCACCGCGAGCAGGCCGACGGCGCCACCGAGGGCGCGACGACGGCGCACATGAACAACATCTGCTGGGCAGGGCCCGGCATGGTGCAGCCCGCCGACCGAGATCCGATGCACTTCTTCTCGACGCTCGTCTCAGCCGTGCCGCAGACCTCGACGACGGCGACGTCGGGGCCGACGCCCGAGGTGCAGGCCGCGATCGCGCGGAAGAAGAGCGTCCTCGACCACGTCATGGGCGAGATCGGCTCGCTGCAGAGCCGCGTCGGCTCGGTCGACAAGACGCGCCTCGACGCGCACCTGTCGAGCCTGCGCGAGGTCGAGCGCGTCGCGACGACCATGCCGACGGTGTCGCCCAACAACCTCACGTGCCTGGCCCCCATGCCCCCGACGGCGGACGAGATCATGACGTACTCGACCCGCACGAAGATCTACTCGCGGATGTTCGCGCTCGCCTTCCGCTGCGACCTCACGCGCTACGCGAGCATGGCGCAGTCGAACGGCTACGACAGCCGCGTCTACACCGACCTCTCGGGCAACATCGGCGATCACCACGGCATCACGCACAACGGCAACTACGGCCCCATGCCGCCGACGGTCGAGATGAAGTTCGTGACCTACTTCATGAGCGAGCTCGCGTACCTCCTCAACGAGCTCAAGTCGACGCCGGAGGGGGCGGGCACGCTGCTCGACAACTGCCTCATCTACTACGGCAGCGAGATGGGCGAGGGGTGGCACGTCGCCAGGCAGATGCCGGTCGTGCTCGCCGGGAAGGCGGGCGGGAAGATCCAGACGGGTCGGCACCTGCTCTACCCGATGGACACGCCGCTCTCGCAGCTCTTCCTGTCGATCCTGCAGCTCGCGGGCAGCAAGACGACGACGTTCGGAATGGGCGGCACGGCGCCGCTGCCGATGCTCTGACCCGGGCGCGCCCGGCGCCTCGCGTGACAACTGCGTGAACGTGCGCCCGCGCGCGCCTCGCGTGGCACGCTCCGTGTTATCTCGGCGAGGATGGCCGAGCCGGACGTCCGCCGCGCGCGCCTCCGCTTCGCGGCGATCTTCGCCGTCACGGGCGGCGCGCTCCTGACCCTGTACTCGTTTCCGTACGCCGAGCACGGCGTGGGCGAGGACTGGTTCGCGCGGTACCTCGCTCTCTACGCGCGCCTCGCGGGGCTCGTGCTGTGGGTCTTCGACTCGGGCGTGCGCGTCGTCGGCAACGACATCGTGGGCCGCACCTCGCTCACGGTCGCGAAGAACTGCGACGCCATGGACGTGACCCTGCTGTTCACCGCGGCCGTCCTGGCCTTCCCCGCGTCCTGGCGCCGCCGGGTCGTGGGCATCGCCGCGGGCGTCCTGGGGCTCACGGTCGTCAACGTGCTGCGCATCGCCAGCCTCTACTTCGTCGACCTTCGCTGGCCGTCGGCCTTCGAGACCATCCACGCCGAGGTCTGGCCGCTCGCCATCGTGGTGATCGCGGCCGCGGCGTTCCTCGGGTGGTCGCGCTGGGCGCAGGCGCCCGCGCCGCATCCCGGGACGGAGTGACGACTAAGAACTGCGCGGCGTCCGCCGGAGGCGCGCCACGCCGAGGGCGCCGAGCAGCGCCGCCAGCAGGAAGCCCGCGTCGCGCGGCATCGGCACCGCGGGCGGACCGGCCGAGCCGCCTCCGCCGCTCGTGCCCGCGCCGCCCGTGGCCCCCGACGCGCCGCCCG
>DASZWW010000122.1:0-5472 GCA_035546175.1 Polyangia bacterium
GGCGCGGGGACGTCGGCGGCCTGACCTGCCGACTCGTCGTCTGCGGGGGCGGGCGTCTTCGCCCTGCGCGCGGGCGCGTCGCTCGTGGCGCATCCCACGGCGAAGACCAGCAGCAAGGGAGCCCACGAAGAAAGGCGCATCGCGGAGGGCCGACAGTTTACGGCAAGCGGACTCGATTGGGCGATGTTCCATCCTCCCCGGACCTCGCTCGATCAAGTAGGCTTCCGTCATGTTCGTGAGGCTGGGCGCGTTCGCCGTCAAACCCGGGGAGCTCGACGCGTTGCGGGCCACCTGCGCCCAGGAGGTGGTCACCCAGGTCCGCCAGCACTTCGCGGGCCCGCCCACGCTCACCGCCTACCGCGTCGTTCGCTGAAGGAGCCGCCATGCCCGAGGCGCCGCCCACTCCGAGCCCCCTCGCGACCGCCGAGCCGTGGGACCTCGTCGCGTCGGCGTACGCCGCCGAGGCGCTCCGGCACTTCGAGGTGTACGCGCGCGCCGCCATCGCGCTGGCGGCGCTGCCGCCCGCGCCGCGCGTCGCCGACGTGGCGGCCGGGCCGGGCACGATCAGCGTCGAGATCGCGCGCGCGGGCGGGCGGGCGAGCGCGATCGATCTCTCCGCGGCGATGCTCGCCGAGCTGCGCCGGCGCGCGGAGGCGGCGGGCGTCGCGGGCGCGATCGACGTGCACCTCGGCGACGCGCAGGAGCTGCCGTTCGAGAGCGGCGCGTACGACGCGGCCTTCTCGATGTTCGGGCTGATGTTCTTCCCCGATCGCCACGCCGGCCTCCTCGAGATGCGGCGCGTGCTCAAGCCGGGAGGCCGCGGCGTCGTCTCGAGCTGGGTGCCCTTCTCCGGCCCGTTCGGCGTGCTCATGGAGACCATGAGGGAGCTCATCCCGGGCCTCCCCCTCGGCGGGCGGCAGGCCCTCTCGACGCCCGAGGAGATCGTGAACGAGATGACGGCGGCGGGGTTCCGCGACGCGCGGGTCGAGATCGTGCCGCACGCCATCACCCACCCGTCGTTCGACGCCATGTGGGACTCGCTCGAGCGCACGAACGCGCCGCTCGTGCTGCTGCAGAGGCGCCTCGGCGAGCGCTGGACCGCCATGGCGCCGAAGATCCGCGAGCGCGTGCGCGGGACGCTCGGAGAGGGCGAGCTCACGCTCGGGCGGGGCGCCTACGTCGGGATCGCGCTCGCGTGAGCGCCGCGGCGTCCCGCGGCGGTCGGTCAGCCGTGGGGCGGGGCCTTGGGCCCGTGCCTGGCGATCTCGGCGTCCAGCTCGGCCTGCTCCTCGCGCAGCCGCCAGTCCATGTGCGCCGTGACGTCCTCGAACATCGAGTGGAGAGGGGGCTTGGGCGCCTGCTTCTCGGCGAAGGCGAGGGCGTCCGTGATCTCCTCGTTGACCTCGGCGCGCACCTTTTGCTCGTGCTCGGCCGTGAGCTCGCCGCGCGCCAGCATGTACTTGCGCAGGCGGTCGAGCGGGTCGCGGCGCTCCCACTCCTTGGGCTCGGCGGGCTCGCGATAGACCGACGGGTCGTCGGACGAGCTATGCGCGCCGCGCCGGTACGTGCGCGCCTCGATGAGCGTCGGGCCCTCGCCGCGCCGGCCGCGCGCCGCGGCCTGCCCGACGACATGAATGATCGCCAGGATGTCGTTGCCGTCGACGAGCACGCCGGGCATCCCGTAGGCGATCGCCTTCTGCGCGAACGTGGGCGCCGCCGTCTGCACGGAGCGCGGGACCGAGATCGCCCAGCCGTTGTTGCGGCACATGAGGATCGCGGGCGCCTTCATGACCGCCGCCAGGTTCAGGCTCGAGTGGAAGATGGGCGTCGAGGTGCCGCCCTCGCCGAAGAAGGCGAGCCCGACGTCGTCCTTGCCCTCGAGCTTCGACGCCCAGGCCATGCCGACGGCGTGGGGGATCTGCGTCGCGACGGGCGAGCTGATGGTCACGAAGTTCAGCTTGCGCACCGTATGGTGCACGGGCATCTGCCGCCCCTTGACCGGGTCGAGCGCGTTGCCGAACAGCTGGCACATGAACGTGCGCAGGTCGTAGCCGCGGTAGAGCGCGGCGCCCACCTCGCGGTAGGCGGGGAACAGCCAGTCCGTGGGCCGCAGCGCGCAGGCCGCGCCGATGTGCGTCGCCTCCTCGCCGATCGACGACAGGTAGAACCCGAGGCGGCCCTGCCGCTGCAGGCGCAGCATGCGCTCGTCGAGGATGCGGATCTGGACGATCGTGCGGAAGAGCTTGCGCAGCTCGTCGCCCGTGAGCCGGGGCTCGAGGTCCGGGCGGATGACCCGGCCCTCGTCGTCCATGACGCGTATGACGTCGAGCTTCACGTGCGTTCTCGCGCGGCAGTTTACCCGTTGGTGCGCCGCTGGGCGAACCGTATAATCGTCGCCCCAATTTCGTGTCAAGGTCGGCGCGAGAGCTTATGTTCTCGTCGCCGAGCCGCAGGAGACGCCCCCGATGAAGATCCAAGTGAACGACGCCGTGAGCTTCGCAGGACGCGACTACATCGTGGAGGGCGTCGTCTCGTACGACTCGGGCGGCGACAGCTGGCAGCTCGCGCGCGCCGTCGACGGCGCGACCGTGCTGTGGGTCGAGCCGCCGCACGCCGACACCGAGGACCGGCTGCTCGTGCTGCGCGAGATCCGCGACCTCGAGATGTCGGTGCCGCCGCCGTCGGCCATCGCGTACCACGACCTCACCTACGTGCAGCGGCTGGCGACGCGCGTGACCCTCACCGTCGAGGGGCGCGTCCCCGAGCGCGCGGGCGGCAGCGTCATGGTGTGGCGCTATCGCGCCGCGGGCGATCTCTACCTGCAGCTCGAGGAGGGCGCGGGCCGCGTCTCGATGCTGGCGGGCGAGTCCGTGCACCGCGGCCTCATCGAGGTGCTGCCCGGCAAGTAGCCGCGGCGACGTCATGGCGGGCAACACCTTCGGATCGCTGTTCCGGATCACGACCTTCGGCGAGTCGCACGGGCCGGGCGTGGGCGTGATCGTCGACGGCTGCCCGCCGCGCCTTCCGCTCACCGCCGCGGAGATCCAGCGCGAGCTCGATCGGCGGCGCCCCGGGCAGAGCGCCATCACGACGCAGCGGCGCGAGGCCGACGAGGTAGAGATCCTCTCGGGCGTGGACCTCGACCGGGGGCTCACGCTCGGCACGCCCATCGCCATGATGGTGCGCAACGAGGACCAGCGCGGCGGCGACTACGAGGAGATGCGCACGAAGTTCCGCCCCTCGCACGCCGACTTCACGTACGAGAAGAAGTTCGGCATCCGCGCCTGGCAGGGCGGCGGGCGCTCGAGCGCGCGCGAGACCGTGGGGCGCGTCGCCGCCGGCGTCATCGCGCGCAAGGCGCTGGCGCTGGCCGGCGACGTCCAGATCGTCGCCTGGGTGCAGCGCGTGCAGGACCTGGAGGCGACGGTCGATGCGGCGACGGTGACGACCGCCGCCGTCGACGCCAACATCGTGCGCTGTCCCGACGCCGCGAAGGCCGAGCAGATGATCGCCCTCATCGACGGCGCCCGGAAGGCCGGCGACTCGCTGGGCGGCGTCGTCGAGGCGGTGGCGCGCGGCGTGCCCGTGGGCTGGGGCGAGCCCGTCTTCGATCGCCTCGAGGCCGACCTCGCCAAGGCCATGCTCTCGCTGCCCGCCTCGAAGGGCTTCGAGATCGGCAGCGGCTTCGCCGGCACGCGGCTCACGGGCAGCCAGCACAACGATCCTTTCTACGCGGTGAACCAACGGGTGCGGACCCGCTCGAACCGCTCGGGCGGCGTCCAGGGCGGCATCTCGAACGGCGAGGACATCGTGCTCCGCGTGGCCTTCAAGCCGACGGCGACGATCCTGCGCGAGCAGGAGACGGTGGACGTCGACGGCAACAGCACGACCATCAAAGCGCGCGGCCGCCACGATCCGTGCGTGCTGCCGCGGGCCGTGCCCATGGTCGAGGCCATGATGGCGCTCGTGCTCGCCGATCACTTCCTGCGCCAGCGCGGACAGTGCGGATGACGCCGCGGTCGGTCCTGCGCGCGGGCGCCGCCGCGCTCGCCCTGGCCTCGCTGCTCGGCTGCCGCGGGCGCGCCGAGCGCTTCATCGGCGTCGACGCCTCGCCGCCGCCCGCGCCGTCGAGCCCCGCCGAGGACGAGAGCCAGATCCACTTCTCGTTCACCGGCCCCACGTCCGTGACCTTCTTCTGGCACGGCACGGGGCGCACGATCCGCGTCTGGTCGAAGAACACGCCGCCGCGCGAGATCGAGGCGCACGAGCCCAGCCCCAAGCCGTTCTCGGGGCCCGGGCCGTGGAAGGAGGCGACGATCACGGGGCTCGATCCGGGCGTCGAGTACGGCTACGAGATCGGCCGGCCGCGCTACCCCGTGCCCGCGTTCTTCCGCGCGCCGCCTCCCGCGGGCACCTCGGGCTTCAGCTTCATCGCCGCCGGGGGCCTGGGCGCCTCGATCGACTTCCCCGAGGTGGAGCCGCTGCAGCAGCTCATCGCCACCCAGGAGCCCGCGTTCGTGCTCGGGCTCGGCGATCTGACATACGCCGACATCCGCTCGCAGGCGTCGGTGGATCGGCACTTCGACGACATCATGGCGTGGTCGCGCCAGACGCCGTACCTGCCCGTCTGGGGCGAGCACGAGTGGGCCACGCAGAGCCGCGACGATCTCCGCAACTACAAGGGCCGCTTCGACCTCCCGCACCCGCAGGCCTCGCCGGGCGCGCCCGCGCCCGGCTGCTGCGGCGCGGACTGGTACTGGTTCGACTACGGCAACGCGCGCTTCATCTCGTACCCCGAGCCCTACACCGACGCGACGTGGGACGACTGGGCCGCCAAGGCGGCGCCCCTCTTCGACCAGGCCGAGCGCGACCCGGCCATCACGTTCACGATAACCATGGGCCACCGGCCGGCCTTCTCGTCGTCCCACGACGGCGGCAACCCGCGCCTGCGCCGGCTGCTCGACTCGTTCGGGGCGCGGTCGCGCAAGTACGTCCTCGACCTCTCGGGCCACGCGGGCGCCTACGAGCGCACGAAGCCCATCGCGCACGTCGTCCACGTCGTCACGGGGCGCGGCGCGGGCGACCTCGACCACGCCGACACGCCCTGCTTCTGGCAGGACTGCACGCCGCCCGACTTCACGGCGAAGCGCGCGATTCACCACTCCTTCGTGCGCGTCGCCGTGCGGCCGACGTCGATCCACGTCGAGGCGTTCTGCGGCGTCATGGCGCCCGGCCGCGACGACATGCGCTGCATCGACGGCGACATGTTCGACCAGGTGACGATCGAGGCGCCGCCCGAGGGCGTGGGGCCCCGAGCGGCGCGCGCCTCGAAACCTTGAGCTAGCGCCGGCGCCGCCGCGCGAACGCGAGCGCGAGCAGCGCAAGCGCCGCCCCCGCCGCTGACGTCGGGCCCGCGCCCGCGGCGAGCGCGCAGCCGCCCGAGGACTTGGCCTTGCTGCCCCCGCCGCCCGC
>DASZWW010000123.1:0-5713 GCA_035546175.1 Polyangia bacterium
GGTCACGGCTCCGGTCGCGGCGCGGCGGCGTCGCGAGCCGCCGGGACGCCGGAGCGGCGCCGCGCCGCCGACGGAGAGGGCCGCGCGATCGGCGCCGCCGCCCGAGAAGCCGGCGCTCAAGCTCGACCCGAATCCTTATTGAGCCGCGGCGTGCGCTCCCCGCTCCTCGTCTGTCTGATGTTCGCGGCGGTCTCGGGGGCCGCGCGCGCGGCCGAAGCTCCCGGCGACGCCGACGCGAAGGCCGCGGCCCACGTTCACTTCGACAAGGGCCTCGCGGCCAGCAACGAGCAGCGCTTCGGCGAGGCCGAGGTGGAGTTCGAGAAGGCCTACCAGCTGTGGCCCGACTTCCGCGTCCTCTACAACATCGGCAAGGTGCGGGTGGCGCTGGGCCGCGCCGCCGAGGCCGTGGACGCGCTCCAGGCCTACCTCGCCCAGGGCGGCGACCAGATCACCGAGGAGCGTCGCCGCGAGGTCGGCGACGCGGTCGCGCTCGCGCTCGCGCGCGTCGCCACCTTGACCGTCCGCGTGTCGCCCGCCGGGGCCGAGGTCCGCGTCGATGGGCGGCTCGTCGGCGTCGCGCCCCTCGCCGCCCCCGTGCGCGTGACCGAGGGCAAGCACACCGTCGAGGCGCTGCTCCCGGACCGCCCCGTCCAGCTGCGCGAGCTCGACGTGCCGGGCGCCTCGACGCTCGAGGTCGCGCTCGACGTCCCCGTCGCGGCCAAGCTCGAGGCCCCGGCGCCCGCGCCGCTGGCGCCGGTCCTCGTCGACCAGCCCGGGGCGCGCGAGCCGGGGCGGCGCCGGCGCGTCGTCGGCTACGGTCTCGCCGGCGCCGGGCTCGCCGCGACCGTCGCGGGGGTGGTCGTGGCGTACGAGGGCGCCTCCGACGCCAACGCGGCCCGCGCGCGCCTCGTCGACGCGTCGATGCCGGCGCCGCCCGCGGCGCCCAGCGTCACGAAGTACGACGCCGCCAAGACCGACTTCGACAACGCCAAGACGCGCAATCAGCTGGGGTGGGCGCTCGTGAGCTTCGGCGTCGCCGCGATCGTCGGCGGCGGGGCGCTCGTGCTCGTCGCCTCGGGCTCGTCGGCCGGAGTGGGAGGGACGTTTTGAGGCGCTGGCGGTCGACGATGGCCGCGCTGCTGCTCGCCCTCGGCGGCGGCGCTTGCGTCGACGACGACATCCCGCCTCGCCCGTCGGTGGACGCGCCCGCGGACGCGGGACCGGCCTGCTCGGCGGACGATGCGGGCGCGGCCGGCGGCGGGGGCGCGGGCGACGACGGCGGCGTGGTCTTGCTCGCGAGCGCCTCGCCCTGCCAGGGCCTCGACCTCGTCGTCTCGGGCGACACGCTCTACTGGACGGAGGAGGCCACGGGCCTCGTGAGGAGCGTGCCCACGAGCGGGGGCGCCCCGACGACCATCGCGTCCGGTCAGGTGGCGCCGGGCGCCCTCGCCGTCGACGGGACGTCGATCTACTGGGTGTCGGGCGACCGCTACCAGGACATCATGAAGCGGAGCCTCGCCTGCGCGGCGCCGAGCGTGTTCGTCCCGTCCGAGATGTTGCCCGATCCCCTGGGCCGCGAGAACCAGGTCAACGCGCTGCTCGCGGCCAACGGCTGGCTCTACTTCAGCCGCTACATCTACACGTACAAGGTCATGACGGACGGCAGCGGGCCGCCGATCCCCATCGGCGAATCGCCCGACAGCGACCGCGGCTCGGCGGGCGCCTTCGCGCTCTCCGGGACCTACCTCTATCAGGTCGAGCTCTATCACAGCGCGGTCTCGCGCGAGCGGATCGACGGCAAGCAGAACGGCCTGCTCGAGGACGGGCTGACCAAGCAGCCCCTCGCGCCCGATCGGATCGCGACCTCGCAGCAAGAGCTGGTGACGGACGCCATCGCCGTCGTCGACGACCACGTGGGCTGGGCCGCCGCCGACTCGCTCTGGAGGAAGCCCGGCAACACCCTCGACAAGGATCCCGCGAACCCCCCCATCCTCATCGCGCAGTCGAGCGGCGGACACGACATCACCGGCTTCGCCGTCTCGGGCACGACCGTCTACTTCGGGGAGTACAGCGCCAACACCGTCCAGGCCGTGGACTTCTACGGCGGCGCGCCCCGCACGGTGGCCACCGGGCAGTCCGCGCCGGGCCAGTTCGCCGTCGACGACAAGAACGTGTACTGGCGGACGATCGACTGCCAGATCGTGAAGCACGCGAAGCCGTGACGGCGGCGGGCGGCCGGCGCTACTTGTCGTTGCCGGCGTAGACGACGAGGCAGGTGACGTTGTCGTCGCCGCCGCGGTCGTTCGCGAGGTCGACGAACACGTTGGCCACGTCGCGGTAGAAGTGGCCCGTGAGCACCTGGCCGAGCTCGTCGGACGACAGGTAGTTCGAGAGGCCGTCCGAGCACACGACGAAGCAGTCGCCCGCCTGCACGGACAGCGCCGAGAGGTCGGGCTCGACCGACGGCTCGAAGCCCACGGAGCGCGTGATGATGTTGCGGAAGCGCGACTCCTTGGCCTCCTCGGCCGAGATGAGGCCGGCGCGCACCTGCTCCTGGATCCACGAGTGGTCCTCGGTGAGCTGGCGGGCGCGCCCGTCGCGGTAGAGGTAGGCGCGCGAGTCGCCGACGTGACCCATGTGGAGCTGGTCGCCCACGAACAGCAGCACCGTGAGCGTCGTGCCCATGCCCGCGAGCGCGGGGTTCTGCATGGCCACCTCGTAGATGCTGCGGTCGGCCTCGATGACGGCGCGGCGGAGGAGGGCGCGGATGGGGTGGGGCTCGCCGGGCGGCAGCTCGCCGGCGGGCGCGGTGAGCAGGCCCGCGCTGCGCGCCTTCTCGATCTCGCGCTCCAGGATCTCCACGGCCATGCGGCTCGCGCGCTCTCCTCCCAGATGCCCCCCCATGCCGTCGGCGACGGCGAAGAGCGCGAGCTCGTTGTTGCAGAGCAGCGAGTCCTCGTTGTGGTGCCGCTTGCGGCCCACGTCGGAGGCTCCCCAACCTGTGATCCTCATCTTTGAGTCACATCCCTTCCGGAGGGCGGGCGGGCAGCCCGAAGGCGAATTCTAGGTTAGGACGGGCCCGAGCGCGCGGCCTGTCGGGGTTTTTCCGGGGCCCTCGGCTCGTTTTATTTGGCGTCGCCCGCCGGCGGGGCGGGCGCCTTGGGGACCGCCGCCGTTTCGACGACGAGGAAGTCCACCCGCGACCCGCCCTCGCCCGTGCCCACCGCCTCGATGCGGCCCGCGTCGACGCCCTTGGCGACCAGGGCGTCCTTGATGGCGTCGGCGCGCGCCTGCATCTCGTTCTTCGAGACGCCCTCGGCGCGCACCTCGATGCGCAGCTTCTTGATCTCGGTGTGGCCCTTCATGACGAGGGCGACCAGGCCGACGTTGCGCGCCGAGCTCTCGCGGAGGGTCGGCTTGCCCGACTTGGAGCCGGCGAAGCCGATGCGGTCGTCGACGGCGATCTTCCCCGGGAGCAGGTGGACGATCTCGGCGCCCGGATCGGGGCAGCCGTCGTCGTCCTTGTTCCCGTTGAGCGTCTCGGCCTGGTTCGGGCACTTGTCCTGCGCGTCGGGGAACCCGTCCTTGTCGTTGTCCGGGTCGGGGCAGCCGTCCTCGTCCTCGAAGCCGTCCGCGTCCTCGGCCTCGTTCGGGCAGGCATCGAAGTTGTCGGGGATGCCGTCGTTGTCGTTGTCGAGGTCGGGGCAGCCGTCGTCGTCCTCGAACCCGTCGCGATCCTCGGGATCGTCGGGGCACTTGTCGACCGCGTCGGGCACGCCGTCGCCGTCGCTGTCCTCCGCCGACGACGGGCAGCCGTCGTTGGGCCGCTTGCCCTTGTGATCCTCGGGCGCGTTCGGGCAGGCGTCGTTGAGGTCGGGGATGCCGTCCTTGTCGTTGTCCGGATCGGGGCAACCGTCCTCGTCCTCGAACTGGTCGAGGTCCTCGGGGTCGTTCGGGCACTTGTCGACGTTGTCGGGGATGCCGTCGTTGTCGTTGTCGAGGTCGGGGCAGCCGTCGTTGTCCTGGAAGCCGTCGCGGTCCTCCGGCTGGTCGGGGCACTTGTCGTCGACGTCGTAGACGCCGTCGTGGTCGCGGTCGCGGAAGTCGGGGTTGAACTGGGCGCCCGCGAAGAGGCGCAGCTGCGGCGCGCCGATGCCCGTGCCGATGCCCTTGCCGCCGCCCGCGAGCACGGAGACCATGCTCGTCACGCCCCAGCGGCCGGCGATGTCGACCTCGAACGGGTTGACGTCGGTGTAGAACTGGTCGAACTGCGCGAGGCCGCTGCGGCCGAAGAGCTCGAGGATGACCTCGACGCGGTGGTCGAGCTCGTACGACGCCGCGGCGCCGTAGAGGAGCTGGTGCCCCATCTGCGTCGCGAACGAGTACGACGTGCCGCGGAAGAGCAGGCCCAGGTTGGCGGCGGCGCGCACCTTGCCGAGCGTCACCTGCCCGATGCCCTTGATCCGGCCGGTGACGCTCTTGTCGCCGAGGTACGCGGCGTCGGTGGTCGCCTTGCTCGTCGGCAGCGTGAGGCCGCCCACGGCGGCGATCTCGTACTGGTCGTCGTCGCCGAGCGTGGCGAGCTGCGCCTTGCCCTCGACGCGCAGGTCGCCGATGCCGTTCTCGTGGAGGCGGCCGCCCGTGGGGACGCCCATCGCGTCGGCGGCGTCGCCGTCGAGCCAGCCGGTGTACGGGACGCCGACGCCGAGCTGAAAGCGATCGAAGAGGCCGACGGCCGCGTCGAGCTCACCGGTGAGCTGGTCGTCGACGACGTACGCCGAGCCGGGCGTCGTGCCAGTCGAGTAGAGCGTGTACGGGCGGCGCTGGTAGTTCAGCGTGAGGCCGAACGAGAGGCGCTTGTGGTCGGGGACGTCGGCGCCGTCGACGGTGAGGAAGTTGTGCGAGCCGATGGCCGGCTGAAAGAGCTGCGCGTCGATCGACTTCTGAAAGGGCACGTCGGCGGCGCGCGCCCGCGCCGCTGCGACGAGACCCGAGGCGAGAGCGAGGAGCGGGAGAAGTTTGCGCGAGGAGAAGGGCGGCCGACGCTTAGATGTCATCCGGGGTCCCGAGCGGAGGTGGGCCTCTGGAAATAGGCCGGCCCAGGATATCCCGCTCGCGGGTCCGAAGTCTATCTATTGGGGCAGCTCGAACCGGTATTTGTAGGTGATGTTGGTGGGGACGGCCTTGCCGTCGCTCGTGCGCGCCGGAGAGAACTTGAACTTCTTGAGGGCCTCGCGCGCGAGCTCGTCAAATCCGTGACCCGCCTTCTCGAGGACCGTCACACGTCTGACGGCGCCGGTCTCGTCGATGAGCAGCTTGCAGGTCACGACGCCCTCGATGCCCATGCGCGTGAGCTCGGGCGGGTAGGCGGCCGTCACCTCGTGGAGCACCTTCGCGGGTTCGGAGATGAAGACCTCCGGGACGGGGGCCGGAAGCCGGTCGGGGTCGCCGGTGGACTGGGCCGCCGGCCCGGGCGTCGCGTCCTTCTTCGGCTTGGTCATCAGGGAGTTGCCGATCGGGACGGCCAGGCCGGGCCCGTCGCCGCCCACCGTGGAGTCGAGGCTCACGCCGAAGACGGGCGGCGTGTCGGCGGCCTTGGGAGGCGCCTCGCTGGGGGGCGGCGGCGCCTCGGGCGGGGGCGTGTGCGCCGGCGCGTGGTGGACGACGACGTGCTTGACCTCGGGCGGGGGGGGTGGCGGGGGCGGGTCGGGCC
>DASZWW010000124.1:0-1760 GCA_035546175.1 Polyangia bacterium
CGCCCGTCGTGTCGCTCGAGCCCGCCGCGCCCGTCGCGCCGCTGCCGGCCGCGCCCGTCGTGTTGCCCGAACCGGCCGCGCCCGTCGAGCTGCCGGCCGCGCCCGTCGAGCCGGCGCCGCCGCTGGCCGAGCCCGAGCCCGTCGAGCAGCCCGCGTGAGTCGTCGCCACCACCGCGATCGCGAACAGCGACGCGGGCAGCATGATGATCCGAAGGGTGGTGTTTCGCATGTTTTCTCCGTCGTTTTTGGCGATCGTGAACAAGACGTCGTCGTCGGATGGTGTGTGTCCAGCGACGCCGCGATCCGTGTCGCGGCGGCGGGCCGCGCGACGGCTTGGTCAACTCCGTTCGTTGACCGCGCTCAGTCGGCGCACTGCGCGGCGCGCGTCACGCTCATGAACGCGGTCGGCGGCGCCCAGGCGCCCGCGATGTAGTAGTCGTAGTTGCGCTCGATGCCCGTGCCCTCGCCGAGGTCGTTCCACGTCGCGATGACGGCGATGTCGGCGGACGCGGCGTCGGCGAGGCGCTGCGAGAGCACGCTCGTGTCCTTGATGATGTGGTCCGAGGCGGCGGCGATGGCGCCCGGGCGATCGCGGCCCACGGTGTCCCACTTGACCATGAAGTGATCGAGCGTCACGCCGTTCATCGTCGAGACGCTGGCGGCGCCGCCGTTGCCGCCGCCGAGCGTGTTCCAGGTGAACTCCGAGTCGGCGACGCTCGGCATGGCCGGGTCCTGGAAGTACGCGCGCTCGACGGCGACGAAGGGCGTCACCCCGAAGTCCGCGGCGAAGAGCTGCTTGAGGCGCGTCACGACGGCGGCCGAGACGTTGAGCGGGTTGAGCGTGCCCGCGTTGTAGAAGTAGATGAACGGCCGCCCGTGGAAGAGGTACCAGTACCGCTTGTCGATGCGCGAGTAGAACGGCTTCCACTTCGCCGTGTAGATCGCCTGCGCCGCGGCCTCGGTGTCGCTCATGTCGGGGCGCGTCTTGAAGGGCGCCGGGCTCGAGGGCTGGCCCCAGGCCCATGGGTCGTCGAAGAGCGCGACCTTCACGGCCGGGCCCGCCTGCGCGAGCGCCTGGCCGAGCATGGCGAGCTGATCGGGCGAGCCCTGGAGATCCGGCCCGTAGGTGTTGAGGAGGAAGAACTGAACGCCGGCCCACGCGGCGTCCTGCAGCTCGCGGTACCACCAGCCGGCGTTGCGCGGGTTGTAGTAGTTCGTCGGCGTCCCGCCGAAGCCGTAGAGCGGGTGTCCCGCCGTCATGCCGGCGGCGTGCGTGTTCGCCCAGTCCATGCCGCAGTTCACGCCGCGCGGGCAGTCGCTGAAGAACATGAGCACGGCGCCGAGATCGCGCGCGCCCTTGCGCGTGCACGTGGGCGCGAGCGGGATGTCGGCCACCCACGGGTCCGAGTACGTGAGCGCGCAGCCGCGCTTGGCCGCCTGGCAGAACGTGCGCACGACGTCGACGCGCCGGACGTACTCGACGGTGCGCAGCTGCGCCGCCCACTGCGACACGGTGTCGGCGGGCGGCTCGGCCCCGCTGACCTGGCAGTAGGCGGCGCGCACGAAGGCCTCGGGGCTGTTGCCGAGGTTGACGTCGATCTCGCCCTCGTTGAGCGCGCACGGGCCGGTGAACTCCGCGCGGGGCTCGAAGTCCGGCGTGGCGGTCGCGGGGGGGAGCGTCACCGGGGCCCCCGCGGCGGCGTCGACGCCGGCGCCCGTCGCCCCGCCGGCGCCCAACGGCCCCGCGGCGGCGCCGTCGA
>DASZWW010000125.1:0-2072 GCA_035546175.1 Polyangia bacterium
CGCGTGGGCACGGGGACGGGCGTCTCGAGCCGCGGCGCCGGCGCGGCCGGGGGCGCCCGGCGGCACGCGAGCGCGGCCAGCGCGCCGAGCGCGAGGAGCCCCGAACGCGACGGCCCCGACACCGGACGCCTCAAGCCCCGCGCGGCCGGAGGCGCGCCAGGGTCAGCGCGAAGAGGACGAAGGCGAGCGCGCCGGCGCCGGTGCCGCCGCCGCCCGCGGCGATCGCGCAGCCGCGGAAGAACGGCGGCGCCGTCGTGTCGACGCACACCGTCTGGCTACCGCTGTCGGACACCTTGCCCGTGAGATCGCGCGCGATGGCCGCGAAGCAGACGTGCCCCGTGGCGTCGCCCACCGAGAGCTTGACGACGACCGGCTTGCCGTCGGCGGGCATCGCCATCGTCTGCACGGGCACGGGGCCGCCGTCGACGCCCGATCCCGACGACTGGAAGACGACGAGGGTCAGGCCGTCGCGCCCGCCGTCGTCGTCCGCCGGCGCGAGCGAGAGCGTGAAGACCAGGCGGTTCTCGAGCGCGCTCGTGCAGTCGTTGCTCTGGCGCTCGAGATCCCACGTGACGCCCGTGAGGCCCGCGAAGTCCGGCGGCGCGACGTCGTCGACCGCGCCCACGGTGAAGCGCACCGTCGCGGGCAGGCTGGGCGACGCCGTGTTGAGCCCGCGCAGGGCCGGCCACACGAGCGTGTAGTCGCCCGGAGCGAGCCGCGCCGGCGGCGTGAAGGCCAGCAGGCCCTCGGTGCCGTCCCACTTCACGGCCTGGGAAGGATCGCCGGCGGCGAACGCCTCGTCCATCCCGCCCGGCGGCGTCAGGACGACGTCCTCGGCGCCGTACTCCGTCTCGGGCGAGTAGTGCGCAAAGAGCGACGCGTTCGGCGGCACGTCCTTCGCTCCGTCGGGCGGCACGGCGTCGAGCAGCTCGGGCCGCCCGCAGGTCGTCGCGCGCGCGGGCGCCGCGAACGCCAGGCCCGCGGCGACGACGCCGAGCGCGCCGGCGCGCGCGAAGCTCGTCGCGCGCGGCGCGCTCACGGCCCGCACGTCACCGAGTCGCAGCGCCCGACCATCTCGGTCGTGCCGTCGCCGTCGAGGTTGAAGTCGTCGCGGCAGCACAGGCCCTGGGCCACGCAGCACCTCTCGAGCTCGGCCGAATACTTGGCCGTGTCGGTGATGGCCTTGCACTCGGCGGGCACGAGGGACTCCTTGCACGGTCCCCACGAGCGCCCGTCCGAGGCGCACGTCTGCGTGCCCCAGTAGGTGCAGTACGCCGTGAAGCACTCGCGCTGGCCCCCCGGCACGCACACCTCGCAGCGGCGCGGGCACTCCGAGTACGCGCCGGAGACGCAGTAGCGCTCGCCGCCGTTCGGGCACGGGATGGGCGGGAGGCCGTCGTCGACCTTGCCGTTGCAGTCGTCATCGAGGCCGTTGCACGTCTCGGGCTGCGGGTGGCACGCGGGCCCGGCGTCGACGGGCGGTGGCGGTGGCGGCGGTGGCGGTGGCGTCGGTGGCGGTGGCGGCGGTGGCGGCGCCAGCTCGACGGGCAGGTCCGGCCGCAGATCCGGCGCGCGCTCCATCGGCAGGTCGGGCGGCCGATCGGGCGCGCGATCGGGGACGAGATCGGGCGCCGCGTCCGGCGGGAGCGGCGTCCGCTCGACGACGGAGCCGTCGGCGGACGGGACGAGCGGCGCGGGCGCGGGGGCGAACTCGAGCTGCGAGCGCCCGCACCCCGCGACCACGACCGCCGCGCAGGCGAACGCCCAGCGCGCGTGCTGCCCGAGACCCCGCACGCCTCCCTGGACACGCCAGCGCCCCAAAAGAGAAAGAGCCATCGTCGCGGGTTTCATCTTCCAGCGCGTCGCGGTGTCAGTTGGCGGTGCGAGCCCCGCCGAGGACGGGAACCCGAGCAGGGTCATGAGAGGGTAACACCGGACGGCGCTTCGCCACGCGAATGTGGATAAGATGACGGTGATGCGGCCCATGCGCTGGTCCGTCGCGGCACTCGCGGCGTCGGCTCTCGCCGCGTCGGCCGCGCGCGCCCAGCCGCTGCCGCCAACGGCGCCGCCCG
>DASZWW010000126.1:0-46270 GCA_035546175.1 Polyangia bacterium
TCGTGGCCGTGGCGGGCGCCAACGCCAGCGACATCTGGGCCGTCGGCGACGCGGCGTTCGCGCACTGGACCGGCTCGACCTGGGCGACGGTGGCGCTGCCGCAGACGACCAACGCCTACCGCGCCATCTGGCTGAGCGGGCCCGGCGAGGGCTGGGCGGGCGGCGACTACGGCTCCTACGCCCAGCTGACCGGAGGCGTCTGGACCGACAAGGGCCACGCCAGCAACGGCTACGAGTACTACGGGATCTGGGGGAGCTCGGCGCAGGACGTCTACATGGTCGGCAACGGTCACTCGATCGCCGGCGTCGGCGATCCGCTGCTGGTGCGTCACTACGACGGCGCCGCCTGGACCGACATCAGCAGCACCATCGATCCCAACAAGGCCATGCTGCCCCTGCACGCCATCTGGGGCGCCGACGCCACCCACATCTGGGCGGTCGGCGAGGGCGGAAACGTCGTGTACTGGAACGGGACGCTCTGGACGTCGCTGCTCACCGGCGCCGGCACCAGCGAGACCCTGCAGGCCGTCTGGGGAAGCGGACCGCGCGACGTCTGGATCGCCGGCACCGCCGGCGTCCGGCACTTCGACGGAACGTCCTGGTCGCAGATCCCGGGCCTGACCGCGCCGGTCAGCCTGTGGCTCAGCGCCAACTGATCGCCAAGTCCGCGGAAGGTTGCGTCCGGGCGCGGGCTTGCCGATACTGCGCCGGCGCCGCTTGGCGTGGGAGGTCGATGATGCGCGCAGCGAGCCTGGTCTGGACGTTGGTCCTCATGATGGGAGTCACCCTCGCCTGCTCGAACCAGGCGCCCCCGACGCCGCCGCCCGCGCCCGCCGCGGCGCCGCCCGCGCCCGTGTTGCCAGCCGTCGACGTTCCCCCGGCGCCGCCGGCGCCGGGCAGCTTCACGCAGAGCTTGCTCGCGCAGGTCAGGCCCGCGTTGCAAGTGCCGTTGGGAAAGCAGGCTTGTCCTTCTGCGCCTTGCGCGCTCGAAGAGGACGAGCATCCATTCAAGTTGGCCCACGCGCACACCGCGATCAGGGCGATCCCGGCTCCCCAGGAGAGGCTCTTTTTAGTCATGGGCAGCACGCTCCGACGGCCCGCACTCGGAGTCAACCGGCCTGCGGCGAAACGTCGCATGCAGGCCATTCCGACTCTCCCGGCAGGCCGGACCCAATGGCGGCTTGACTTTCCGGCACTAAACTAATACCTATACGTAAGGGTTAGGTTAGCTGTCGCAGGAAAGCCCAGGTCTATCGACGGGTTAGATGAATGGAAGTATCGGCTGAGAATCTCACGCTCCTGAAGGTCGGCGAGCTCGCCAAGCGGACGGGGAAAACCGTCCGCGCCGTGCACCTCTATGAGGAGCTCGGCCTGCTGACGCCGGCGGTCCGGTCGAAGGGTGGCTTCCGGCTCTACTCCGGCAAGGCCGCCCGGCGCATCGAGTGGATCCAGAAGCTGCAGGACCTCGGCTTCTCGCTCACCGAGATCAAAGCCTTCTTGCGCGATTGGGAGGAGTCGGAGACGGCGCCCAAGGCGATGGATCGCATGCGCGAGATCTTCACGGACAAGCTGCGCGAGACCGAGGAGACGATCGCGCGCCTCTCGCAGCTCGTGAAGGACATCAACGACACGCTCGCGTACATGGCGAGCTGCCGGTCTTGCGAGCCGACGCACGTGCAGGGCGAGTGCGGCACGTGCGGCATCCACGGTCACGAGGGCACGGCGCCCGTGCTCCTGCAGGGAATTTCAAAATGACGCTCAAGCTCCCCATCTACATGGACAACCACGCGACGACGCCGGTCGACCCGCGCGTCGTCGAGGCGATGCTGCCGTACTTCACCGAGGTGTTCGGGAACGCCGCCAGCCGCTCGCACGCGTTCGGGTGGACCGCCGAGAAGGCCGTCGACGAGGCGCGCGAGCTGGTGGGCGCGCTCATCGGCGCCTCGGGCAAGGAGATCGTCTGGACGTCGGGCGCGACCGAGTCGGACAACCTGGCCATCAAGGGCGCCGCCGAGTTTCACAAGGACCGCGGCAACCACATCGTCACGGCGCAGACGGAGCACAAGGCCGTCCTCGACACGTGCAAGCGCCTCGAGAAGGAAGGGTTCGAGGTGACGTACCTGCCGGTCGCGGCCGACGGTCGGGTGACGGCGGACGCCGTGCGGGCCGCCATGACGGACAAGACGGTCCTCGTGTCGATCATGCTCGCCAACAACGAGATCGGGACGGTGAACCCCGTCGACGAGATCGGCGCCGTCGTCAAGGAGAAGGGCGCCCTCTTCCACATCGACGCCGTGCAGGGCGTGGGCAAGATCCCCTTCGACGTGAACGCGGCGCGCGCGGACCTCGTGTCGCTGTCGGCCCACAAGATGTACGGGCCGAAGGGCGTGGGGGCGCTCTACGTGCGGCGCAAGCCGCGCGTGCGCATCACGGCGCTCATCGACGGCGGCGGCCACGAGCGCGGCATGCGCTCGGGCACGCTGAACGTGCCCGGCATCGTCGGGTTCGGCAAGGCGGCCGCGCTCGCGCGCGCCGAGATGCCCACCGAGGCGCCGCGCCTGCTCGCGCTGCGCGAGAGGCTGCGCGCGGGCCTGCAGTCGCGCATCGACCACACCTACGTCAACGGGTCGCTCGTGCACCGGCTGCCGGGGAACCTCAACATCAGCTTCGCCTACGTCGAGGGCGAGGCCATGCTCATGGGCATGAAGGACGTCGCCGTCTCTTCGGGGTCGGCGTGCACGTCGGCGTCGCTCGAGCCGTCCTACGTGCTGCGCTCGCTCGGCGTCGAGGAAGAGCTCGCGCACACCTCGATCCGCTTCGGGCTCGGCCGGTTCAACACGGAGGAGGAGGTCGACTTCGTCGTCGAGATGGTGGCGGCGAAGGTCAAGAAGCTGCGCGAGCTGTCGCCGCTCTACGAGATGGCGCAGGCGGGCATCGATCTCAAGTCAATCACTTGGGCGGCGCACTAGCGCCGCGGATTCGCGAAAGAGAGAGAGTCATGGCGTACAGCGAGAAGGTCATCGAGCACTACGAGAACCCGCGCAACGTAGGCAGCTTCGACAAGGACGATCCGAACGTGGGGACGGGCCTCGTGGGCGCGCCCGCGTGCGGCGACGTCATGAAGCTGCAGCTCAAGATCAACGACGCGGGGGTCATCGAGGACGCGAAGTTCAAGACGTTCGGCTGCGGGTCGGCCATCGCGTCGTCGTCGCTCGCGACCGAGTGGGTCAAGGGCATGACGATCGACCAGGCGATGGAGATCAAGAACACGCAGATCGTCGAGGAGCTGTCGCTCCCGCCGGTGAAGATCCACTGCTCGGTGCTGGCGGAGGACGCCATCAAGAGCGCGATCGCGGACTACAAGAAGAAGCGAGACGGCCGGGCGGTCTGAAGATGGTCGCGGTCACCGAAAAGGCGGTCGCCGAGATCAAGCGGGCGGCTGCGGGACGCGCGACCCCGCCCAAGGGGCTGCGCGTGGGCATCCGCGGCGGCGGGTGCACGGGCTTCTCATACCTGTTCGAGTGGTCCGACGCCGAGCCGCGCCCGGAGGACCAGGTGCTGTCGTTCGAGGACGGCGCCGTGCGGGTCTTCATCGATCCGAAGAGCCACGTGTTCCTGGACGGATCGACGCTCGACTTCGCGACGACGCTGATGGCGCGCGGGTTCAAGTGGGTGAACCCGAACGTCAAAGGCACGTGCGGATGCGGCGAGAGCGTCCAGTTCTGACGCGCGCAAGGGGCCTCGCGCTTCCCCCTCCTGGACCCGCTCGCTGCGCTCGCGCTGAGATCTCGGTGACTCATGATCTGCTGGTCTTGTGAGAAGGATGCCGGCGCCGGCGCGTTGTGCTCCGCGTGCGGCGCGCCGCAGCCCGTGTCCACGCACGGCGTGCGGGAGGACCACTTCGCCGTGCTGGGCGTGGAGCGGCGCTACGACCTGGACGCGGGCGCGCTCGAGGCCCGCTACAAGGAGCTGTCGCGCAAGCTGCACCCCGACCGCTTCGCCAGGGCCGACCCGCGCGCGCGGCGCGCGGCCTTGCAGCGGACCGTGCAGCTCAACGAGGCGTGGCGGGCGCTCCGGGAGCCGCTCGCGCGGGCGGAGTACCTGCTCGAGCTCGGCGGCGTGAAGCTGGCCACCGACGACGGCGGCGCGCGCTCGGGCGGGGTCGCGGCGCCGCAGGAGCTGCTCATGGAGATCCTCGAGCTGCGCGAGGAGCTGGGTGACGCGCGCGCCGCGCACGACGACGCCAAGGTGGCGCGCCTGGGCGAGGCGATGCGCGCGCGGGCCGGCGAGGCGGCGGCGCGCGTGGCGGCCGGCCTGACGGCGGCGCCCGCCGAGCTGACGACGGCGCGGCTCGAGGGCGTCGCCCGCGAGCTCGTGGCGCTGCGCTACTTCCGCCGGTTCCTCGACGAGGTCGCGGCGCACGCGGACGCGCGCGAGGGAGCGCCCCATGGCTGAGGCGCTCTTCCAGATCTCCGAGCCCGGACAGTCGCGGGTCAGGGCGCCCTGCACGCCGGGCTTCTCGCGCGCCGTCGGCATCGATCTCGGCACGACCAACTCGCTCGTCGCGATGGTCCAGCACGGCAAGCCGGTCTGCCTCGTCGATGACGGCGGCGACGCGCTGCTGCCGTCCGTCGTCCACTACGCCGCCGACGGAGACGTGATCGTGGGCGCGATCGCCCGCGACCGCTTCGCGCCGGTCTTCCCGGCGGACACGATCGCCTCGGTGAAGCGCTTCATGGGCCGCGGGCCGCGCGACGCCGAGGCGACGCGCCAGCTCACGCCCTACGCCTTCGCGCCCAGCGCGGAGACCGAAGGGGTCGTGCGCTTCGCCGTCGCCGGCGGGCGCGCCGTGACGCCGCTCGAGGTCTCGGCGGAGATCCTGCGCGTCCTCAAGGCGCGCGCCGAGCGCGCGCTGGGCGCGCCGCTCGAGGGCGCCGTCATCACGGTGCCCGCCTACTTCGACGACGGCCAGCGCCAGGCGACGCGCGACGCGGGACGCCTCGCGGGGCTCGAGGTGCTCCGCCTGCTCAACGAGCCGACGGCGGCGGCGCTCGCTTACGGCCTCGACAAGCAGGCCGAGGGCACGTACGCCGTCTTCGATCTGGGCGGCGGCACCTTCGACGTCTCGATCCTCAAGCTCGAGAAGGGCGTCTTCGAGGTCAAGGCGACGGGCGGGGACTCGGCGCTCGGCGGCGACGACTTCGATCGCGCGGTGGCGGGCGCCCTGCTCGCGCGGGCGCGGCTGCCGGCCGACGCAGGGGGGGACCGCAAGCTCACGCGCCGCGTGCTCGACGCCGCGCGCGCCCTCAAGGAGCGGCTCACCGACGCCGAAGACGCGTCGCTCGAGCTCGACCTCGGCGGGGGGCCCGCGACGGCGCGCCTCACGCGCGCCGAGCTGGAGCCGCTCGTGCGGCCCGTGCTCGAACGCTGCGCGCCCGCCGTGCGCCGCGCGCTCAAGGACGCGGGCCTCGAGGCGCGCGAGCTCGCGGGGGTCATCCTCGTGGGCGGGGCGACCCGCATGCCCCTCGTGCGCCGCTTCGTGCGCGAGCTGTTCGGCCGCGAGCCGCTCGGCGACATCGATCCCGACCAGGTCGTCGCGCTCGGCGCGGCGGTGCAGGCCGACATCCTCGCGGGCGACGGCGACCGCGACGACGTGCTCCTCCTGGACGTCGTGCCGCTCTCGCTCGGGCTCGAGACGATGGGTGGCGTCGTCGAGAAGCTCGTCCACCGCAACACCACCGTGCCCTGCGGCGCGACCCAGACGTTCACGACCTACGCCGACAAGCAGACGGGGTTCGACCTCCACGTCGTGCAGGGCGAACGCGAGCTGGTGGGCGAGTGCCGCTCACTCGCGCGGTTCAAGCTGGGTGGCATCCCGCCCATGCCCGCCGGCCTGGCGCGCCTCGAGGTGACGTTCATGGTCGACGCCGACGGCATCCTGCGCGTCACGGCCCGCGAGCAGACGACGGGCCTCGAGTCGTCGATCCAGGTCAAGCCGAGCTACGGTCTCGCCGAGGGCGAGGTCGAGCGCATGCTGCTCGAGTCGTACGCGCACGCGGACGAGGACGTCAAGGCGCGCCTCCTCGCTGAGCAGCAGGTCGAGGCCAGGCGCATCCTCTCGGCGCTGGAGTCGGCGATGGGCGACACGCCGGACCTGTTGACGGAGGCGGATCGCGCGGCGATCGCCTCGGCGCGGCGCGCGCTCGAGAGCGTGGCGACGAGGGCGGACGCGAACGCCATCCGCCTCGCCATCGAAGACGTCGACCGGGCGTCGAAGCCCTTCGCCGAGCGGCGGATGAACCGGGCCCTCGAGCGCGGCCTGCGAGGCAAGGACGTCGACGCGGCGCTCGCCCACGCGGAGCACAAGCACGGGTGAGGTCATGCCCAAGGTGAGATTCGAACCGGACGGGATCGAGATCGAGGTGCCCGTGGGCACGACGATCCTCGAGGCGTCGAACAGGGCCCGCGCGCAGGTCGGCTCGGCCTGCGGCGGCGTGTGCGGCTGCTCGACCTGCCACGTCTACGTCAAGCAAGGGCTCGAGGATCTCTCGCCCGCCGAGGACCGCGAGGAGGACATCATGGACAAGGCCTTCGACGTGCGCCCCAACTCGCGCCTCGGCTGCCAGTCGAAGATCCTCCGCGACACCACGGTCGTCGCCGAGATCAGCCGCGAGAGCCGCCAAGCCTACCTCGACGAGCACCCCGAGCTTCGCAAGCCGAAGTGAGCGTCAGCGCGGCATGGGCTGCACGCGCAGCTCCGAGCGCCAGTCGATGACGATCTTCGCGCCGTCCCTCATGGGGGCGGCGGGGTCGGGCAGGCCGTCGCTGCAGTCGCGCGCGCCGCGCAGCGTCCGTCCGGTCGGGCGCGCGTCGGGCGCGGCGCCCCCCGCGTCGCCGACGTCCACCTCGATCCACTCGGGCGCGCCCCCGGCGCGCCGGGAGATCCAAAGCGTGCGCGCCGAGGACCAGACCGGCCGGCAGTAGCTGCTGGCGTCGCCGACGTCGCGGGCCGGGCCTCCCCCGAGCGGGACGATGCGCGCGCGCAGGCCCTGCGGCAGCGGGTCGACGTACGCGACGCGCGCGCCGTCGGGAGACACGGTCGCGTACTGCAGGACCGCCTCGGAGATCCGCCCGCACGCGCCGCCGAACCGGCATCGATAGAGCCCGGGGGCGTCGCCCGCCCGCCGCACGTAGGTCCACACGCGCCCGTCGGGGAGGATGGACGGCGCCTCGTCGCGCGGGCCGGGCGACAGCACGCCGAGCTCGTGGCCCGCCACGTCGAGCTCGACGACGCGAAATACCCCGCCGCGCTCGACCGAGGCGAGCACGCGGCCGCCGCCGCGCGCCATCTCCTTGGCGTGGAGGTCCTTCGTGACGAGCCGCCCGCCCGCGGCGTCGTCGATCCAGATGTCGCCGCCGTAGTGGAAGCTCGCGAACACCAGCGCGTCTTCCGCGAGGGCGAGCGCGGCGAGCTGCTGGCCGGCGATCGTGCCGAGGCGGCGGGCGTCGCGCGTGTCGAGGTCGAGCGAGACGATCTCCGCGCCTCGCGCGTGCTCGAACGCGAGGCCGATGAGGTGGTGGCCGTCGCGCGACTGCCATTCGTCGGCGAACGCGGGCAGGTCGAAGCGCGACACGATCTCCATCGCAGGCCACGAGAAGACCGCGATCTGGCTCTCGCCGCCGTCGGTGATGCCCGCCACGAGGACGCGGTCGGCGACGGCGGCCTTGAAGGTCGTGAACGACGGCCGCGCCGGGAACGCCGGCAGGATCGTGGCCCGGTTCGTGTCGAGCGAAAACACGCCGACGTTGCGCACGTCGGCGTCGTAGACGAAGGCCCGCCCGCCGGCGAGCCAGCGCGGTTGCGACGCGAGCGAGGGATCGGCCGCGGCCGTCACCGGCACGAGCTGCGCGCCCGGGGAGGCCGGACCGAGGAACACGAAGGGCCGCCCCTCGGCCGCGTAGCCCTCGACGGCGATCGACGAGCCGTCGGGCGAGAGCGCCGGTGCGCCCGGGCGATCGGGCGCCGTCGGCCCGGGCGCGGGCCGTCGCGCGCCGGTCGCGAGATCGACGTCCTCGGTCAGCCGGGAGTCGCCCCAGGTGACGCGCACGCCGTCGCCGCCCGGCAGCAGCGCCAGGGCGTGGACCCTCCCCTCGATGATCGCGGCGACGCGCGCCGAGACCGTCCAGCTCGCGGGCTCGCCGCGAAGCGGGATCTCGAGGGACGCCGCCGCGACCGAGGCGCGCGCGCGAAGGAAAGCACGCGCCGAGGCTCCGGCGACGACGGCGACCGCGACGGCGCCGAGCACGGCGAGGCGGCCCCGTCGACCCCCGCGAGGTCCAGCCCGACCGGCCATCGCCGCGGCGCTCGACAGGAGCGCGCCCACCTCCACGGCCGTGGGGCGCTGCCGGGCGCGCTCCTGGGTGCACCGCTGACAGATCTCGAGGACGCGGAGCTCGGCCGGCCCGAGCGCGGCGTCGCCGGCTGCCAGCGTCGAGCCGTGCCGGCCCTCGCGCCACGACGGCCGGCGCCCGAAGACGATCTCGTGAACGATGACGCCCAGGGCCCAGACGTCCGACGCCTCGCTCGCGCGCTCGCCGCGCGCGATCTCGGGCGCCATGTACGCGACGGTGCCGCCGTGGATGCTGCTGGCCGTGGGATCGGCGTCCGTCGCCAGGCCGAAGTCGGAGACGACGAGGCGCCCGTCTCCCATGCGCAGCACGTTCTGGGGCGTGACGTCCCGGTGAAGGATGCCCGCGGCGTGGACGGCGGCCAGGCCGTCGGCGACGGCGCGCGCGTCGGCCAGCCGTTCGCCGAGCCGCCGGTCGGGCCACTCGTCGCGCGCCAGCTCGTCGCGCAGCGAGCCGGAGGTCGCGAGCTCCATGACGAGGAAGGAGTGCCCGTCCGACTGGCCGAAGTCGAAGACGCGGCAGACGTTGGCGTGGCGGATCTGACGGGCGAGCTTCACCTCGCGCGCCAGGCGATCGATCCAGCGCGGCTCCGCACCGTGCTCCGGCCGCAGCACCTTGACGGCGATGTCCTCGCCGAGAACGCGATCCCGCGCCTGCATGACGACGCCCGCGCCCCCGCGGCCGAGCAGCCGCGTGATCTCGTAGCGCTCGGCGAGCAGCGTGCCGCGCGCCAGAGCGATCGCGCCCGTCGAATGGGTCGGCGCGCCCTCTATGACGGTGTGGCTCTCTTCCACGGCTCGTCCCTGCGCGATCGGCGGTTCCTGCGTCCTCCTAGAGGAGCGGCCCGAACCCGAACCCCATCCTGCCGTCAGATATCGTGCCGCCGGCGAGGCCTGGTGTCGATACGGTCGCGCTCGCCTGAAGGTGGTCTCGAACCTCGAGGCTCGCCAGGCGCGTCCACTCCCCTCTCGTCACTCGCACGATGGTTCGGACGCTAGCACCGGCGCGCCGCGGGCGGGTCGGAAACGGGCGCCGTGGCAAATTGTCGCGGCGTCGCGCGGCGCCCCGCGTCGATCAGCTCCTGGGGCCGCCCGGGCGCAGCGACAAAATGTTCGGCGAGCTCTCCTTGCCGTTGTTGGCGACGACGGCCTCGCGGCCGTCGAGGGCCTCGGCGTAGTACTGCAGCACCTTCCCGACGACCCGCACGCCGGGGACGATCGCCGCGTACCACCCCTTGGTGGTGCGCTCCATCGGCACCGAATAGTAGTGCGCGCTGCCGGTGCGGTAATAGAAGACGATCGACCTCGCCTTCACGTTCGGGCGCGCCACGCAGTGGACGAAGAGGTCGGTGCGCAGGGGCGCCTCGTCGGGCACGGCGCAGGTCAGCGCCTCACGCAGGCGGGCGGGCATCTCGGGTCCCGCGAACTGCCGCTCGCGCTGCTCGCGCTCCTGGCGCCGCTTGTTCTCCGCGTCGCGCGCCTGGGCGTCGGCGACCTGCTTGTCGTGCGCGATCTTGTCGAGCGCCTCGCGCTCCTTGCCCTCTTGCGCGCGCGCGTCGGCGAGCTGCTTGTCGAGCTGCTGGTTGCGGGCGCGGAGGTCCGCGAGCTGCTTGTCGCGATCGGCCTTGTCCTTCTCGAGCTGCTGGATGCGGGCCTTGGCCTCGGCGAGCTGCTTGTCACGGTCGGCCTTGTCCTTCTCGAGCTGCGGCGCGCGGGCCTTGGCGTCCGCGAGCTGCTTGTCGCGATCGGCCTTGTCCTTCTCGAGCTGCTGGATGCGGGCCTTGGCCTCGGCGAGCTGCTTGTCGTTCTCGGCCTTGCTGGCCTTGTCGGTTCTCTCCTTCTCGGCGGGCTCCTTCCGCTGGTTGGCCTGCTCCTCCTTGGCCTGCTCCTTGGCCTGCTCCGGCTTGGCTTGCTCGGCCTTCGCTCCCTCGCGGTCCGGCTTGTCTTGCCGTGCTCTGTCCCGCTGCTCCGCTTCCTGATCGGCGACCTTCGCCTTGTCCGCCTTTGCGGTGGGCGGCTCGCCCTTCGGCGGCCCACCCGCCACCGCCGTCGAGGAGGCGCCGTCCTTCGGGAGCAGGCCGAGCTCGATCTTGGCCTGCTTGAGCGCCGTCTTGACCCCCGAGGTGGCCATGCCCTTCGGGATGGCGACGTCCGGCTTGATCTTCAGCGCCTTCACGAAGTCGCGCACGCCCGCCTTGCCGTCGTCGTTGCCGTCGACGTCGAAGATCGCGGCGAGGACGTACGTGTCGGCCATGACCGCGTCGGAGCCGAGGCCGTTCTTCTCGCCGAGCGCGACGGCCTTGGTGATCTCGCTCTTCATCTTCTTCGTCTCGCCGTTCTCGTAGGCGGAGAGGAACGCCTTGTCGTGGCCCTCGATCTCGGCGATGACGGCCTTGCTGTCGGCGGCGCGCGCCTCCCCGCGGAGCGCGAGCGCGAGCGCGAGCATGGGAACGATTCTGACGGCGCGGATCATGGGAGCCCCTTTCGTGACGGCCGGCCCGCGCCTGGGGCGCCGGCCGGTTCGCCGAGCATATCAACGCCAGAAGGACGTCCGTGCAAGCGAGGGGCAGGCGTTGCACCGCCGCGGGCGCCCGCGCTCAGGGCGGGCTCGTGGGGAGCGCGGCGCAGGTCGGGTCGCTCAGCTGTTGTTCGGAGATCCGGGCGAGGACCGACTCCAACGTCTGAAACGCGGAGGTGAGGGGATGGTCGCAGACCGTCGAGAAGCACGGCTCGCCGAGACCCACCGACGTGCCGTCGGGTCGGGTGACGACGGTGATGCTTCCGTCGCTGCCGCGCGGATCGGAGCCGAAGACGGGCGTGTCGGCGCCGAACGACGCCGCGACGTCCGGCTGCGCGAGGGCGCGCGTGAGGTCGCGCGTCGTCGCGACGCGCGCGTCGCGCGAGCAGCGAGGGAGCTGCGTCGAGCACGTCGCGAACGGCGTGGTCATCCCGGAGCCGCGCCGCGATCGCACGTCGGTCGCCGGCGGCGTGAGCGTCTCCGAGTCGTAGGAGAGCGCCAGGCCGCCCTCGGAGGCGAAGGTGAGCCCGGACGCCAGGCCGCAGGGCGTGTCGTGGGGCTCGCCGCCCGTGCACACGGGGACCGGCGCGTCGGGCGTCGGGTCGCACACGTCGTCGGGCGAGGGTGCGAGCGGGACGTCGACGATCCCGCTCGGCGCCGGCAGCTCGAAGTCGAGCGAGACCACGCGGGGCCTGGCGCGGGCGAGCGCGCCGGCCGCCGTGTCGTAGACCCAGATCGAGACGCGGTACCGGCCCGCGCCGAGGTCGCGGCTCACCACGCACTGGCCCGCGGCGCTGGGCGCGAGCGTCGTCGAGATGCCGCTCCACGGGCGGTCCAGCGACGCGCCGGCGGCGATCTCCGTGCCCTCGTCGGGCGCGCACTGGCCGCACACCTTGCCGCACTGGGGGTCGTCGCACGAGCACTCGCAGACCACCGGGTCATTCAGGCGATCGGTGAACCCGGTGCCGCACCACGACACGCCAAAGTCGTAGCCGCCGCAGGACTTGAGCACGAAGAGCGACGACGGGCCGTCGTTCCGGAAGCGGAACTCGACGGCGTAGGGAGGCGGGCTCGTGGGCTTCGTCGACGCCGCGCAGGCGGACGTCGGCGCCGGCGGCCCGCCGCTGGCCTGGCCGCACGACGCAGCGATCGACGCCGCCGCGAGGGCGAGCCCGGCGAGCGCGGCGCGCGACGGCGGCCCGATCCGGCCGCCGCCCGGCCTCGAATTTCTGAGTCTGCCCGCCGCGCCGGCACGGGGCTGCTCCACGTCCACCTCGCTCATGGGCGGACTCTACGCAACGCCCGTACCAGCGACGGGGGGTCCTACCGGAAGTAGTAGGTGAACCCGAAGGCGGCGTCGACCTGACCCACGAACGCGATCTGCTTGTTCAGCGCCACGCCGGTCTGGTCGCCGAAGGCGAACACGATGCCCGTTCCGGCGTGCAGGGCGACGTTGGGCGTGATGAACGCGCGCACCTGAATGCCGGGCTCGAACTCGAAGCCCGTCGCGCTGTTGCCCATGGGCGGCGAGACGTTCACGAGGGCGAAGGCGCCACCCACCGAGAAGTCGCTGTTCTCGCCGATGTGCAGGTGGTACCAGCCGCCCACGCCGAAGTCGAAGACCGTGGTGCGATCGCCGTTGCCGTTCGGGCCGCCAGGCGTGCTGTTGAAACCGAGCGTGCCCGCGAGGTGCCAGGCGCCGA
This sequence comes from Polyangia bacterium, assembly GCA_035546175.1. Lineage (GTDB taxonomy): Bacteria > Myxococcota_A > Polyangia > Fen-1088 > Fen-1088 > DASZFV01. The sequence continues at coordinate 12,630 of DASZWW010000126.1, forward strand.
AGTCGTACACCACCTCGGGGCCGACGAGACCCGAGAGGAAGGCCGTGGCACCGATGCCGAGGCCGCCGTTGGCGATGTCGCCGGCCATGCGTCCGGTCCGCTTGACCTCCGGCGCGGGCGCGCTCGGCGGCGGCGTCGATTCCTGAGCGAACGCGGGCGCGGCGAGTCCGATGACCGCCGCAGCCGCGAATACCAAGTTGAGTGAGAGAGCTCTGATGGGGTTCCTCTTCATACGGTCCTCCGAGTTGGGCCGACCAACTTCTCGGCTGGTCTCCAATACACCGGGTCGCGGCCACGGTGTCGCATTCTTGAAATCGCGAATGCGCCGGCTTCCGGGAATTCCGGAGTGACCGATGTCCTTGCGATCGCGGATCCGCTATACGTCGGCGGGAACGATCGTTCGCCACTCGCCCGAAGGAAGCTCGCGAGGCAACGCAAGGCGGCCGAAAGAGACGCGGCAGAGCGCGAGCACGTGGCTGTCCAGCGCCGCGAAGATGCGCCGGACCTCGTGGTAGGCGCCGCCCACGATCGTGATCGTCGCGAACGCGGCGGCGTCGGAGGGCGCGACGAGCGCGGGGTGGGCGTCCCCGCGCGGGAGCGGCGCCAGCGCCGTGATCGTCGGCCGATGGCCGTCGTCGAGCGAGACCCCGGCGGGCGGCGGGGCCCGGAACGGGCGCGCGAGCGCGGCGTGGTACGTGCGCGGGACGGCGCGCTTGGGGTGCGTGAGGCGCTGCAGCCACGCGCCCTCGGTCGTCCAGATGAGCAGCCCGGAGGTGTCGAGATCGAGCCGGCCCACGGGCCGCAGCTCGGCGAACAGCGGCGCGTCGCGAAGGAGCGCGTAGGCCGTCGGGTGACGCGTGTCCTCGAGCGCGGTCACGCACCCCGTGGGCTTGTGCAGGAGCACGTGCGAGGCGGCGACGAGCGCGAGCGGCTCGTCGTCCACGACGACCGCGAAGGGCAGCGCCGCCTCGTCGATCTCGAGCCGCGGATCGGAGAGCGCCGTGCCGTCGCCCGCGCGCACGCGGTCCGCCGCGATGACGTCGCGGGCCTTCGTCTTCGAGCAGCCGAGGTTGCGCCCGAGGAGCGCGTCCAGCCGGGCCATGCGCCCGATCTACCAGGCTTCGCCGGCGGCGTCGCGGTCGGGCCGCGCGCGACGCGCGATCTGCACTAGCATGGGCTCGTGCCCGAGCTGCACGTCGTCCTCGTCGAGCCCGAGATCCACTGGAACACGGGGAACGCGGGGCGCACGTGCCTGGCCGCGGGCGCGCAGCTCCACCTCGTCGAGCCCCTCGGCTTCTCCCTCGACGACGCGCAGGTGCGCCGCGCGGGCCTCGACTACTGGGCCCGCGTGAACCCGCGCGTGTGGCCCGGCTGGGAGGCCTTCGAGCGTGCGCTGCCGGAGCTCGGCGAGGCGTTCTTCTTCTCGTCGGCGGGCGCGCGCGCGCTGCACGACACGCGCTTCCCTCGGCCCGCCGTGCTCGTCTTCGGCCGGGAGAGCGTGGGCTTGCCGCCCGCGCTGCTCGCACGCCACCGCGCGCGCACCGTGCGCCTGCCCATGCAGGACCCCGCGCTGCGCTCGCTCAACCTCTCGACGACGGTCGGCATCGCCGCGTACGAGGTCCTGCGGCAGTGGCGGCCCTCACCCTGACCTCCTCACCGCGGGGAGAGGCGATCGGCGGCGTCAGGCGGCGACGTCGATCTCTTCGAAAAGGTTCGGGCGACGCACGTCCTTGGCGAGGCCGAGCTTCTCGAGCACCACGATCGTCAACCAGCCCACGTCCCACTGGCCGGGGTGAAAGCCGAGGCGCGCCGAGCCGGGGCGGTCGTGGTGGTTCTGGTGCCACTGCTCGCCCTGGAAGGCGTGCATGACGCCCAGCCACGGCAGGTTGCGCGCCGTCGGCTCACCCATGGGCACGCCGGGACGCAGGTGGCAGATGCTGTTGACGAAGCACTGCGCGTGCAGCGCCCACACGAGCCGAATCGGCCCGATCCAGAACAACGCCGCGAGCACGGGGTGCGCCGCCGCGAAGCCGTGCGCCGGGGCCGCGAAATAGAGGCCGAAGGGCAGGCCCAGGAAGAACGCCATCGCGAAGAGCGGGATCTGCAGGTGCGTCCACTTGCGGTACGCGGGCGTGTTCAGCTCCTTGCAGTACTTCTGCACGGGCGCCGCGCCGGCCTGCCACAGCCAGCGCAGGTGCGACCACCAGAAGCCGCCGATGCGCGGGCTGGAGATGTCCTCGGGCGTGTCGGACTTCGCGTGGTGCAGGCGGTGGTTCGCCACCCACGACAGCGGCGAGCCCGAACCGTTCATCATCGCCAGGAACACGAGCACGTCGCGCACGACGGGGTTGAGCTTCACCGTCTTGTGCGACAGCGCGCGGTGGAAGCACACCGTGGTGCCGAGGCCGCCCAGGAAGTAGATCGACCAGGCGGTGAGCACGATCCGCCAGCCCGGCAGGGGGAAGAGGATCATGCCCACGAGCGCCGAGAGGTGGATGAGGATCATCCACGCGAGCGTCGGCTCGTCGCCGCGCGCCGCGTAGAACCACGACCGCCGCCAGGGCTGCATCTTGGAGATCTCGGAGGCGTCGATGACCAGGGTTTCGGATGGAGGCGTCACGCAGTCTTGTTCCTTTGTGGTGGTGCTTCGTGGAACAACCAGGCTCAGTCGGCCGCGGCCTCGGCCCGCAGACCCGCGTCGCGCAGCAGCGCGCGATCGGCGTCGACGTCCGGGTTCCCGGTGGTGAGCAACTTCTCACCGTAGAAGATCGAGTTGGCGCCCGCGAGGAAGCAGAGGACCTGCGCCTCGCGCGACAGCGCCAGGCGGCCCGCCGAGAGGCGCACGCGCGACCTCGGCATGAGGATGCGCGCCGTCGCGATCATGCGCACGAGCTCGATGGGATCGACGGGGGGCCGATCGGCGAGGGGCGTTCCCGGCGCGGCCACGAGGGCGTTGACGGGCACGCTCTCCGGCTGCGGGTCCAGGTTCGCGAGCGTCATGAGCATCGCGCAGCGGTCGTCGAGCGACTCGCCCATGCCGATGATGCCGCCCGAGCACACGGTGATGCCCGCCTTGCGCACGTTCCCGAGCGTCCGCAGGCGGTCCTCGTACACCCGGGTCGAGATGATCTCGCCGTAGAACGTCTTCGAGGTGTCGAGGTTGTGGTTGTACGCCGACAGGCCCGCCTCGGCGAGGCGCCGCGCCTGATCCTCGTCGAGCATGCCGAGCGTGCAGCACGCCTCCATGCCCATGGCGCGCACGCCGCGCACCATCTCGAGCACGCTGTCGAAGGCCGGGCCCTCCTTCACCTCTCGCCAGGCGGCGCCCATGCAGAAGCGCGTCGCGCCCGCGGCCTTGGCGCGGCCCGCGGCCTCGAGCACCTCCGCCGGCTTCATCATGCGCTCGGGATCGACGCCCGTGTCGTACTTGGACGATTGCGGGCAATAGGCGCAGTCCTCGGGGCAGCCGCCCGTCTTGACGGACAGCAGCGAGCACAGCTGGACCTCGCCCGAGGGGTGGTGCTCGCGGTGGACGGTCTGCGCCCGCAGGATCAAGTCCGGCAGCGGCAGGTCGTGGATAGCGCGGACGGCCTTGAGAGTGTGGGGGGTTGTCACGGGCCGGGTATTTTTAGCATTAACTTCGGGACCCTCAAAGGCGGCTGTCGACGTAAGAACCGACGGGGGTCAATTCACCCGCCGGAGCACGATCAGCACCCGCACGGTGAGCCAGCGGGCGAGATCGCGGTCCTTCGGGGCGGGCGCCTCGCGCGGGGCGCCGGGGCGCACGGGCCCGCCCGGGTACCAGAGCCCGTCAGGGTTCTGACGCCCCCGCAGGTACGCCTCGGCCGTGCGCACGCCCGAGTTCTCCTTGCCGAGGCCCACGGCGGTGACGCCGTCCAGGGCGTCGAGGACGTCCGTGTAGAAGCGTGGCTCGGCGAGCTGCTCCCAGTACGTGGCCGCCTTGCGATCGGGGTAGCGATCGGGCTGCAGGAAGCGCGTCGCGAGCAGCTCGGCGGCGCGCTTCGCCTCGCGCGAGGTCTTGCGCGAGGGCGAGGCGGCGAACGCGCGAAGCGCCATGCCCGTCACGAGGTGGCTCGAGGGCCGCGCCGCGGAGTCGGTGCGCACGCCGCGCCAGGCCCAGCCGCCGTCGGCCTGCCGCGAGGCCTGCAAGAAGCGAAAGCCCTTCGAGACGCGCTCGTCGGCGTCGTGGCCGGTGCGGCAAAGTGCCGCGAGGGCCCAGCCGTGGAAGTGCAGCGCCACGGACTTCGTGCGCGCGTCCGGCGTCTCTCCGAGCGCGAGGTCCATGATGCCGCCGTCCTTCGCCTGCGACGAGAGCAGCAGGTCGGCGCTCCGCTCGACGGCCGGGTGCTGTCGGCCGAGGCCGAAGTCGGCCAGCCGCTCGAGCGCGCGGATCGTCGCCACCGCCTGCACGAACTTCGGCGATCCGAGCCCCTTTTCCGGCGGCTTGGCCGGAAAGGCCCCGCTCGCCTCCTGTTTGCGCAGGAAGGCCTTCACCTCCGGGTAGGTGACGACCTCGGCGGGCCCGGGCGCCTCCTCGTCGTCGATGAGATCGCGCCGGACGCGGGCCGCCAGCGCGGGGCTGCCCTCGCGCAGCAGGATGGGCACCGGATCCCGGCCCAGCCGCGCGCGCCAGCCCGACGGGAAACGGCCCGGGGGCGGGGGCGGGGCTACGGGAGACAGCCGGTTCATCGACGTAAAGCGTAACGCAAAAACCCTCGGATTGGTCGGTACCTTTGCATCATCCCTTTGCATCCGGGCCGCTCCCGAGTAAGAATCTTTCACCTCGTTTGCTACGAGGCGCGCATGTCGGCCCCAGAACGACCCTCAAAACAGGATGCGTTTTTGGCGCTGTTGCGCGAGGGGTGGACCTCGCTCCACCTCGACGCCCGCCGCCCGGGCGTGATCGTGCCCGCTCACCTGCGTGGGGAAGCCCACCTGGTCCTGCAGTACGGACACGACCTACCCATCTCGATCCCGGACCTGGAGGTCGACGAATACGGCGTCCGGGCCACGCTCTCGTTCTCGCGCACGCCCCAGCTCACGGTCGTCCCGTGGTCGGCCGTTTACGTCGTCGCGTGCGACGACGGGCGCGGGGTCCTCTACCAGGAGGACGTCCCCGAGGACGTCTCGATCGTCGCCGCCCGACCCCCCAGCGACCGCGTGCCGGAGGCGGACGTGCCGAGCGATGAGCTCCCGGAGGAGGTCTTCGACGTCGCCGGCCGCGCCGCCAAGGGCCGCGACAGCACCGACCGCCTCCTCAAGGCCGTCCCCGACGACGCCGTGTTCGACGAGCCGGCCGCCGCGCCCCCGCGCCGGCGCCGCCCGCAGCTCCGCCTCGTGAAGTAGCGGCTCCGGCTGTCTCCAGGTCAGTCGGCGTCCGAATGGATCGGAGCCGGGGCTCACTCGCGGATGACGGCGTCCTGCAGGAACTTGGCGAGCTCCTCGTGGTGGAGGCGGCCGTCCTCGTACCCGATGCGCGCCACCTCGGCGGCGTAGTGGCCGTCGAAGAGGATGTACGAGAGCAGATCGGCCTCGTCGGCGCCGCGCGCGGTGGCGAGGCGGCGCAGCATCTGGATGCCGGGGCCGCCGCCCTGGCCCTTGAAGTTGCCGGTGCGCGCGATGTGGCCGGCGACCTCGCCGAGGTCGGCCGAGGGGCGGATCATGTACTCGCCGATGGTGCGGTACGGGGCGCCGCGCATCTTGGTGACGACCTCGTCGAAGCGCTTGTGGTCGACGTTGGAGTCCGAGGCGCGCACGGCCTCGATGACGGCGTTGAAGCGGCGCAGGCGATCGAGGTCGTAGTCGACGTGGTCGAGCAGGAAGGCGTTGAGGATCTTGCCCACGAGGAACGCGGCGCCCGGGAAGGGCATCGACTCCTCGTCGACCTCCTCGACGGGCGGCTTGTGGCGCAGGCCGATGACGAGCACCTTGTCGGCGCCGAGGCGCAGCGCGGGCGACAGGGGCGTGTTCTGGCGCAGGCCCCCGTCGCAGTAGAAGCGCTGGCCGACGCACACCGCGGGGAAGAGGATGGGCAGCGCCGCCGAGGCGATGGCGTGCTCGGGGCCCATCTTCACGGCCTGCGCGCGCACGAAGGGGTCCTTGCTCCACTCGGGCGTGCCGGGCTGCTCGCGCTGCACGAACACGACGGTCTTGCCCGAGCCGATGTCGGTCGCCGTGACGGAGAGCGACTCGAGGTGGCCCTGCTGGATGTTGGTCGTGATGCGCGGCCACGGGATGAGCCGCTGGACGACGCGCTCGAGCATGCGCGTCTGCACGATGCCGCCCAGGCGCCGCTGGCCCTCGTTCTCGTCCATGTGGCCGCCGCCCAGCAGCGTCGCGGGCGCGCGCATGAACTCCTTGACGCCGAAGCTCACCATCTCCTCGAGGACGAAGCTCTCCCAGCGGTCGACGAGCATGCGTCCCTGCTTGTCGGCCATGTCGGCCGTGCCGGCCACGAAGCAGGCGTGGATGCCGCCCACGGACGTGCCGCAGATGATGTCGAAGTGGACCTGGCCGCCGAGGTCGCCCGCGAGGTCCTCCCGGATGTACCGCAGGACGCCGGCCTCGTAGGCGCCGCGCGCACCTCCGCCCGAGAGCACGAGGGCCACGCGGGGGCGATCACCGCGGCGTCGAAGGCGGGTCGGCGCGCTCATCGAGGAGGTCCGTTCAGGTTAAGCCGCTTCGGACGCATCGCAAGTTCGTCGTGTCGGATTCCTGACGACACTTCGTTCATCGGCGGATCCCGCCGATGATAAAATACGAGCATGGCCCCTCCTGCTATCACGCTCTCTCCTGGCGGTGGTTTTCTCCTCGAAGCCACCGGCTCATCGACGATCTTCACGCCCGAGATGCTCGACGACGAGCAGCTCATGATGAAGAAGACGGCGGAGGACTTCATGAAGGGCGAGGTGCTGCCGCGCCTGCAGGAGATCGAGGCGAAGAAGCCCGGGCTCATGCGCGAGCTCCTCGAAAAGGCCGGGTCGCTCGGCTTGCTCGGTCACGACGTCCCCGAGGCCTACGGCGGGCTCGACGGCGACAAGTCGAGCTCGAGCCTCATCGCCGAGGCCGTCGCCATGCAGGGCTCGTTCGCCGTGAGCTTCGGGGCGCACGTCGGCATCGGCACGATGCCCATCGTGCTCTTCGGCACCAAGGCGCAGCGGGAGAGGTACCTGCCTGCGCTCGCGTCGGGCGCCAAGATCGCCGCCTACGCCCTCACGGAGCCGGGCTCGGGCTCGGACGCGCTGGCCGCCAAGACGAAGGCCGTGCTCTCGGCCGACGGCAAGCACTGGAAGCTCACGGGCTCGAAGCTCTACATCACCAACGCGGGCTTCGCCGACGTGTTCACGATCTTCGCCAAGGTCGACGGCGAGAAGTTCACCGCCTTCATCGTCGAGCGCGACGCGCCCGGCCTCACCGTCGGCCCCGAGGAGCACAAGCTCGGCATCCGCGGCAGCTCGACGTGCCCGCTCTACCTCGAGGATTGCACGATCCCCGCCGACGCCGTGCTCGGCGAGATCGGCAAGGGCCACAAGATCGCCTTCAACATCCTCAACATCGGGCGCTGGAAGCTGGGCGTGGGCGCGACGGGCGGCGCCAAGCACATCCTCGAGATGGGCGTGAAGTTCGCGAAGGACCGCAAGCAGTTCGGAAAGCCCATCGCCGAGTTCGATCTCATCCGCAAGAAGATCGGCGACATCGCGACGCTCATCTACGTGTCCGAGTCGATGGGCTTCCGCACGGCTGGCCTGCTCGACGCGCGCTGGAAGGCCGTCGACCCCGCCGACCCGAAGGCGCAGCAGAAGCAGCTCGACGCGACCGAGGAGCACGCCATCGAGGCGTCGATCATCAAGGTCTTCGGCAGCGAGATGCTGCACCACACGGCCGACGAGACCTTGCAGGTCTTCGGCGGCGCCGGGTACATCGAGGACTATCCCATCGAGCGCGCCAGCCGCGACGCGCGCATCAACCGCATCTTCGAGGGCACGAACGAGATCAACCGGCTGCTCGTGCCGGGCACGATGCTCAAGCGCGCGCTGCAGGGCAAGCTCGCCCTCATGCAGATGGTGGGCGAGGTGCAGGGCGAGCTGGCCGATCCCATCAAGATCGACCGGCGCGTGCCGGACGGGCCCCTCGGGCGCGAGCGCAAGAAGTGCGACTACGCCAAGCGCGCCATCGTGTACGCGGCGTCGCTCGGCGTGCAGAAGTACATGCAGCAGATCCAGGACAAGCAGGAGCTGCTGGGAGGCCTCGCCGACTGCATGATCCTCGCCTTCGGCATGGACTCGGCCGTCTCGCGCACGCTGCAGATGGTGGCCTCGAAGGGCGAGGAGAAGTCGCGCATCCCCATCGCCATGACGCAGATGTTCGTCGCCAAGGCGCACGAGGAGGTCTTCGACATGATCCGAGAGATGCTCATGTGGATGTCGCAGGAGGAGGAGTGGGGCCGCGAGGTGCGCGACGTCAACACGTACTACACGCTCGACCGCGTGAACTCGTTCTCGCTGCGCCGGAAGATCGCGCTGCACACGCTCGAGAACGGCGGCTACGCGCTGTAAGCTTCGACTGCCGCTGAGGCCCGATGAGCGGCGACGTGACGATCGTCGAGGCCGACCTCGCTGACCCGGCGCAGGCGCGCGACGTCGTCGCCATGACGGCGGCGTACGCCGAGGACGTCATGGGCAACGGAGGCGCGCTGGCCCCCGAGGTGCTGGACCGCCTCGTGCCGGCGCTGCGCGAGCACCCGACGACGGTCGTGCTGCTCGCGTACGTCGGGGGCGCCGCCGTCGGCATCGCGACGTGCTTCATCGGCTTCACGACCTTCGCGGCGCGGCCGTTGCTCAACATCCACGATCTCGCCGTCGTGCCCGAGCACCGCGGGCGCGGCGTGGGGCGCGCGCTCCTCGCGGCGGCGGAGGAGGCCGCGCGGCGCCGAGGGTGCGTGAAGCTGACGCTCGAGGTGCAGCAGCACAACGCCCGCGCCCGCCGCGTCTACGAAGCGGCCGGGTTCGCGCAGGCGCACGCCGGTCACGAGGCCGGCGGGGCGTTGTTCTACGCGCGCCGCCTCGATTGAAGGGTATCCTGCCGGTCGAATGCGCCAGCTCCGTCTCTGCGCGGCCGCGCTCTCGCTGCTCGTCGCCGCCTGCGCGACCACCGGCGCGCCGGCCTCGGGCACGGGCCGGCCGCAGGAAGGGAGGCTGTCGCCCGACGCGCCGGCGGACCGACCCTTTCACGTCGCGGGCAAGTCGCCCGCCGAGGCGCTCGCGAGCTGGCGCGCGCTCATCGCGCCGTACGTCGAGAAGGCGTGGGCCACGTACCCGGACGCGAAGCGGCGCTACCTCGCGGGCCTGCCGCCGGGCGAGACGTTCTTCGTGACCACGATCCTCGCGGACTCCGCGGGCCGCTTCGAGCAGGTCTTCATCCTCGTCGACCGCATCGAGGACGGCGTCGTCACGGGGCGCATCTTCTCGGATGTCGCGACGGTGCACGGGTTCAAGCCGCAGGATGTCTATCGCTTCAAGGAGTCCGAGATCGTCGACTGGCTCATCTCGAAGCCCGACGGCTCCGAGGAGGGCAACCTGGTCGGCAAGTTCATCGACAATCTCCCGCGGCGGTCTGACGCGCGTTTGTGAGGTCGCGTGGCGCCGCGCGATGGCCGATGGCGCGGCAGGGCCGACCTCGATAGCCTCGTTCGCATGCCGCGCCGGCTCGTCCGCCTGCTCGGGTACTCGTTCGCGGCGCTGCCCGCCGCGGCGCCGCGCCCGCCACGCGCGCGTGGTGGCGCGACTCCCCACCTCTCGCGGCGAAGTGCCCGTAGAATGCCCTCCATGTCCAACGGACGACAGAACGCCCTGGCGGTCGTGGCCCGGGTCGTCGGGATCGCGGCTGATCACGACGCGCGCCGTTCTCTGCCGCCGACGCAGCCTCGGTGACGTGACCTCGAGACGGTCGTCGCTACCAATGCAATCGGGCGAGCTCCTGGCCATGGCGTGCGTGATGTTCGTCCCGATGATCTACGTGCTCCGCCTCCACGAGCCGCTGCTCCTCGACGGTCGTCTCGCGCGAGGCGTCGCCGTGGGGCTGGGCTTCCTCGCGCTCGTAGGTGCGGCGGAGGCCGCGCGCCACGGATTCGAGCGACGCTCGATGGTGGTCGCGGCGGCGCTGCCGATCCCGTTCGTCCATCGCCTGATCTTTCTTTCGGCGTACCGCTGGTTCGTCCGAAGGTTCGGACGGGAGCCGGTGGACGTCGTCCACAACCGGGAGCCCGGCCTCGCGGCCGATCGAGCGTTCGCGATCGTCGTGCTCCTGGCCTGCATCGTCGGCGGCATGGCCGTGACCGGCTACTTCGAGTGGGGGAGCGCCCGGGTGCGATGAGCCGCGGAGGCGGCTACCGCACCTCGCGCCAGGACGGCCTGAGGCCGCCCGAGTACTGCGGCGGGCCGTCGGAGAGGACGTAGTCGGCGCGTCGGTTGCGCGGCTCGTCGACGTTGTCGGCCGTCTTGACGGCGGGGGCCGTCTCGCCGAAGCCGGCGAAGGCGATGGGGGTGGGGACGCCGTGCTGGCGGAACCAGGCGGCGATCGAGCGGGCGCGGTCGTCGGAGAGCTTGCGGTTGTGCTCGGAGCCGCCGACGGTGTCGGTGTGGCCCGCGATGTAGAGGGTGATGCCGGCGTGCTGCTTGCCGTGCGATCTGTCCTTGGCGAGGGCCTCGTTGATCTTCACGAGGGCGGCGTCGAGCTTGGGGGACTCGGAGGGCTCGATGTCGAAGCGGTCGGTCTTGAAGTTCACGTCCTCGTGGGGGATCGACACGAACCACGGCGAGATCTGCACGCCCACCCACGAGCCCTGGGCGTCGTAGGCCGTGACGTCGATCGTCGAGACGGGCTCCTCGCTCGAGGGCGACCAGGTGACGATGAGCGGCGCGCCGGCGGCGCGGCCCGCGAAGTCGATCGTGTCGTCGGCCAGCGTGGCGCCGGACTCGCCGACCACGGTGATCTTCACCTTGCCGGCGGGGTGCGACATCTTGACCTCGAGGCGGTGCGCCTTGAGGTCGACCTTGGACTTCTCGACCTGCACGGACAGCCGCGAGCCCGCGGCGCGCGCGGGGGTCGCGACGCCGAGCAGCGAGGCCAGCGCGCCCAGCGCCAGCCACGGGGACGAGAGCGGCAGGACGGTCCGCGTCCGCATGGCGGGCATCCTAGCATTTTCACCATCGCGTGCCGCGCGTCACGAGGGCCCGCTCCCGCGCGTGATACTTTGCGGAGGTGATCCTTCGTTCGCTTCGTGGCTCGTTGGTCGCGTTCGTCCTCGGCTGTTTGGGCTGGTCGACGGGCTGCGCGACGGCGCCGCCGCCGCTCGTCGACGCCGCGTTCGCGACGGGCCAGTACGCGCCGGCGCGCATCGCCGTGCTGCCGCCCGACGTGTTCGTCGTGCTCGATCAGGCGGGCGACAACGATCCCGTGCGGTCGGCGGCGCTCGGGCAGGCCGTCTCGGAGCAGACCGTGCGCGCCGTCGAGCAGTCGCTGCGCGCGCGCGGCTACGACGTCGATCTCTCGGCCCGCTGGGACGGCATCGTGGGGCCGGACGGGAGCCTGCTCGTCACCCGCGACGAGCTCGGCTGGCTCGCCAACGGCGTGCTGCAGTTCGGGAACATGCGCGCGGGCGAGAACGCCCCGACGGGCGCGCCCTACGTCGCGCCCCAGCTCGCCGCGAAGGTCGGGTGGGCGACGCAGTCGGACGCGCTCCTCTACGTCAACGTCAAGGGCGTCGCGACGACGAGCGGCAAGCGCGCGGCGAGCGTCATCGCGGCCGTGTTCATCGTCGTCATCGTCGCGGCGATCGTCGTCGCGGTGGCGCTCAACGGCAGGGGCGGCGGCGGTGGGCCGGGCCACAGCGGCGGCTGGAGCGGCGGCGGCGCGAGCTCGGTCCCGCGCTCGTCGGCCGTGAGCGGCTTTCGGGGCGCGTCGCCCGTCGCTGGTGGGCACGCTGCCGCGATGCCCTCGGGTGGTTTCCACGGCACGCCGTCGGGCGGCGCGGCGGCGGCCATGCCGTCGGGCGGCTTCCACGGCGCTCCCGGCGGCGCGGCGGGGGCGATGCCTTCGGGCAACGCGATGGCGCGGCCCGGGGGCGCGGCCGCCTCGATGCCGTCGGGGAACGCGGCGGCTGGAGCGACGGCGCGTCCGGGCGGCGCGGCCGCCGGGATGCCGTCGGGTAACGCGGCGGGCGCCCTGCCGTCGGGCAGCGCGGTATCGCGCTCGGCGCCGGCCACGGGCGGGTGGCAGGCGCGCCCGCCCGCGGGCGGCGGGTGGCAAGGCGCGCCCGCGAGCGGCGGGTGGCGAGGGGGCGCCGCGCCTGCGGCCGGAGCGCCCACGGGGCGGTGGCGTGGCGGCGGCGGACCTCCACCGCCTCCGCCCGGGGCGTACGTCTACAGCGGCGGGCCGCGCGTCGGGTTCGGCGTCGGCGTCGTCGTCCCGCTCGACGGTCCCGTGTACACGCACGACGGCGACGTCCAGCACGAGGACGAGATCTTCGCAGGCGACGAGCTCTACGTCTCGATGACGCTCGTGTCGTCGTCCGACGGCCGCGTGCTCTGGCATGAGCGCCAGGAGCTGGATCTCGACGCCGACGATCCGCAAGACGTCGGCCGCATGGTGGAGGCGTTCGTAGGAAGCCTGCCGCCCAGAGGCGGCTTCACGGCGCCGCCGTCCAAGCACTAGCGGTCACGACCGCCGGTCGCGGCTACCCGGCCGCGAGCGCGCGCTCGATGGCGTTCACGAGGTCCGTCGGGCCATAGGGCTTCGGCAGCAAGCCCTGGAACTGGCCGTGCGGCAGGCGCCGCTCGATGGCGACGTCCAGGTAGCCCGACGACACGACGATGGGGACGCGCGAGCCCGCGGCGCGCGCGCGCACCACGACCTCCGCGCCGTCGATGTCGGGCATCGTCATGTCGAGGATGACGACGTCGGGCCGCTCCTCGACGGGCGCCGTCGTCAGCGCCGCGAGCGCCGCCCGGCCGTCGGTCGCCTCGGCGACGGCGTAGCCGCGCAGCTCGAGCGAGCGCCGGAGCTGCGCGCGGACGACCGCCTCGTCGTCGACGACGAGGACGCGGCACGTGCGCGGCGGCGGCGTGGCGCGGATGGGGCCCGACCCGCGCGACGCGGCGGCGCTCGCCGGCAAGAGCACGGAGAAGCAGCTGCCCCGCCCGACCTCGCTCTCGACGAGCACGGCGCCGCCGTGCGCGGCGACGATGCCGAGGCACGCCGCGAGCCCGAGCCCGTGGCCCTTCTCCTTCGTCGTGAAGAACGGCTCGAACACGCGGCCGCGCGTCGTGTCGTCCATGCCCGCGCCGGTGTCGCGCACCTCGACGAGGACCCAGCGGCCGGGGCCCACGGTGGCGCCCTGCGCGGCGTCCCAGCGCGCGTCGACCTCGCGCACGGGCCGCGCCCGCACGGAGATGCGCCCCGGGCCATCGGCGAGCGCGTCTGACGCGTTCGTCAGCAGGTTCATGAGCACCTGGCCGAGCGTCGCGCGGTCGCCGACCACGACGCTGCCCGGCTCGATCGAGAGCTCGAGCTCCGCCTTCTTCGAGAGCGTCGCGTCGAGCAACGTGCGCAGCTCGCGCACGAGCTCGTCGACGTCGACGGGATCGCGCCGCCCGAGGTCGCGCTGGCCGGCGTAAGCGAGCATCTGCCGCGTCAGGCCCGCCGCGCGCTGGGCCGCCGCGCCGATGGCGCGCGCCGCCTCGAGATCCTCGGGGTCGCCCAGGCGCTCGCGCAGGTACTCGGCGTTGCCGAGGATGCCCGTGAGGAGGTTGTTGAAGTCGTGGGCGATGCCGCCAGCGAGCACGCCCAGGCTGTCGAGGCGCTGCGCGCGCTCCACCTGCTGCTCGAGCGCGCGCCGCTCCGCCTCGAGCCGCAGGGCCGGCCGCAGGTCGCGCACGCCCGTGACGCGCACGGGGACGCCATCGAGCGTCGACGCGACGACGGTGCCGTGCGTCGGCACCAGCTCGCCGTTCGCGTGCACGGCCATGACCTCGATGTAGCCCAGGCGGTTCTGCTCGATCATCTGCTGGGCGGCGGGCACGGCGGAGGGCGCCATGAAGTCGAAGACCGGGCGCCCGATCATCTCGACGGCCGCTCGGCCGAGGACGCGCTCCGTGGCGCCTCGCACGTCGACGATGATGCCGTCGCGGCTGAACACCGTGAGGTCGAACGCGCCCGCGGCGAGCTCGCGCAGGCGCGCCTCGCTCTCGCGCAGGAGGGCGTAGGTGCGCTCCCGCTCCGTGACGTCGCGGATCGCGACGACGGTCACCGGGCGGTTGCCGAGGCGGCCATGCTTCGACTGCACCTCGACGCGGAACCGCGATCCGTCCTTCCGGACGGCCGTGGCCATGTACTCGCCCTCGTACCGTTCGGCGATGCGGCGCACGATCTCGGGGACGTCCTCGGCCGCGACGCATCGGCGCAGCACGTCCGGCCCCAGCATCTCGGCCCGCTCGTAGCCGTGCATCTCGCAGAGGCGCTCGTTGACGTCGATGACGACGCCGTCGACATGGAACAGCAGGCCTTCGAACGAGGCGGACGACATCATCTCGAGCCGCTCTCGCAGGCGGGCCTGCTCTCCGTGGAGCTCGCCGAGCAAAGTCAGGATCGCGTCGCGCGCCGACGCGGGCGGTTTCCCGAGCGCGTCGGCGATGCGCGCGAGCCACTCCACCGGAGGGGGGCCGGGCACGGGCGCATTGTACCCCGGTCCGGCTGGGGCGGCCTTCTTCCCGCCTGCTAAGCTCGCCCGCCGTGACGCCTGGCGCTCTGCACGAGGCCCGCTGGTGGCGGGCCGAGCCCGACGGGAAGCTCCTGTGCACCCTCTGCCCCCGGGCCTGCCGCGTCGGCGAGGGCCAGCCAGGGTTCTGCTTTCTCCGCCAGAACCGCGGCGGGCGCATGGTCCAGCTCGGCTATGGCCGCTCCACCGGGTTCGCCGTCGATCCGGTCGAGAAGAAGCCGCTCAATCACTTCTTCCCGGGCACGCCGATCCTCAGCTTCGGCACGGCGGGCTGCAACCTCGGCTGCAAGTTCTGCCAGAACTGGGACATCTCGAAGGCGAAGCTCGACGCGGAGGGCCTCCGCGCGAACACGCCCGACGAGATCGCGCGGCTCGCCGAGCGGCACGGGTGCCCCTCGATCGCCTACACCTACAACGATCCGGTGATCTGGGCCGAGTACGTCGTCGACGTCGCGCGCGCGGCGCGCGCCCGCGGCGTGAAGAACGTCCTCGTGACGGCCGGCTACGTCACCGCCGAGGCGCGTGGCGAGCTGTACGCCGACGTCGACGCGGCGAACGTCGACCTCAAGGCGTTCACGGAGGAGTTCTACTGGAAGCAGACGGGCGCGCACCTCGACGACGTGCTGGAGACGCTCAAGTGGATCCGGCACCACACGCGGACCTGGCTCGAGGTCACGACGCTGCTCATCCCCGGCCACAACGACGGCGACGACGAGATTCGCCGCCTCGCGGCCTGGTTCCATGCGAACCTGGGCCCCGACGTGCCCCTGCACTTCACGGCGTTCCACCCCGACTTCAAGATGACGGACGTGCCGCCCACGCCCCCGGAGACGCTGCGCCGCGCGCGCGCCCTCGCGCTCGCCGCCGGTTTGCGCTACGTCTACGTCGGCAACGTGCACGACGCCGAGGGACAGACGACCTCCTGCGCGCGTTGCGCGCGCCCGCTCATCGTGCGCGACTGGTACGCCATCGAACGCTACGACGTCGATCCCGCCGGCGCGTGCCCCCACTGCGGCACGCCCCTGCCCGGCCGCTTCGGCGCCGAGCCCGTCGAGCGGCGCGCCGGCTTCCGTCGCCTGCGGGTGGCCGCGCCGTGAGCGCCTCGACGACCGCGCCCGCCGAGGCGGCCCTCGCGCCCGCGCGCGAGAAGCACCCGCCGGGCCTCTTCCTCCTGTTCGGCGTCGAGATGTGGGAGCGCTTCTCGTACTACGGGATGCGCGCGCTGCTCGTCCTCTACCTCGTCGACAAGGTCCACGGCGGCATGGCGTGGAGCAAGGAGTCGGCGCAGAAGCTCTACGGCACCTACGGCTTCCTCGTCTACCTCCTGCCGGTGGGCGGCGGCTGGCTGGCGGACCGCTTCATCGGCACCCACCGCGCGCTGCTCATCGGCGCGTGCATCATCGCCTGCGGCCACTTCTCCCTCGCGCTGCACAGCGAGACGATGTTCTTCGTGGGCCTCGGCCTCATCATCCTCGGCACGGGCTTCTTCAAGGCCAACGTCTCGACGATGGTGGGCCAGCTCTACCGCGAGGACGATCCGCGGCGAGACGGCGGCTTCACGATCTTCTACATGGGCATCAACCTGGGCGCGCTCATCGGGCCGCTCGTGTGCGGCAGCCTCGCGGCGAGCCCGCGCTTCGGCTGGCACTGGGGCTTCGGCGCCGCCGGCGTCGGCATGGTGATCGGCCTCCTCATGTACCTCACGCTCAAGCACAAGTACCTGCCGGGCGTCGGCCTCGCGCCCGCCGCGAAGCGGGAGGCCGCGGCGCCCGCCGCGCCGCCGCGCGAGAACCAGCGCCAGCACGTCCTCGCGCTGCTCGTCATCTTCGTGTTCATCATCTTCTTCTGGGCGGCCTTCGAGCAGGCCGGCTCGTCCATGAACCTCTTCGCCGACGAGCACACGCGCCTGCAGTACGGCTCGTTCAAGGTCCCCGCCGCCTGGTTCCAGTCGGTCAACCCGGCCGTCATCCTGATCTTCGCGCCCATCTTCGCCGCCCTGTGGCTGCGGCTCGGCAAGCGCGGGCGGGACCCGAGCACGCCCGCGAAGATGTCGATTGGCCTCGCGCTCGTGGGCGTGGGCTTCCTCGTCCTCGTGGCGGGCGCGCGCCTCTCGGACGCGGGCGCGCTCGTGAGCCCGGGCTTCCTCCTCGGGGCGTACGTGCTGCACACCTTCGGCGAGCTCTGCCTCTCGCCCATCGGGCTCTCGGTCGTGAGCCGGCTCGCCCCGCCCAAGCACGTCTCGCTGTTCATGGGCCTCTGGTTCGTCGCGACCGCGATGTCCGAGTTCATCGCCGGCCACCTCGCCGCCGCCACCGACAAGATCGCGCGCGGCGAGGTCTTTCACCTCTTCGGCGGTCAGGCCGACTTCTTCTTCATCTTCGTCGTCACCTCGCTCGTATCGGCCGCGGCGCTGGCCGCGCTGACGCCCTGGCTCCGGAAGCTCATGACATGAAGAAGACCCGCGTCATCATCCTGTTCGGCGGTCGCTCGGCGGAGCACGAGGTGTCGCTCCTCTCGGCCCGCAACATCGTCAACGCGCTCGACCGCGAGCGCTTCGAGCCCGTGCTCGTCGGCATCGACAAGCTCGGGCACTGGCGGCGCGAGTCGGAGCGCACCCTCGAGGCCGCCACGGGCGACCCGCGGCTGCTCGCCCTCAACGCGAGCGCGCCCGCCGTGACCTTCGAGCAGGGCCTCTCGCTGCCCGAGCGCCTCGACGTCGCCATGGGGACCGACGACGTCGTCTTCCCCGCGCTGCACGGCACGTACGGCGAGGACGGCACCGTGCAAGGCATGCTCGAGCTCGCGGGCGTCGCCTACGTCGGGGCGGGCGTGCTCGGGTCGGCGATCGGCATGGACAAGGACGTCGCGAAGCGCCTGCTGCGCGAGGCCGGGCTGCCCGTCGTCGACTTCCAGATCATCACGGCCGCCGCGCTCCGCGACGACCCGCGCGCGGCGCTCGCGCGCGCCGTCGAGCTCGGCTACCCGCTCTTCGTCAAGCCCGCCAACGCGGGCTCGTCGGTGGGCGTGAGCCGCGTGCGCGAGCCCGCCGCGCTCGAGGCCGCGGTGCGCGAGGCGCTCCGCTTCGATCGCAAGGCGCTGCTCGAGCGCGCCGTCGACGCGCGCGAGATCGAGTGCGCCGTCCTCGGCAACGACGATCCGCGCGCCTCGGTCCCGAGCGAGATCGTCGTCTCGCACAAGGACGGCTTCTATTCGTACGACGCGAAGTACGTCGATCCGAGCGGCGCGATCTGGAGCTGCCCCGCGCAGCTCCCGCCCAACATCGTGGCGCACGTGCAGGACCTCTCGATCGCCACCTTCCGCGCGCTCGAGCTCGCGGGCATGGCGCGGGTGGATTTTTTTCTGGATCGGAAGACGCATGCCCTCTACGTCAACGAGGTCAACACGATCCCCGGGTTCACCGCGGGCTCGATGTACCCGAAGATGTGGGAGGCCTCGGGTTTGCCCCTGCGGGAGCTGGTCACGAAGCTGATCGAGCTCGCGATCGAGCGGCGCGACGCGCGGCGCGCGCTCTCGACGAACGTCTCCCCGGCGTGAGGGGGGGAGTCACCAGGCCCGCTCCCAGGTCTTTCGGGAGTTTTGTCGCCGCCATTTGGTGAAGTAGATCGCGGAAAACGTGTTTTGAAGCCGGATCGGCGAAAATTTCACCGCGCCGACGCATCCTAAGTGCGTCTCGGTCGTACATCTGGACGTGGAACAGCAACAGATGGAATCGTCGCAGCCGACGAAGCGGAGCGTGGGGCGCCCGTCGAAGGCTCAACCATTCAAGCCCTTCGTCCTCGACTTGTTGCTCAAGCAACCGAACCTGCGCTCGCTCGAGATCGTGCGACGCGCGAAGCAGGCGGGCTACGAGGGTGGCAAGAGCGCGCTCTACTCGCTCATCGCGAGCGTGCGTCCGCGCCGCAGCCGGCCCCTCTCGCAGCAGGACAAGGTCCCGGGTGAGATCTCGCGCCACGGCTTCGGCCAGGTCGAGGTGAAGTTCAAGGACGGCGAGACCCGCGTCGTGAACTACTTCGGCTCGCGCCTCGAGTACTCGCGCTGGGTCGCCGTCTCGATCGTCGACGACCAGAGCGTCGAGGCGTGCGTGCGCGCGCTCGTGCACCACTTCGACGCGATGGGCGGCGTTCCGTTGCTCGCGGCGTTCGACCGGCCGAAGCCCGTCGGCGTGCGCGCCGACAAGGACGGTCAGGTCAGCGAGTGGGATCCGGCGTTCGCGTACGCGGCGCTGCAGCTCGGCCTCGGCGTCGAGGTGCGCGCCCGCCGCGGCGCCGACCGTGGCCCGGGCACCAACCTCGGCAACTGGGTGAAGCACTTCTTCTTCAAGTCGCGCGCGTTCGCGAACGCCGCCGACATGGAGCGGCAGCTCTCCGAGTGGCTGCGCGAGCAGAACACGCGGATGCCCACGGAGCTGTCAGGCAAGACTCCGGCCATCCTTCTCGCCGAGGAGCGGCAGCGGCTGCGCCCGCTGCGCGTCGACGCGCGCGACGTCGCGCTGCGCTTCCCCGTCGTCGTCGGACCGCGCGCCACCGTCGTCCACGACGGCCAGTCGTACGCGATGCCGGCCGAGTCGGTGGGCCTCGTGGGCGCGCTGCACCTCTACCCGGACCGCGTGGAGATCTCGGCGGGCCGGTACGACGCCAAGCACCCGCGCCCGTTGCGCCGCCTGCCCGCCACGGCCTTCGACTGGAAGGCGATGGGCGGCGTCGGTGGCGCGTCGGCGACCCAGCGTCCGATGTCCTGAGCGCGTCACGGCGCGTTTCGAGCCCCCCTGCGGTATCTTTGCGGGCGTGGAGCGCCGCTCGTCAGCGAAGATTGCGTCGGCGATCGCGGCGGCGATCGGCCTCGCGGCCTGCGGGCGGAGCCCGCTCGACCTCCCAGCGACAGGGGCCGTCGGCACCGCTTCCGGGGGGAACGGCGGACGAGGCGGCTCGGGCGGCCCCACCTCGATGGGTGTCGGCGGCGCTGCCTCGACGGGCATCGGCGGCTCGGGTGGCGTGAGCTCGACGGGCGTCGGCGGCGCCGTTGGCAGCGGGACTGGAGGCGTGACCTCGACGGGGCGCGGTGGCTCGGGCGGGGCCGGCGGCGGAGGCGTCCCCGGGCCCAAGAAGATCGGGGAGTCGTGCGTCGAGAGGATCGACTGCGCGAGCACCTTCTGTGAAAACGGGGTGTGCTGCGGCTCTTCCTGCGAGGGCAACTGCCAGAGCTGCGCGCTCCCGGGCAGCACGGGCGCGTGCAAGCCGCTCCCGGCGGGCACGGTGTGCGTCCCGGCCCAGTGCAACGGCAACATGGCGAGCGGCGGGTTCACGTGCGACGGCAAGGGCGGCTGCCCGGTCATCCCGCAGCCTGCCCGCATCTGCGCGCCTTACGCGTGCAACCCCGCGACCGCGACCTGCAACACCACGTGCGCGAGCGACGCGGACTGCTTCAACTCCAAGTGCGTGAACGGCGCGTGCGGCCTCACCCCGATCGGCGCGAAGTGCGCGAACGGCTCGGAGTGCGCGACGGGCTTCTGCGCGGACGGACAGTGCTGCAACGTGGCCTGTCAAGGCCCGTGCGTCTCGTGCGTGCTCGCCGGCCGCGAGGGGACCTGCTGGCCGATCGACGCCGGCGGGCTCGACCCGCACGGGCGCTGCATCGACCAGGGCGCCGCCAGCTGCGGCACGAACGGCCGCTGCGACGGCCTCGGCGCCTGCGCCAGCTACCCCCCCGGAACCAGCTGCTCGCCGGCGAGCTGCACGGGCAGCACCCTCACGATGGCGGGGCAGTGCAACAGCCTTCAGCAATGCGTCGCGGGCGCGGCGAGCTGCGCGCCGTACGCCTGCCGCGCCGACGCGCCGCTGTGCCGCATCGACTGCCCGGGCGGTGACGCGAACTGCGCCGCGGGCTTCTACTGCGGCGACGATGCGCTGCTCTGCCACCCCAAGAAGGCGCCGGGCAACTCGTGCCTCAGCGGCCACGAGTGCGCGTCCAACGACTGCGGCCCGTCATTTCCCGGCTCGACGGTGGTCTGCCAGCCGTTGTGAGGCCCGCGCGTCAGACGTCCTTGCCGCGGCCGATCGCGTAGTAGCTGAAGCCGGCGGCCCGCAGCTCCGTGGGGCTCCAGATGTTGCGGCCGTCGAAGATCACGGGCTGCTTGAGCAGGCTCTTGAGGCGCTCGAAGCTCGGGCGGCGGAACTCGTGCCACTCGGTGACGAGGACGAGGGCGTCGGCGCCCTTCGCGCACTCGTAGTTGTTCTCGACGTACTGGATGCGGTCGCCGATCTGCTTGCGGACGGCGTCCATGGCCACCGGGTCGGTGCCGACGACGGTGGCGCCCGCCGAGACGAGCTGGTCGACGAGCACGAGCGCGGGCGCCTCGCGGATGTCGTCGGTGCCGGGCTTGAACGCCAGCCCCCAGATGGCGATGCGCTTGCCCTTGAGGTCGCCCTTGAAGTGCGCGAGGACCTTCTCGCCGAGCTTCTTCTTCTGGCGCTCGTTGACCGCCACGACGGCGTCGAGGATCTCGAGCTTGTAGCCGACCTCGCGGCCCGTGCTGATGGCGGCGCGCAGGTCCTTGGGGAAGCAGCTGCCCCCGAAGCCGGGCCCCGGGAAGAGGAACTTCGGGCCGATGCGGTTGTCCGAGCCCATGCCCTTGCGCACCTGCTCGATGTCGGCGCCGAGGAGCTCGCACAGGTTCGCGAGGTCGTTCATGAACGAGATGCGCGTCGCGAGCATCGAGTTCGCGGCGTACTTCGTGAGCTCGGCCGAGCGGCGCTCCATGACGAGCATGCGGTCGCTCGTCCGCGTGAAGGGCGCGTACAGCGCGCGCAGCGTCTCGACGGAGCGCTTGTCGTCGGCGCCGATGACGACGCGGTCGGGCTTCATGAAGTCGTTGAGCGCGTCGCCCTCCTTGAGGAACTCGGGGTTCGAGGCCACGCCGAACTCGTGCTTGGTGATCTTCTTGACGATCGCCTCGATCTTGTCGCCCGTGCCCACGGGGACGGTCGACTTCGTGACGATGACGGCCCAGCCGGTGAGCGCGTGCGCGACCTGCTCGGCCGCCTTGAAGATGTACTGGAGGTCCGCGGAGCCGTCGGGCCCCGGGGGCGTGCCGACGGCGAGCAGCACGACCTCGGCGCCCGCCACGCCCTCGGCGACGTTCGTCGTGAAGCTGAGGCGTCCCTCGGCGACGTTGTTGACCACGAGCTTGTCGAGGCCCGGCTCGTAGATGGGCATCTGGCCCTTCTTGAGGCCGTCGATCTTGGACTGGTCGATGTCGCAGCAGACGACGTCGTTGCCCATGTCGGCGAAGCCCGCCCCGGCGACGAGACCCACGTACCCTGTACCGATGACGCAGATTTTCATGGCGCTGAAAGCTACCATGAAGAGGCCCCCATGGATGTGAACGTCATGTTGCTCGCGGCCGGCCGCTCGACGCGCCTCGGGGCGCTCGGGGCGGCGCTCCCCAAGCCGCTCGTGCCCGTGTGCGGCTACCCTGCGATCGCCTTCGGTCTGGCGGCGTGCGCGCGCGCAGGCTTCTCGCGCGCCGTCGTGAACGTCTTCCACCACGGCGGCCTCCTGCGCGCCACGCTGGGCGCCTCGGCGCAAGGCGTCTCGCTCGAGTACTCCGTCGAGGAGGAGCTCCTCGGCACCGGGGGCGGCCTCGCGCTCGCGCGGCCGCGCTTCGGGCCCGGACCGCTGCTCGTCATGAACGCCAAGGTCGTCGCCGACCTCGACCTCGCCGCCCTCGTGAGCACGCACGCCGCGCGGCCCGCGGCCGCGACGATGCTGCTGCGCGACGATCCCGACGCGCGGCGCTGGGGCGCGATCTCGGCCGACGAGACCGGGCGCGTCGTGGGCATCCTCGACGCGCGCTCGCCGCGCCCGCCCGAGGGCCGGGTGACGGAGCGCATGTTCACGGGCATCCACCTCGTCGAGCCCGCCCTGCTCGACCGGCTGCAGCCCGTGTTCAGCGACGTCATCCGCGACGCGTACATCCCGGCGCTGCTCGCCGGCGAGACGATCCGCGCCGCGGTCCTGCCCGGCTACTTCGCCGAGCACTCCACGCCCGAGCGCTACCTCGAGG
This sequence comes from Polyangia bacterium, assembly GCA_035546175.1. Classification (GTDB taxonomy): domain Bacteria; phylum Myxococcota_A; class Polyangia; order Fen-1088; family Fen-1088; genus DASZFV01. Next base: position 35,507 of record DASZWW010000126.1, read on the forward strand.
GCAACCTCGCCCTCCTGCGCGACCCGGCGCTCGTGCCGCACCCGCCCGGCCCGCTCGTCGGCGTCGACCCCGCGGCGCGCCTCGAGCCAGGCGCGCGCGTCGTGGGCGCGTGCCGGGTCGAGGCGGGCGCCGTCATCGAGTCGGGCGCCGAGGTCGGCCCCGAGGCGGTCGTCGCGGCGGGCGCGCTCATCGCGGCCGGCGTCCGCGTCCGGCAGGCCGTCGTGTGGCCAGACGTGACCGTCGCGTCCGACCTCACGCGCGCGATCGCGACGGCCGACGGCGTCGTGGCCGTCTGACGCCATGGTGAGCGCGCGAGAGGTCGGCGGCGCCCTCGTCGTCGACGTCCTCGTTCAACCCCGCGCCTCGCGCGGCGGCGTCGGGCCGATCGTGGGCGATCGCCTGCGCGTCTCCGTGACGGCGCCGCCCGTCGACGGCAAGGCCAACGCCGCCGTCATCGAGGCGGTCGCCGAGGCGTTCGGCGTGCGCCGCGCCGAGGTCACGATCGTGCGCGGCGCGACGGGCCGCCGCAAGACCGTGAGGATCGTCGGCGCGGACCTGCCGACGCTCGCGAGGCTGCTCGCCTGAGCGCGCGATCAGGCCTCTTCGAGGCGGACGGCGACGACGGTGATGTTGTCGAGGCCGCCGTTCTTGTTCGCCGTCGAGATGAGGCGCTCGCACACGACGTCGAGATCCCGGTCGCTCGCGGCGAGCTCGGCGATCTCCTCGTCCTTGATCATGCCGGACAGGCCGTCGGAGCAGATGATGTAGACGTCGCCCAGGCGGGGCGTGTCGACGTGCACGTCGACCTGCACGGTGTCCTTCATCCCGAGCGCGCGCACGATGACGTTCTTGTGCGGGAACGCCGCGATCTCGTCGGGCGAGAGGTGCTTCATCTTGATGTAGTCGTTGAGCAGCGAGTGGTCCTCGGTGATCTGCTCGAAGACGCCGTCGCGCCGCCGGTAGAGCCGGCTGTCACCCACGTGACCCACGACGAGCGCGTCGTCCACGAAGAGCGCCGAGACGACCGTCGTGCCCATGCCGTGGCAGCGCGGATCCTTCTGCGCCTGCTCGTGGATCTTCAGGTTGGCCAGCTTGATGGCCGTGATCATGCGGTTGATGTCGTAGCGGTGGCCCTTGTCCATCTTGAAGGGCCAGGTGAGCTGCTGCTCCTCCTGCGTCGCCTTGAAGAAGCCCGAGATCGTGTCGACCGCCATGCGGCTCGCCACCTCGCCCGAGGCATGGCCGCCCATGCCGTCGGCGACGATCGCCAGGCGCTCGCTCTCGGGCAGGTAGAAGGAGTCTTCGTTGTGGGCGCGCTTCATGCCCACGTTCGAATCGCCCGCGAAGCGGACCCTCATGCCATCGAGCGGGAAGGAGGAGCTCATCGAGCCGCCTCCATCGTATCGCCCGGGCGCGCCGAGAGCAACGGGGGCACGGGTGCGCCCGCGAGGGCGCCCGGGTCGCGCGGGCGCACGAAGAGGACGCGCGGACCCACCGAGAGCTTCAGGCTCGGCACCGACACGCGATAGAGGTCGCCGTCGATCGTGTAGGACATCTCGGACGGTTGGCCACCCTCCGCCTTCGGCGCGATCTCGAGCGTCGAGGCGACCGCGCTGAACGCGCGCGCGGGCGCGATCCCTCGGCCGCCGTGCACGGCCGCCAGATCGGCCACGAGCGAGAGCGGCGAGGCGTGGATGGCGAGCACGCCGAAGCGCTCGGGGTCCTCGTCGGCGCGGTGGTTGAGCTTGAAGCCGAGCCCGACCTCGCGCACCGTCGCGGCGTTGATGCCCACGAAGCGCGTGCGCGGCAGGAGCTCGCCGTCGACGCGCACCTCGCCCTCGAAGCGCTTGAAGATCTTGCGCACGAACGGCCCGCGCCAGACCGCCGACGCGAAGGTCTTCGCGAGGAGCCAGGCGGCGCGCTTGGGGCCATACGCGTCGTCGGCGTAGTACTCGGTGAGGAAGTTCGCCGCCAGGCCGTTGCCGAACACGAAGCCGAGGTGCTCGCCCACGCGCAGGCACCGCCGGGGCAAGAGCTCCAGGGGCGCGCCCGCGCGGGCGGTCTCGGCGAGCATGCGCAGGAAGGGCGCCGGCTTCGTGACGATGCCGAGCGACGACGCCACGACGTTCATGGTGCCGCCGCGCAGGACGGCGAGCGGCGGGAGCGGGTCGTCGCCGTAGGCGCCGCCCAGGGCCGTCATGACCTTGTGGAGCGTGCCGTCGCCGCCGTGCACGGCGATGACGCCAGGAGGGGCGGCGTGCACGCCCTTCGCGAGGGCGGCCAGCTCGTCGAGGCTGCCCGGCGCGAGGACGCGGCCCGCGTCTCCCACGGCCGCGGCGAGCTCGCGGGCGAGGCCCGGGTTCTTCCGGTTCTCGCGCGAGCGCGGGTTCACGAACACCGCGATCTCGCCTGGATGAACGCTCATCATCGGTCAGGCCTCGGCGCCCAGGTCCTCGTCGGCCGCGTCCGACATCAGCGGCGTCCAGCGCGCGAGCACCGCGGCGAGCTCGCGGGCCTGCTCCGCGCTGGCGACGTTGAACGCGGAGTGCTTGCGATAGCCGCCCTGGCGCTTCTGGAAGCGGACGACGGCCATCTTGGGCGCGCGCCAGGCGCCCGTCTCGCGGTCGAGCTCGCGGAAGAGGAACATCACGGTGGCCCAGCTCCCCCGCGCGAGGACGACGCGCTCGAGCTGCTCGCGCACGAGGACGCCGTCGTCCTCCTGGTCGTAGCTGAGCTCGTCGAGGGCGTCGGAGGTCCACATGGCCGGAAGGGGGGTGTCAGGCGTCAGCCGAGCTGGGCGTCGATCGCTTCCCGATCCTCGGGCGAGAGCCCAACGAACTCGACGCCCATGCCCGGCAGGCCCTGGCGTCCGTCGGCCGACTCGCGCACCTCGCGCGTGGCGCGCACGACGCGCCCGCGCACGCGGATGGGGCGCCCGTCGGGCAGCGAGAACTGCAGGAGCAGGATCTCGCCCACCTCGAAGAGCATGTCCGAGCGAAGGAAGGCGCCGCCGCCCGAGACGTCGGCGGAGTCGAAGCGGATGCCGACGCGGGCCTTGCTCGAGGCGTCGCTCACGAGCACGGGAAGGACCAGCGTGCTCCGCGAATGCCGTCGAGTGTCGCGCCGCACGGGGCTGCGGCTCAAGGGCGCAGCTCCACCGCCGTCGCGGAGCGCACCTCCACGGAGATCCGCGCGCCCGAGGTGGAGGTGGGCGACGGCCGCAGCGACACGCGGCGCGCCAGCTCGATCGAGGCCGCGAACGGCGCGCCGCTCGGCCCGCCCATCGAGCGCGCGAGGCCGGCGATGAAGGCGCGCGGGATCGTGACGACGGCCTCGGCGGGCGCGGTCGCCGGGATCGCGCAGGCGGCCGCGATCGTCGCGCCGAAGGGCCGCAGCTCGATGCGCCCGCCCGCGCCGCCCGCGATCGTGACGGCGACGCCGTCGCGCGCGTCGATCTGCGGAGCTTGATCGAGCGCGGCGCCGTTGAGCGCGAGCATCCGCGGCGCCGCCGGCACGGCCAGGTTCGCCACGGGCAGCTCCGAGTCGGCGGTGAAGAGCGTCACGCGCTCCGGCAGCGCGCCGAGGGGCTGCGGCCCCGTCTCGGCGACGACGCCGCCGACGATCGTCGCGACGTCGGGGTAGAGGCGCGGGAACGGACGCAGCAGCGTCTCGGCGGCGGGCACGCCCTCCCCCGCCGCGCCGAGGCCGACGCCGACGCCGGTGAGCTCCTGCAGCTCGATCGAGCCGCCGCGCAGCATGACGGCCGTCGTCGCGAGGTCGATGTCGCCCAGCGCGCAGCCCTGCTCGGGCGCCGAGGCCGCCAGCGGGTCGACGATGCCGAGGACGTCGGGGTGCCAGTCGACCGGGACGCCCGAGGCCTGCACCGTCGACGTCGTCGTGGCGCGGAAGGCGAGCACCTGCACGGTCGAAGGGCGGCCGGGGCTCACGTCGAAGCGGATCGAGACCTCGGCCGACTCGGCGGTGGGCGCCGCCTGGGCGTCCACGGTGCGGGGCGGCTCGCCGCACGACGCGAGCGCGAGCGCGCCCGCCAGCGACAGCGCGCTCGACGGCGAAGTCATTCTGCGAAAGGACGAAGTCATACCCCGTGTCTCGAAAGACCCCACACTATAGCCGGGCCAGGCGTTTCTAGCCAGATTCCGCGTCGGGGCGGCGCGGCGGAATGTCGCGGTATCGGTGGGTTTCCGGAGCATTGCCCTGTGGTATGAGAGAGGGCCGCCATGTCCGCCGGCTCCCGAATCAAACCCGACGAGGTGCGTGAGATCGCAACGCTTTCGCGGCTCCGCCTCAGCGACGAAGAGGTCGCCGCCCTCACGCAGGACCTCGACTCGATCCTGGGATACGTCGCGGAGCTCTCGGCGCTCGACATGACGGGCGTCGAGCCCATGACGCACGCCGTGCCGTTCGACTGCCCGCTGCGCGCCGACGAGGTGCGGCCCTCGCTGCCGCTCGAGGAGGCGCTCGCGAACGCCCCGCGCCGCGAGGCGAGCTTCTTCCAGGTGCCCCGGATCGTCCCCGGACCGTCGGGCGGCGGCGGCGAGGAGGACCTGTGATCGATCCGCGGGCCTCCACGTCGACGATCGCGGCGATCGCCCCCGGCGTGCGGGCGGGCAAGGTGCGCGCGCGCGAGGTCGCCGAGGCCTACCTCGAGCGCATCGCGCGCGAGGACGCCGCGCTCGGCTGCTACGTGCGCGTCGACGCCGAGGGCGCGCGCCGCTCGGCCGACGCCGTCGACGCGGCCGTGAAGGCGGGCCGCGACCCGGGTCCGCTCGCGGGCGTGCCGCTCGGCATCAAGGACATCTTCTGCACGAAGGGCGTCGAGACGACGTGCGCCTCGAGGATCCTGCGCGGCTTCGTGCCGCCCTACGAGTCGACGGTGACGGCGCGCCTGGCGGCCGCGGGGGCCGTCTCGCTCGGCAAGCTCAACATGGACGAGTTCGCCATGGGCTCGTCGAACGAGAACAGCGCGGTCGGCACCGTCAAGAACCCCTGGTCGCTCGCCCACGTGCCCGGCGGGTCGTCGGGCGGGTCCGCGGCCGCGGTCGCGGCGTCGCTCTGCCTGGGCGCGACGGGGACCGACACGGGCGGCTCCATCCGCCAGCCGGCGGCCCTCTGCGGCGTCGTCGGCATCAAGCCGACCTACGGCCGCGTCTCGCGCTATGGCGTCATCGCGTTCGCCTCCTCGCTCGATCACCCCGGGCCGTTCGCGCGCACGGTCGAGGACACGGCCGCGCTGCTCGAGGTGATGGCCGGCCCCGACCCGCTCGACGCGACGAGCGTCCCGCAGCCCGTGGGCGCCTACGCGAAGGCCGCGCGCGCGGGGCGAGAGGGGTTGCACGGCGTGCGCGTGGGCGTGCCCGCCGAGTACTTCGCCGCCGGCATGGACCCCGAGATCGAGGCCGCCGTGCGCGCCGCGCACGAGGAGCTCGCGCGCGCGGGCGCCACGCTCGTGCCCGTCTCCCTGCCGCACACGAAGTACGCCATCGCCACGTACTACCTCGTGTGCACGGCCGAGGCGTCCTCCAACCTCGCGCGGTACGACGGCGTGAAGTACGGCGCGCGCGCGGCCGATCCGAGGTCGCTCGAGGACCTGTACTCGCGCACGCGCGGCGAGGGCTTCGGCCGCGAGCCCAAGCGGCGCATCATGCTCGGCACCTACGTGCTGCGCGCCGGGTACTACGAGGCGTACTACGGCAAGGCGCTGCGCGCGCGCCGCAAGATCGCCGACGACTTCGCGGCGGCGTTCGCGAAGTGCGACGTGCTCGTGACGGCGACTTCGCCCGTGCCCGCCTTCAAGTTCGGCGAGCGCATGGGCGATCCGCTACAGATGTACCTCGCCGACGTGCTGACCGTCGCGCCGAACCTGGCGGGCATCCCCGCGCTCGCGCTGCCTTGTGGTTTCACTTCGACCCGGCTGCCGATTGGTCTCCAGGTGATGGGCCCGCCCCTCGGCGAGGAGGCTTGCTTCCGGGTCGCGGGGGCGTACGAGTCGCGCACGAGCTGGCACGAGCAGAGACCGCCCGACGTCGGAGGCGCGAAGTGACCGCGCCGGCGAGCCCCGTGCATCCCAAGTACGAGGTCGTCATCGGGCTCGAGGTGCACGTGCAGCTCGCGACCAGGTCGAAGATCTTCTCGTGGTCGTCCACGGCGTTCGGCGCCGAGCCGAACACGCAGACCGACCCCGTCTGCCTCGGCATGCCGGGCACGCTGCCCGTGCTCAACGCGGCCGCCGTCGAGGCCGCCGTGCGCCTCGGGCTCGCGGCGGGCTGCGCGATCCGACCGCGCTGCCGCTTCTCGCGCAAGCACTACTTCTATCCGGACCTCCCCAAGGGCTTCCAGATCTCGCAGTTCGACGAGCCGATTTGCGAGGGCGGCGCCATCAAGTTCCGCCTCCACGGCGAGCCGCGCAGCGTGCGCCTCACGCGCATCCACATGGAGGAGGACGCCGGCAAGAACCTGCACGCCGCCGCGGGCGTGAGCTTCGTCGACTACAACCGCGCCGGCGTCCCGCTCTGCGAGATCGTCAGTGAGCCGGACGTACGCTCGGCTGAAGAGGCGGCCGAGTACGTGCGCGCCATTCGCTCGCTCGTGCGTTACCTCGGCATCGGCGACGGCAACATGGAGGAGGGCTCGCTCCGCTGCGACGCCAACGTGTCCCTGCGCCTGCACGGCGCCAAGGAGTACGGCACGAAGGCGGAGATCAAGAACATGAACTCCTTCAAGAACGTGCGCGACGCCGTCGAGTACGAGGTCAAGCGCCAGGCGTCGCTGCTCGACAAGGGCGAGCGCGTCGTGCAGGAGACGCGCCTGTGGGACGCGTCGCGCGGCGTGACGCAGTCCATGCGCTCGAAGGAGCAGGCGCACGACTACAAGTACTTCCCCGAGCCCGACCTGCCGCCGCTCGTCGTCGACGAGGCCTACCTCGCGCGCGTCCGCGCGTCGCAGCCCGAGCTGCCCGAGGATCGCTTCGCGCGCTACACGGGCCCGGACGGCCTCTCGCCGCAGGACGCGGGCGTGCTCGTCGCCGATCGGGAGACGGCCGCGTACTTCGACGCCGTGGTGGCCGCCGGCGCGCCCGGCAAGAAGGCGGCGAACTGGGTCATCAACGAGGTGCTCGCGCGCGTCACCGACCCGCGCGAGCTCGGCGAGGCGGCGCTGCCCGTCCCCGCGGTCGCGCTCGCGGAGCTCGTCAGCCTCATCGAGGGCGGCACGCTCTCGGGCAAGCTCGGCAAGGACGTCTTCGCGAAGATGTGGGCCGGCAAGCGCTCGGCCGGCGACATCGTCAAGGCCGAGGGCCTCACCCAGGTGTCCGACGCGGGCGCGCTCGAGGAGGCCTGCAGGCGCGTCGTCGCCGCCCACCCGGACGAGGCCGCCCGCTTCAAGGACAGCCCCAAGCTCATGGGCTTCTTCGTGGGCGCCGTCATGAAGGAGACGGGCGGCAAGGCGAACCCCAAGGCCGTCAACGAGATCCTGCGCCGCCTGCTCGGTTGAACGCGCGATGGCGGCAGTCTCGCTCCCCCCTCGCCAGCGCCCCGACGAGCACCCCGACGTGCTCTCGCCGGTTTTCTGGCGAGACGGCGCCGTGGTGCTCCTCGATCAGCGCCGGCTCCCCGACGAGGAGCGCTGGACGGCGTACGACAGCTGGGAGGACGTCGCGCGCGCCATCTCCGAGATGGAGGTGCGCGGCGCGCCCGCCATCGGCTGCGCGGCGGCGTTCGCCGCGGCGCTGGCCTGGCGCGCGCAGGCCTCTCCCGCCGTGCTGCGGGCCGCGCTGCGGGCCATCGGCGCGACGCGCCCCACGGCCGTGAACCTGGGCGCCGCCCTCCATCGGATCGCCAACGCCATCGCGAGCGAGCGCGATCCGCTCGTCGAGGCGCAGGCGCTGTGGGCCGAGGACCTCGCGGCCTGCCGCGCCATCGGGGCCCACGGGGCGGCGCTCGTGCCCGACGACGCCGTCGTGCTCACGCACTGCAACGCCGGCGCGCTGGCGACGGCGGGCTACGGGACGGCCCTCGGCGTCGTGCGCGCCGCGGTGGCCGCGGGCAAGCGCGTGCGCGTGCTCGCCGACGAGACCCGCCCGTTCCTGCAGGGCGCGCGGCTCACCGCGTGGGAGCTCTCGCACGAGGGCATCCCCTGCGAGGTCATCGTCGACGGCGCGGCGGCGCACTTCCTCTCCCGCGGCGCGGTGCACCTGGCCGTCGTGGGCGCCGACCGCATCACGCGGCTCGGGGACGTCGCCAACAAGATCGGCACCGCCGGCGTGGCGGCCGCCTGCCAGGCCTTCGGCGTGCCCTTCTACGTGGCGGCCCCCCGCACGACGCTCGACCCCTCGATGGACTCGGGCGACAAGATCCCCATCGAGGAGCGGGCCACCGACGAGGTCGCGCTCCTCGGCCAGCGGCGGGCCGTCCCCCAGGGGGTCGCCGTGCGGAACCCCGTGTTCGACGTGACCCCGAGCCGCCTGATCACCGCCATCGTGACCGAGGAGGGCATCCACCGGGCGCCTTACGCCTTCGCCCCCCGGCGCTGAAGGCTCGTCGCCCGCCGCTCAAGCGGCTTGACTTCCGAAGGGGTCTCTCTAGACTACGCCGCTTCCTGCTTTAGACCGCTTCGCTGTCGGAGGCCTCCGTTTCATGTACGCCGTCATCGCGTCTGGTGGAAAACAGTATCGAGTCGCCGAGGGTGAGACCCTCCGCGTGGAGAAGCTCGCCGGCCCCGAGGGCACGAAGGTCAGCTTCCCGCCCCTCCTCTTCGCCGACGATGCCGGCAAGGTCGAGGTCGGCCGCCCCACCGTGGCGGGCGTGACCGTCGAGGCGGAGATCGTCGAGCAGGGCCTCGGCAAGAAGATCATCATCTTCAAGTACAAGCGCCGCAAGAGCTACCGCCGCAAGACCGGCCATCGCCAGCCCTTCACGTCGCTCAAGATCACCGCGATTCGGGCCGCCTAGCAGGAGATTCGAGATGGCACACAAGAAAGGTCAAGGCAGCTCCCGCAACGGGCGCGACTCGAACGGCCAGCGCCGCGGCGTCAAGCGCCACGCGGGTGAGCTCGTGCTCGCCGGCAACATCCTCGTCCGCCAGGTCGGCACGAAGGTGCACCCTGGCCCGAACGTCGGCATGGGCAAGGACTACACCCTCTTCGCGCTCAAGAGCGGCGAGGTGAAGTTCGCCAAGTCCGGCTCGCGAACGATCGTCTCGATCATCCCGGGCGAAGTCGTCGCCGCCTAGCCGCGAGGGCCGGAGCGTCGAAGGTCGGCCGCGGTCGGCGCCATGCAGTTCGTCGATCAGGCGCTCGTCCACGTGAAGGCGGGCGACGGCGGCAACGGCGTCGTCGCCTTCCGGCGCGAGAAGTTCGTCCCCAAGGGAGGGCCCTCCGGGGGCGACGGCGGCGACGGCGGCAGCGTCGTGCTCGTCGTCGACGAGGGCCTGTCCACGCTGCTCGACTTCCGGTACCGCAAGGAGTACCAGGCCGAGAAGGGCGAGAACGGCTCGAACAAGGACAAGTACGGCCGCGGCGGGCAGGACCTCGTGCTGCGCGTGCCCCCGGGCACCGAGGTCAACGACCAGGTGACGGGCGAGCGCATCGCCGACCTCCATGCGCACGGCGAGCGCTTCGTGCTCGCGAAGGGCGGCAAGGGCGGACGGGGGAATATCCACTTCGCGACCTCGACCGATCGCGCGCCCCGCCGCGCCGAGCCGGGCCTCCCCGGCGAGGAGCGCGCGGTCCGACTCGACCTCAAGCTCCTCGCCGACGTGGGGCTGCTGGGGTTCCCGAACGTCGGCAAGTCGTCGCTCATCGCGCGCATCTCGGCGGCGCGGCCCAAGATCGCGGACTACCCCTTCACGACCCTCGTGCCTAACTTGGGCATGGTGCGCCTCTCGGGTGACCGCTCCTTCGTCGTCGCCGACATCCCCGGCCTGATCGAGGGCGCCCACGACGGCGCCGGCCTCGGGGACCGGTTCCTGCGGCACGTCGAGCGCACCCGCGTCCTCGTCCACCTGCTCGACGCGACGGCCGGCCCCGACCGCGCCCCCCTTCGGGACTTCGACGCCATCAACCGCGAGCTCGCCCTCTTCGACCCCGCGCTCGCCGAGCGTCCGCAGATCGTCGTGCTCAACAAGCTCGACCTGCCCGACGCCGAGGCGGCGCGCCGCAAGCTCACGGCCAGCTTCGCGCGACGGAAGATCCGGCTGCTCGCGATCAGCGCCGCGACCGGAGAGGGTGTGCCCGCGCTGCTCGAGGAGGTGTGGAAGGTCCTCGCGGCGGCCCGCCGGGCGTCCGCGGGCGCCGCGCGCGGGGAGTTATCCACAGGGCCGGGCTCTGTGGAAACACCCGACACCGACTCCAGTCCCGGCGAGGTTCGACCGAAGCAGTTGACGCCCCGCGCTCGCCGCCCCAAAACCTCCCCGAACGGCGCATCAAGGCGCGCCCGTCGAAGTCGCCCACGCCCGCGGCAACATTGACCAAGTAGCTCGATCCTGATATAGAAAGCTGCCTCAACACCGCTCCACTCCCTAGGTTTCTCCCACGCAGGCTCCTCCACCGACCGTAGAGACGGAGTTCATACATGACATCGCAGCGGTTCTCATTCGCGCGCGGGATCTCGGGCGCGTTGGGGGTGTTCGGCTTGTTGTCACTTCTCGGGGCGGGCGTGGTCCGCGCGCAGGGCGCTCCCCCGGCGGGCGCAGCCGCCACTCCCGCCACCAGCGCTCCGGCCGGCGGCGCTCCGGCGGCCGGCGGCGCCC
>DASZWW010000127.1:0-19458 GCA_035546175.1 Polyangia bacterium
AGAACGCGACGGGCCTCGCGCAGATCGGCCAGGCCACGCTGACGAGCCGCTACAACGACGTGTTCGGCAACGCGACGGCGAACTACCAGGACGCGACGGCGGGCACGGGCGACCTCGCGGTGGCCGTGACCTTCCGCTCGAACGCCGACTTCCACCTCGTCGGCTTCCAGCCGACGACCGACAAGGGTGATCCGAGCGACGGCTACGCGCTCGAGCCGCAGCCGAACGGCGCGCGCGTCAACATGGGCGCCTTCGGCAACACGGCGGCGGCCGAGCTGTCGCAGTCGGTGAGCGGGTGGACGCCCGTCGCCGACGCGCGCACCGGTGTCGCGGGCGCGGCGGCCGGCGCGAGCCCCGTGACCGATCCCGCGGGCAGCTCGCACGAGACGCCGGGCGGCGCGACGACCACGCCTCCGGGCGGCGGCGGCAGCGGCTGCGCGGTGGCCGGCCGTGGACCCACCACCTCGTCGTTCTGGCTGCTCTTCGCCGTGGGCGCCCTCGTCATCGCCCGTCGCCGTCGCTAGACGAGCGTCGCCGAGACGCGCCCTTCGGTCATCGGGAGGGCACGCCGAGACGCTACCCCTGGCTCGCCGCCGCCACGCGACCGACGGCCGCGCGGGCGGTCTGCCGCGCCCCGTCTACCTGCGGCGCGACTGCTTCTCGAGGAGCTTGTACGCCTCGGTGAGGCGCTGCGCGAGGTCGGTCGCCGCTCGTTGCGCCTCCGGCGACCCCCGGTGCAGGTCGGGGTGGTACTTCCTCATGAGGCGGCGGTACGACTTGCGGATCGTCTCGAAGTCGGAGCCGGGCTGGACCTCGAGGGCCGCGTAGGCCTTTCGAATCGCGCTGTCGCCGGCGGCCGTGCGGCGCGGCGGCTCCGCGCGCGCGCCGCTCGAGCGCCCGCTCGCGCCCGCGCTCCGAGGATCCGGCTTCTTGCCCGTCGCGGCCTCCTCGGCCTCCTCGCGCGCCCGCCGGCGCCGCTCGATCTCGGCCTCGAGCTCCTTGTCGGACATGCCGCGGAGGTCCTGGCCCCAGTCGTCGTCATCGAGGTGGCGGCGCTCGTCGTACTCGGCGGCCTTGTCGAGCAGGGAGTTCAGCTCGGACCGCGCGAGATCGATGAGGCGCTTGCCGATGGTCATCCGCCCTCGGCCTCGAGCAGGGAGGTTCCGTCCATCTCGGCGGGCTTGGCGATGCCCAGGTAGTCCAGGAGCGTGGGCGCGACGTCCGCGAGGCGCCCGCCGGCGCGGAGCTTGCGGCCCACGAGATCGTTCGCCACCGCGATGAACGGCACGGGGTTCGTGGTGTGCGCCGTGTGCGGCTGGCCCGTCTTCGGGTCGACCATCATCTCGCAGTTGCCGTGGTCGGCCGTGATGAACACGGACGCGCCCGCCTTGCTGGCCGCCTCGATGACGCGGCCGATGCACTCGTCGATCGTGTCGATGGCGCTCACGGCGGGGCCGAGCTTGCCCGTGTGCCCGACCATGTCCGGGTTGGCGTAGTTCACGAGGATGAAGTCCGGACCCGAGGGGCCCAGCGCCTCGACCACGCCGTCCGTGACGGGCACCGCCGACATGGCGGGCGCGAGATCGTACGTCGCGACGTCGCGGTTCGACGGCACGAGGCGTCGCTCCTCGCCCGGGAACGCCTGCTCGACGCCTCCGTTGAAGAAGTACGTCACGTGCCCGTACTTCTCGGTCTCCGCGGTGCGCAGCTGCGTCAGGCCGTGCTTCGACAGCACCTCGCTCAAGATCATGTCGAAGCTCTGGGGCGGGAACGCCGCCGGCACGGGCACCTTGGCGTCGTACTGGGTCATCGTCGCGAAGGCGGCCAGCTTCGGCCGCGGCGCGCGGTCGAAGTGCGGGAAGTCGGCGTCCGCCGCCCACAGCGCCAGCGTGAGCTGCCGCGCGCGATCGGCGCGGAAGTTGTAGAAGAAGCACGCGTCGCCGTCCTTGATGACCGCGAGCGCCTTCCCGTCGGGCCCCTTCATGACGAGCGGCCTGACGAACTCGTCGGTCACCTCTTGTCCATGTCCACCCTCCGTGCCCTCGCCGCGGTACGAAGCCTCGACGCCGGCCGCGAGGTCGTCGACGAGCTTGCCCTCGCCGCGCGTCAGCATCTTCCACGCGACCTCGAGCCGCTCCCAGCGCTTGTCGCGGTCCATGGCGTAGTAGCGGCCCACGGCCGAGGCGAGCTGGCCCACGCCGATCGCCTTGAGCTTGGCGGCGACCTCCCGCAGGTACCCGGCCGCCGACCTCGGCGGCGTGTCGCGCCCGTCGAGGAACGCGTGCCACATGACCTTCGTGAGGCCGCGGCGCTTCGCCATCTCGCAGACGGCGTACGCGTGCTCGAGCGAGGCGTGGACGTTGCCCGGGCTCGTCAGGCCGAAGAGGTGCAGCGTGCCCCCGGACTTCTTGGCGGCGTCGATCGTCTGCGCGAGGGCCGCGTTGTCGAAGAACGTCCCGTCGCCGATCGCCTTGTCGATGCGCACGATGTCCTGGTAGACGATGCGCCCCGCGCCCAGGTTCAGGTGGCCCACCTCGCTGTTGCCCATCTGGCCGTCGGGCAGGCCGACGTCGTTGCCGGACGCGCCGATGAGCGTCCACGGGTACTTCTTGTAGAGCGCGTCGAAGTGGGGCGTGCGGGCGAGGCGCACGGCGTTGGCTTCCTTGTCGGGTCGTTCGCCGAACCCGTCGAGCACGACGAGGACGACGCGGGTCTTCTTGGCCATCGGGGGGAATCTAACACGCGCCCGTCGCTCGGATCTCGGGCGCGACTTAAGATCACGGCATGGAGAACCTGACGGCAGAGGCGTGGACGGTGATCGAAGCTTCCGCGGCCGAGGTCTGGCGCGCGCTCGTGACGCCGGAGATCATCAAGCGCTACATGTTCGGAGCGACCGTCGTCGCCGACTGGAGGGTGGGCGGCTCGATCGTCTGGCGGGGTGACTGGAAAGGGAAGCCCTACGAGGACAAGGGCGAGATCGTGCGCTTCGACCCCGAGCGCCAGCTCCGATACACCCACTGGAGCCCTCTCTCCGGGACCCCCGATACGCCGGAGAACCGGCACACGGTCACCGTCGACCTCGAGGCCGAGGGCGCGCGCACCCGCGTGTCGCTCTCGCAGGACGGCAACCGGACGGCGGAGGAGCGCGCCCACTCCGAGACGAACTGGAAGAAGATGCTCGAGGAGCTGAAGCGGACCGTCGAGAGCAGCTAGAGTTCGCGCGCAACCTCAGTGGTGATACGGCTCGCCGCGGATGATCGTCATCGCGCGGTAGAGCTGCTCGCACAGCACGACGCGCGCGAGGCGGTGCGGCAGCGTCAGGTTCGAGAGGGAGAGGCGACGGGACGCCTTCTTCACGACGACCTCGGGCAGGCCCAGCGCGCCGCCGATGAGGAAGGCGATCGTCTGCGCGCCGTGGAGCATCCGGCCCTCGAGGTGCTTGGCGAGCTGCTCGGTGGTCCACGCGTCGCCGCCCGGCTCGAGGGCGATGAGCTCGGCGCGGGCGGGCAGCCGGCGCGCGAGCGCGGCGTCGTCCTCGACCTCGACGATCTCCAGGGGCACGTGCCGTCGCGCGCGCTGCGCGTACTCGTCGCAGAGGGCCGCCATGTGGCGGTCGCGCATCTTGCCTACCGCGAGGATCTGGAGCTTCAGAGAGCTCCGTAATACGACTCGGGCTCGGAGAGGGTCGATTCGGCGGGGACGTCGAGGGGGACGCGCGGCGCCTCGATCCAGAGGCTCTCGAGGTCGTAGAACTCGCGCACCGGGTGATAGAACACGTGGATGACGACGCTGCCGAAGTCGAGCAGCGTCCACCGCCCGTTGCCCGTCCCCTCCTGACCGAGCGCGAACCGGCCGCGCTCCTTCATGGCCTGGCGGATGCTCTCGGCGATGGCGTCGACCTGGCGATCGCTGCGGCCGCTCACGACGCCGATGAAGTCCGTGTAGCTCGCCATGCCCGACACGTCGATGAGCACGGGCGCGAGCGCCTTCTTGTCGAGCGCGGCGTCGATGGCCGCCAGCGCGAGCGCGCGCACCTCGCCGAGCTCCCCGCGCGGCGCGCGCGGCGCCGGCGCCCGGTCCGCCCGGTCGGTGACGCCCGATTTGAGGGCCCCTCGCACGGGGATCCGACCGGGCTTGCGCGTCTTGCTTCCTCCACCTCGACCGCCGCCCGCCCCTGTCCTGGGCGCGCTCGTCTTTTGACCTTTCACCCCGCTTCGCGTCGGACGCTTTGTTTTCTTCACCTCATCGAATCGTAGCAAAGGGGTAGGGCGGTGGCTACAAATCCTGGGGGCGCGGCGGCTCGCTCTCGGGCGGCGAAGCCGCGGCGGCACGCGCGTTTTCGGCGGCCCGCCACCGGCGCTCGAAAGTTCGCACGAGTGTCACGAGGTACTCCTGCCCGAGCCCCAGCCGCCCCTCGACCTCGCTCGACGCGCGATCGAGCCAGCGCGCGTCCTCGTCCTTGACCGCGTCGTCGTCGCCCGGGAGCGGGTCCGTCGTCGCGCCGCCGCTCTGCGCCCACCGGCGAGCCGCCTTCTCGATCTTCGCGTTCGCCCAGGCCGGCGCCTCGAGCATGGTCTGCCCGAGCACGCGGCTGCCCTCGCGGAAGGCGTTCACGATCGCCGCGCGCTCGGCCTCCGCGAGCGACGCGTGCATCACGTCGCGGACCTCGACGGCTCGCGCCCGGTCCAGGCCGGGGCCCACGTGCATCTTCGCGCAGTAGTGATCGAAGAGCGTACCGAGCTGGAACGTCGACGCCATCTCCTCGGCGCGCCGGCCCACGGCCAGCACCGTCAGCAATTTTCGCATGGCGTGCTTGAGCGCGAAGAGCGTCGCCGCCGTGAGCGTGGCGTTCCGCAGGGCGGTCGTTCCGCGCGGGTCGCCGAGGAGCTCGGCCGAGGAGGCGGCGAGGTCGACCTGCCGTCGCTCCGCGAGCTTCATGAGCATGCCGGCCTTGACCCGGCCCGCGAGGTAATCGTCCATGACGGGCAACGGAACGGCGCCTCCCACGGCCGTCGCGAGGAGCGCGCGCCTCACGATGAAGCGGCGGTTGGTCGCCAGGTGGTCGAGCTCGCCGGGCACGATCTTGCCCGCTCCGCCCGGGAGCACGATGAGCTCCGGCTGATCGCGGTCGTCGATCATGGCTGACCCTTCGGCGATGGCTGACCCTTCGGCGACCCGGCGGCCGGGGCCTTGCGCGACGGCTTGGGCGGCGCCGGCGGCGGCACCCGCGTGCTCGGCAGCCCGCCGAGGAGCTCCCGCTGCTCCGGGACGATGCGCTGCCGCAGGGCGAGGTCCTCCGCCGCGGGCGCCACGATCGCCGCCGTGGCGCCGAGCTCGGTGAGCGCGCCGCGCACCTCGATCGAGCCCTTGAGGTCCTTGCCCTCCCGCTTGGCCGTGAAGGTGGCCGCGAGCTCGAAGTCCCGCAGCGCGCCCGAGGCGTCGTCGACGACGGCGCGCCCGGAGAGCTGGTCGACGACGACGTCGGCCCGCCACGCGCGCAGCCCCTTTTCGGTCGCGAGCGCCGCCGGGTCGTCGGTCCGCGCGGGGGCGCGTGAGAGGCGGTACTCGGTCGCCCCGGCGGCGCCGCCGCCGCGCTGGATCGCCGCCCAGGGCGCCGCGATCTCCCACGCCGCCCAGGGCGCCCCCAGCGCCTCCTCGAGCAGCTTCGTGGGCTCTGGCTCCTCCGCGACGCGCCGGATCATTCTCCCATAGCGTAGCGCAACGTAGAGCTCGCGGCCCGCGAGCACGACCTCGCGTCCGCCATCGCGATCGTTGGTCTCGGCGATGCGGAAGTGGCGCGCCCGGTCGACCCATACGTCGGTCGTCGTCGTGACCCCGTCATCGGGCGTGGCGAGCCCGGCGGCGAAGCGCGCCGTGCCGTGGTAGTGGCCGCCGCCGGTCCGGCGCAGCGCCTCGCCGAAGAACGCGGGCCTCAGCGCCTCCCCGAGCGTCGCCGTCTGGCGGCGCGACTCGGCGTCGGGCCCGCGCCGGCAGGCACCGAGCGGCAGGGCCGACGCCGCGGCGAGCAAGACCGGCAAGACGAGAGGGGCGGGAAGGATTCGCTTCAAACCGCCTGACACCTTAGCATTGCCCCGCATGGCCGAGAGCGCCGCCTGGCTGTCGTCTCCCTTCGCCGCGGCGGCCGCGGCGGTGTTCGGCGCGATCTGGGGCAGCTTCTTCAACGTGTGCATCGAGCGGATCCCGGCCGGACAGTCCGTCGTGCGGCCCGGCTCGCGCTGCGCGGGGTGCGGCGCGCCCGTGCGCCCGATCGACAACGTGCCCGTGCTCTCGTACCTGTGGCTCCGCGGGCGCTGTCGCGCCTGCCGAGCGCCGTTCTCGGCCCGACACCCGCTCGTCGAGACCCTCGGCGCCCTCCTCGCGGCGGCGCTGTGGTGGCAGTGCGTGGCGCTCGAGCCTCGCGTCGCCGTCGCGATCCGCCTCGCTCGGTTCACCTACGACTTCGCCTTCTCGGGCGTCCTCGTCGTGCTCGCCTTCATCGACCTCGAGACCCTCCTCCTCCCCGACGTCATCACGTTGCCCGCGATCGCCGTCTTCTTCGCGGCCGGGTTCGGCGTACACGAGGCCTCGTGGGGCTCGCGCCTCGTCGGTGGCGCCGCGGGTTATCTCTTCGTGCGCCTCATCGCCGACTTCTACTACTACGTGCTCAAGCGCGAAGGGCTCGGGCTCGGCGACGGCAAGCTCCTCGCCCTCATCGGCGTCGCGCTGGGGTGGAAGGCGCTGCCCGTCGTCGTCTTCGCCGGGTCGATCCTCGGCTCTCTCATCAGCATCCCCGTCGTGCTCCTGACGCGCCGGCGCCGTGCCTCCGGCGAGGCGCTGCGCGACGCGCAAGTGCCCTTCGGTCCGTTCCTGGCCCTCGGCGCGCTCGTGTACCTGTTCGCCGGTCGTTCGGTCCTCGCGCTCACGGGCCTGATCTGGCTCTAGGTATTCCGGAGCGGGGCGTACGAGCCCGACGCCGAGCAGCAGCCAGGTAGCCCGACAACGCACCGAGCCAGGGGAAGGTAAACATAAAACTGGGGCCTGCGACATCTTGTCGCATCCCTCCCTCCGCGCCGATGGTGTCAGATCGGGCTCCGGATGCGCTGGAGGTTCCCCCATCCCAGCGAGGACGCGCCGCGCCATCTCGCCCTGGGGCGCATCGAAGCTTGGTGGAGCGAGTTCTCGGCTGCGGCCCCGCGGCTCGAGGCGTTCTTCCGCCGCCGCGACGCCTGGGACCTCGCCGGCTGGATGCGTCGGCACCTGGGCGGCATCGACGAGCGCATCATGTGGGAGTTCGGTCCGGGCACGCTCGGGGACGACGGCCACCGTCTCGTGCTCACGCCCGAGGGCGAGCATCGCCTGCGCCCGCTCGTCGAAGCGGTTCTGGCGCGCGCGCCCGCCCTCCCAGGTTGGGAGTTCCATGCCCATCGCCTCGCCGAGAGCCTGCCGACGGCGCTTCAGGCGGTCGCCGAGCGCACCTCGATCGACTTCAGCGGCTGGACCGCGCGCGCCGCGCTCTCCGACGAGGGGCTCGTCGACATCGCGTTCGCGCCGCCCGCGCCTGTCGCGGCGAGCGCCGCGGCGAGCGCCGCCGCGCTCGTGCTCGTCGAGACGCTCGTGGGTGAGGAGCTCACGGACGTCTGGGTGGGCGCCGTCGAGATCGAGGATCGCGGCGGCGGGTCGCCGCTCGCGCGACTGGCGGCCGAAGTGCTGGCCCTCGTCGAGACACGCCGCGCGCTCGTCCCCGATCGGCCTTATTGGCAGCGCGCCGCCGATGCGTCGTGGGCGCTCCTGCGGCTCGCGCCCAAGGTCTCCGCGGGCGTCGACTTCCCGGGCCAGCAAGACATGCTCGTCGCGAAGACCGTCGACTTCGCGCTCTGGCGCGCGCAGCACGGCGGGCGGCCTTTTCACTCGAGGCGCTTCTCGCGCTCCGGGGAGATCATGTGCACGCTGAAGATCGACGGCGCCGAGGGCCTGCCCGCCGACGGGCTCGCCGACAAGGCCGCCATCGAGGACGCCATCGCCGCGTCCCTCGGCCCGCGCGAGCTCGGCGTACAGGTCGGCGGCGGCACGGGCCTTCGGTACTCTTACGTAGACCTCGCGCTCACGGACGTCGTGAGCGCGATGGAGGCGCTGCGCCCCGTCCTCCGCGCCGGCCGCCTGCCGAAGCGGACCTGGCTTCAGTTCTTCGACGCCGAGCTCGCGGACGAGTGGCTCCCGCTGTGGGACGACGCGCCCCCGCCGCCCCGATGAAGGGGCGCACCGGCTGACCGCCCGCGGGGCATCTCACCATCGATGGTGAGACGCGGCCACGTGAGTCGTGACCCGGCCGTCGCGCGGTTTCGCTGGCTCCGCGGCGCAACTGGCGTAAGGTCACGGGACCGAGCGAGGAGGGATCCGTGTTGAAGGTCAACGCGCGTTCGCAGTCGACCGCCGACGTCGTGGCCGAGGTGCTGCGAGACGTCGCGGCGATCGAGCGGACACGCATGGAAGCGCGGCGTGGCCGCCCCTTCGTGACGCTCGCGTGGGCGCAGAGCATCGACGGCAGCCTGGCGCTCGAGGCGGGCCGCGGCGTGACGCTCTCGGGTCCCGAGTCGCTCGCCCTCACGCACGCGGTGCGTGCCGCCCACGACGCGATCCTCGTGGGCATCGAGACGGTGCTCACAGACGATCCACAGCTCAGCGTTCGACACTGGTCGGGGCGCTCGCCGGCGCCCATCGTGCTCGACAGCCGACTGCGCACGCCGCTCGACGCGCGCGTGCTCGCGAGCGCCGGGCCGGGTCGGGTCGTGCGCATCGCGTGCACGAACGGCGGGGACGAGGCGCGGGCTCCGGCGCTCGCGGCGCGCGGCGCCGACATCCTGCGCTTGCCCGCCTGGCCGAACGGTTGGGTCGATCTCGGGGCGCTCATGGACGCCCTCGGGGCGGCAGGCGTGCGGCGGCTCATGGTCGAAGGCGGCGCGCGCGTGCTCACGAGCTTCTTGCGCGCCGAGCTCGGCGACTACGCCGTCGTCACGGTGGCGCCGCGCTTCCTCGGCGGGCTCTCCGCCGTCGGCACGCTCTCGGGGGCCCGATCGCCGCGCTTCGCTTCGGCCGCCACCCACCGCCTCGCCGACGATCTCGTCCTCGCGGGCCCGCTCGAGTGGGTGCGCCCGTGAGGCGAAGCGCGCTGATCTTCGCGGGGCCTCGCCGCGTCGAGATCGTCGAGGAGGAGCTCGGGCCGCCCCCGGCCGGGCACGTCCTCGTGCGCGCGCAGGTGTCCGCGATCAGCGCGGGCACCGAGCTCCTCGTCTACCGGGGCGAGCTCCCCTCGGACCGCCCTCTCGACGAGAGCCTGCCCGCGCTGGCAGGCGCGCCGTTCTCGTACCCCGCGCGCTACGGCTACGCGGTCGTCGGAGAGGTGATCGCCGTCGGCGCGGGCGTGCCCGCCGCGCGGCTCGGAGGGCGCGTCTTCGCCCTCGCGCCTCACGCGAGCGCGGTCGTCCTCCCGGCGCCCGATGCCTTCGCGGTTCCGGAGGGCTTCGACGCCGAGCGGGCCGCGCTCTTCGCGAGCATGGAGACGGCCGTCAACCTCGTGCTCGACGGCGCCCCGCGCCTCGGCGAGCGCGTGGCCGTTCTCGGCCAGGGGATCATCGGGCTGCTCGTCACCTCGCTCCTCTCGCGGTTCCCTCTCGAGGCGCTCGTCGCCGTCGAGGGCGACGCGACGCGCGCGGCGCGCGCGCTCTCTCTCGGCGCGGGCGCCGCGGTCCCGAGCCTCGCGGAAGCGCGCGGCGCCTTCGCGGACGGGGACGGCGCCGACGTGACGTTCGAGCTCACCGGCGATCCGCGCTCGCTCGACGCCGCCCTCGCGCTCACGGGCCGCGAGGGCCGCGTCGTCGTGGGTTCGTTCTACGGAACGAAGCGCGCGCCCCTCGATCTGGGCGCCCATTTTCATCGCGGCCGTCTGACGATCGCGAGCAGCCAGGTGAGCGCCCTCCCGCCCGCGCTCACGGGCCGCTGGGATCGCGCGCGCCGCCGCCGCGCCGCCTGGGAGGCGCTCTCACGGGTCGACGCCGCGGCGCTCGTCTCGCATCGCTTCGCGCTCGGGCGGGCCGCCGAGGCGTACGCCTGCCTCGACGCGGGCCCCGTGGAGGCGCTACAGGTGTTGCTCACCTATGACTGAGGACTCCATCGCATGAGCCGGTTCACCGTGGGCGTGGTTCGCGAGTTCATCGCCTCTCACTTTCTCTTCGGCGGAGACTGGGGCGCCGAGAATCAGCCCCACTCCCATCACTACCGCCTCGAGGCGATCTTCGAGGGCGACGAGCTCGATCGCCACGGGTACCTGCTCGACATCGCGGTCGTCAAAGAGCACCTCGACGCCCTCGTCGGCCGTTACCGCGACAAGAGCCTCAACGAGCTCCCCGAGCTCGGGGGGCGCAACCCGGGGCTCGAGCCGTTCGCGCGCGTCCTCGCCGAGGCGCTCGCGGGCGCGCTCCTCCCGGCGCTGTCGCCGGGCACGCTGAGGTCGCTCACCGTGAAGCTCTGGGAGAACCAAGAGGCGTTCGCGACGTACACCTTGCCGGTTCCCTGAGCGGCCGCATGCGCATCGCCTTCATGCTCCTCGGCGACCTCGACCGCGTGTCGGGCGGCTTCATCTACGATCGAATGCTCGTCGAGCGGCTGCGCGCGCGCGGACACGCCGTCGAGGTCGTGTCGCTGCCGTGGCGCTCACGCGCGCGCGCGGTGACCGCCAACCTCCGTCCCCTGCCGCCGGGCCTGGCGGCCGCGGACGTGGTGATTCAAGACGAGCTCTGCCACGCGGCGGTGTTCGCTCGAAACCGACAGCTCCGCCGCGCGGGCGTGCCGATCGTCGCGCTGGTCCACAACCTGGGCAGCGTCGGGCCGCGAGGGCGCGGGCGCTCGCTCGCGCGGGCGGTCGAGCACCGCTACCTGCGAAGCGTCGACGGCATCGTCGCCGTCTGCGAGAGCACGCTTCGGGACGCGCGCGCCCCCCTCGTGCGCGACGTCCCCGTCGTCGTCGCGCCCGCCGGTCGCGATCATCTGCCACCCTCGCGCCCCGACGCGGCGGCGGTGGCGTCGCGCGCTCGGTCGCCGGGCCCGCTGCGCGTGCTCTCTTCGGCCGCCGTCGTGCGCTCCAAGGGCCTGCATCGCCTCATCGACGCGATCGCGCGCCCCGGTGGCCCGTTCGAGCTCGACGTCGCGGGAGCGCTCGACGCCGACCGCGCGCAGGTCCGCCGCGTGCGGGCGCTCATCGAGCGTCTGGGCGTCGGGGCGCGCGTGCGCTTGCACGGCCTGCTCCGCGGCGCGCCGCTCTGGGCGCTCTACGACCGGGCCCACGTCCTCGCTCTTCCCTCGGACCGAGAGGCCTACCCGCTCGCCGTCGTCGAGGCGCTCGGCTTCGGCTTGCCCGTGCTCGTCACGGACCGCGGCGGCGCGAGCGAGGTGCTGGGCGCGGGACCGCAGGGGCAGGCGCTCCCGCCCGACGACGTGGCCGCCTGGTCCCGAGCGCTGGCCTCGCTCGCCGCCGATCGCGCTCGCCTCGAGGCGGCCGGGCTGGCCGCGCTCGCGCGCTACGCGGCGCTCGGCACGTGGGATGACGTCGCCTCACGCGTCGAGGCGCTGTGCGCTCGCGCGGCCGTCCGGCGCTGAGCGCGTGGCCAGCTGCCACTCTCCCGCGAACAGGGCGAGCGTCGGCACCATCGCGACCGTCGCGGCCGACCAGGTCAGCTCGCGTGGAAGCACCGGATAGAGCGACGCCGCGACGACGGTCATCTGAACGCCGGCGAAGAAGCGCGCCCGCGGATCCGGCGCCAGCCGTTCGGGGAACACGGGCCGCCCCCACGCGCGCCGCAGCGCCAGCGCGGCGCGAAGGGCGGGATAGGCGCACGCGAGCGCGAGGTACCACGGCGGAAGTCGTCCCCAGAGCACGCCGACGAGCGGCGCGACGAGCAACCCGAGCGCGTCCGCAGCGACGTCGAGCCGCGCGCCGAGCGCCGTGATCCCCGTGCGCCGGGCGAGGGCGCCGTCCGCGCGATCGCCGAGCGCCGCCAGCGTGTACAGCGCGCCAGCGAACCAGAGCGCCGGACCCGTCGGAGGCACGAGCGCGAACCCCGCGACGAGCACGATCAACAGAGTTCTCGTGAGCGTGACGAACGTCGCGAGCGAGATCGGGGCGAGCGTATTTTCGCCGGTCGGCGAAACTTCTCGCCGCAGCCGCGCCAGGAGAACCATCGCGAGGAGCCACGTCAGACCCGTGACGGCCGCGGACTGCCAGCGCCAACCGGGGACGTAAGTGCGCAAACCCGCCGTGACGATGATGATCGCTGTCACACCCGCGCACGTCAGCGAGATCGTTACGCGGTCTACACGCGGTGTCATCGAACGCATCCGTCAGCAAAAAAAAATGAGCTACATCCTGCCCCGGCGCGCACAAATACAAAAAGACGATGACCGATTCGCCGCCCGACCGCCGCCGACACGCGAGGTTCCCGCTGGGGCTTCCCGTGGGCGTTCGTCTCGCGGGGCGGCGGACGCCGCTCATGGTCGAGCTGCTCGACGTCTCGAAGTCCGGTGCTCGTTTCCACGCCACCGACGACGTCGACATCAACGTCGCCGATCGGGCGGCGTTCGGCTTCGTCGTCCCGGGCGAGCCGAGCTGCCAGGCGCAGGGACTCGTCGTGCGCGCCGAGCACACGGGCCGCTTCGCCGGTCAATTCGTGCTCGCTCTCGACGACGCCAACGACGCCTTCGCCGGGTTCATCCGTCTCCTCGAAGCCGAAAGCTGATCTCCGCCGCCGAGGACCGGGCGCGCCGCGCTCGCGGCTGCAGCGCAGATCACGCTACCGCCGGCCCGCTTAACATTACTTCACGCCGGGGCAACGGCACATCGACGCCTTCACTCTAGACTTTGGTCTGGGCGAATGGACGCCCCAAAAGAAAAGGACGAGAGGAACACCATGGACACCACGAGCGATCTCGACAGCGGCACCACACTCCCGCAGGGCGGCCGGCGCGCCCGCAGGCTTTCGCGTCGGTCAGTAGCCAGCATCGCCGGCCTCGCCGTCGTCGGCGCGCTTTCCTTCTCGGTCGCGCAGGCGCGCGGCTTCGGCGGCGGGCCCGACGGCTTCATGGCCTTCCGGATGCACAAGATCCTCGACAAGGTCGGCGCGACGGACGCCCAGAAGGCGCAGATCAAGACGATATGGGAGGGGCTGCGCCCGCAGCTCAAGACGCTCCACCAGCAACACGCGGGTCTGCGGCAGCAGATCACCCAGGCGATGACGGCGCCCACGATCGACGCGGCCGCCATCGAGAAGCTCCGCCAGCAGTCGGTCGCCGTGATGGACAAGGTCTCCTCGGTCATGACCCAGGGCTTCGTCGAGACGGCGCGTGTCCTGACGCCCGAGCAGCGGAAGCAAGCCGCCGCCGAAATCCAGAAGGCGCGCGAGAACCGGCGCGCTCACTTCGAAGAGAACGGGCCCAGCATGGGCGAGCCCTGAACAGACGCCGCTTTGACCAGTTTCGAGCGGGGCGGTAGAGATCGGGGGTGACACTCCGCCCGACGACGCTCGTCGCCGTGATCGTGCTGCTCGCCGCCACGGCGGACGCGCGCGCTCAGTCCCTCGAGAACGGCGCGGTTTCGCCCGCCGCGCCGCTGACGCCGATTCCGGCCGCGTCGCCTTCAGGGGGCCCGGCCTCGACTGGCGCTCCGTTGACTCTCCCCCTCCCGGCCGCCCGCGCGGTCACCTTGGCGCCCGCGCGCCAGGCCGTGGACTCCGCGCCCGCGAAGCCGGCGCGCGTGCCGCTCGCGAAGCGGTGGTGGTTCTGGGCGGGGCTCGGCGCAGCCACCGTCGGCGTCGTGCTCGCCGCCATCTTCCTGGGCCCGCGAGACGCCTATAACGGCAACGCGAGCCCCGGGACCGTGGAGGTCTTCTGATGCCGGGCAGGCGTCGGCTCGCCCGCGGCCTCCTCTGGATCGCGCTCGCGACGCCAGCCCTCGAGGGCTGCTTCGACGATCCGACCGAGGTCGTCGTCGTCATCGACACGGACGCGAAGCTCGGGAGGGACTACCAGAACGTCGCGATCTGCTTCTCCACCGGGGCCGAATCCGACGCAACCGGAACCACCTGGCCCGTGACGGTGGGCGTGAGAAAGATGGGCACCACGCCGACGTTCACGGTGCTCGTGTCGCTGAGTACGACGAGCTCGCCGGGCGGGTGCAACAGCAACCTGAGGCCCCCCGGGACGTTCGGCACCGCGCCGGCCTTCGACACGCGAAGCGCGAAGGACGTCGAATTCGTCGACGGCGAGATGCGCTCGTTGTTTCTCCCTCTGTTCAAGGCGTGCGCCTGTGTGGACGCCAATGGCATGCCGACCACCAACTGCCAGCACGCGCTCGATCCTGATTGCCAGGATCTGTCGAATCCCAAGCTGGGCGACTTCGACGAGGACAACCTCCCGCATCTGCCCGCCTCCGCAAAGGCCGACTAGGCGAGCTCGACGGACGCGTCGGCGCACCGGCTCGAACGGCGCACCGCTCTGGGGAGTGGCTTGAACGGCGCACCGCTCTGGGCGATCCTGAGCTCGTGAGGAGAGCGATCGTAGTTCTGATCGGGCTCGCCCTGGGCGGTTGCTCGTCGAGCCCGAAGCCGGCGTCGGGACCCGGGGGCGCCGGCGGCGCGACGGCCACGGCCGGCGGGGGCGGCGGACCCTCCGGGGGCGCCGGCGGACAGCCGGTCTCGGTGGGCCAGGCGGGCAGCGAAGGCGGGGCCGGGGGACGAGCGGGAGCGGCTGCGGCTGGAGCGGCGGGAGGCGGGAGCGGCGGCGACGCCGGAACCGCCGCGGGTTCCGGCGGCGGGGGGATCGGCGGGGGCGACGGGGGGACCGGCAGCGGCGTTGCCGGGAGCGGCGGCGACGCTGGAAGCGCGGGGGCCTCGGGCCGCGATCTCTCGACGGATCGCGCGAGTTTCTTCGGGGCCTCGCGCTGTGCGCAGGCCAAGGTGCAGCTCTGTGAGGACTTCGAGAGCGGCGTTCTCGACACGGCGACCTGGACGACGATCGGCGGCTCCAAACCCGTGATCGATGGCCTTCAGACGGCCCGAGGGGCCAAAGCGCTGCACCTCACGATCATGGGCAACGGTCAGAGCGCCATCCGCGAGTCGAAGACCTTCCCCGCTCCCAACAACACGTACTACGGGCGGGCCTTCGTCTACTTCGCGTCCCTGCCCACGCCGATGACGGGCTTCACATACTCCCACTGGACGATGATCGCGGCGACCGGCTCTGGGGTGAGCGGCGAGATCCGTGTCAGCGGGCAGATGCAGAACGGGATGAGCTATTGGGGCGTCGGCACGGACAACCGCGTGGACGCCAACGGCACGGGAGACTGGACGAACTCGGACAAGGATCCGAACGGGAAGCCGATGCCCGTCCCCACGGGCCGGTGGCTCTGCATCGAATGGATGCACAAGGGCGACACGAACGAGACGCGGTTCTGGTGGGACGGCGTCGAGCACCCCTCGCTCTACACGATGCCGAGCACGCCGCACGGCGGAAACCCAACCGAGCCGATCATCCTCCCGCAGTTCAAGAACGTCTGGCTCGGTTGGGCGGAATATCAGCCGACGATGGAGCCGTTCGAGCTATGGCTCGACGAGATCGCGATCGACAAGGATCGCATCGGCTGCGTGATCTAGCCGACGTCAGTGGTTCCCATCAAGGCGCCGGGCGGTCCCCCCTTCTTAGTAGACCGGGGGCGCCCAGTAACCGTCCTGCCAGACCCACTGATACCCGTCCCAGACCCACGTGCCCGGCGTCCAGATCCATCCTGCATACGGGACGACGGTGGACGCGCCAAACCAAACGCGGGTGCCGCCGTGCCATCCCCAGTGGCCGACGACCGGGCCGACGGCGTGCCCGTAGTAGCCGGGGCGCGCGACGTATCCGGGACGCCCGACGTAGCCCGGGTGCGCGACGTATCCCGGGCGGCCGACGAAGCCGCGCTGGGCCACGGCCACGTGAAGACCCCCAGCGGGGCGAGTCGCCACCGCGCCACCATGCCAGCCGCCGCTGGCGTGGAACCCACCGCTCGCGTGGGCGGCGGGCGCGGCGTGACCACCGCCGCCCCGCCACCCCTGGGCCGACGCCGTGGCCGGCGTCGCCACGCCCACGAGCAGCCCGAGAGCCGGCAAGACCAACGAAAGACCGATGCGCTTCATGTTCGTACCCTCCGTCTCTACGACGGGCGCGAAGGCGGCCTTATTCCGGAATTTCTTCGAAATTACGTGGGGACGCGCGTGCGCTCGGGGTCGGTGACCTCGCCGATGATCTGACGGAGCCGGCCTTCGACGAGATCCTTGATCTCGGCGAGGCGCTGCGGCGTGTCAGCCTCGAAACGCATGACGAGCACGGGACCGGTGTTCGACGCGCGTACGAGACCCCAGCCCACGTTGCGGCCGCCCTCCTGGAACGTCACGCGCGCGCCGTCGACGTCGACGACGCCGTAGCGGCCGCGGAACCAGGCAGTGGCGCGCCTGACGACCTCGAACTTCACGTCGTCGGCGCACGGCATGCGGATCTCGGGGGTGTTGTGCAGGATGGGCAGCGTCTCGTAGAGCTCGGCGAGGGTGCGCTCGGATTGCGTGAGCAGCTCGATGAGGCGCAGGCCGGCGTAGACGGCGTCGTCGAAGCCGAACCACCGATCGGCGAAGAACATGTGGCCGGACATCTCGCCGGCGAGCGCGGCCTTCTCCTCCTTCATCTTCACCTTGATGAGCGAGTGGCCGACCTTCCACATGATGGCCCGTCCTCCGCGGGCCGCGATGTCGTCGAAGAGGGCCTGGCTGCACTTGACCTCGCTCACGAACGTCGCGCCGGGCTGCCGCGCGAGGATGTCGCGCGCGAAGAGCATGACGAGCTGGTCGCCCCACAGGATGCGGCCCTCTCCGTCGACGGCGCCCACGCGATCGGCGTCGCCGTCGAGGGCGATGCCCAGCTCGGCGCCCGTCGCGCGCACCCGCTCCATGAGGTCGTGGAGGTTGTCGGGGACCGTCGGGTCGGGGTGGTGGTTCGGGAAGCGCCCGTCAGGCTCGCAGTAGAGGCCCTCGGCGTCGAGCCCCAGCCTCTTCAAGATCGGGAGGATCGCGAGGCCGCCCGTGCCGTTGCCTCCGTCGACGACGATCTTGAACCGGCGCGGGCCGAGCTGGATGTTGCCGGCGATGGTGTCGACGTAGTCGCGCAGGATGTCGTGGTCCGTGGCCGAGCCGGCCGGACCTCCGGTGCGGTAGGAGCGCGTCTCGATGCGCGTGCGCAGCTTCTGGATCTCGGCGCCGTAGATCGTGCTCTTGCCGTGGACGACCTTGAAGCCGTTGTCCTCGCCCGGGTTGTGGCTCGCCGTGATCATCACGCCGCCGTCGGCCTGCAGGTGGAAGACGGAGAAGTACAGCGCCGGCGTGTGCACGATGCCGATGTCGATGACGTCGAGTCCCGACGCCAGGAGCTCGCGCTTGAGCGCCGCGTGGATGCGCGGCGACGAGAGGCGACAGTCTCGGCCGAGCGTGATCCGCCGCGCCCCGTTGTCGACGAAGTAGGCGCCCATCGAGCGGCCGAGCTCGGTGACGAACGCGTCGGGGAAGTCCGTGTCCGCGTGGCCGCGGATGTCGTACTCGCGAAAGACTCTCGGGTTCATGGCGACTCCGCGGGCCCTCGATTCTAGAGCAAATCGTCGCGCCCGGACTTCTTGGCGGCCTCGACGATCTTCTTGACGTCCTGAGCCAGTGACTTCGGTACGACGAGCACGGCGTCCCTCGTCGCCACGACGACGAGGTCCTTGACGCCCACGACGCCGACGAACGGAGCGCCCTCTTCCGCGACGACGAGGCTGCCCTCGCCGTCGACGAGCGTCGCGCCTCCGAGCACGACGTTGCCCTTGCCGTCGGCCGGGCGGATGTCCGCCACGGCGGCCCAGCTGCCGACGTCGCTCCAGCCGAAGGCGCCGGGCAGCACGCGCAAGCCGCCCGCCTTCTCCATGATGCCGTTGTCGATCGAGATGCTCGGCGCCTCGGCGTACCGCGCGCGGACGACGGCGGCCGCCGCGACCTCGTCGCGCGCAGCGACGGCGGCGTCGAGGACGTCGGCGAGCGCCGGGAGGTGACGGCGAGCCTCCTCGAACATGCGGCGCGCCGTCAGGAAGAACATTCCCGAGTTCCACAGGTAGCTCTTCGACGCGACGTACTCCTCGGCGGTCGTCCGGTCCGGCTTCTCCACGAAGGCGCCGACGTCGTGGACCGCGGCGCCGTGCGGCCGCGCCGCCGCGCGCGCGCCGAGCCGGATGTAGCCGAACCCCGTCTCGGCGTGCGTGGGCGTGATGCCGATGGTCACGATGGTCTCGCGGCCCTCGGCGAGCGCGGCGCGCAGGAGGCGGTCGTACTCGCGTTCGTCGCCGATGAAGGGATCGGCGGGCAGCACCGCGATGACGGCATCGGCGCCGGCGCGGCGCGCGGCGGCGGCGGCGCCGAGGCCCACGGCAGGCGCCGTGTTGCGCGGCATGGGCTCGGCGATGACGTTCTCGCGCGGGAGGGCGGGGACGGCGGCGCGGATCTGCGCCTCTTGATCGGCGGCCGTGACGACGAGCGTGCGCTCGAGCCCCACGACGGCCTGCGCGCGGCGGACGGCGGCCGCGAGCAGCGACTCGGCGCCTCCCAGGGTCAGGAGCTGCTTGGGGCGCGCGCGCCGGCTCGACGGCCAGAGGCGCGTGCCTCCGCCTCCCGCCAAGATGACGGCGAAGGCGTCGGCGGGGGGCGCGGCGGTCGCTGCGGAGATCGGCATCGTGGCGGCGCACTCTAACAAACGGCGACCGGGTCGCAAGCGGCGGCGCCCGCGTGATAACCTCGACGCGTGCCGGCGGCAGAAGCGCGGAAAGGAGGCGTGGCGGCCGCGCGAGCGGACGAGCTTCGCCGAGCCGTCGAGGCGGAGAGAGACGCGGGGACGCGCGCTCGCCTTCGCGTTCAGCTGGCCGAGCTGGTGCGCGCCCACGACGCGGCGCGCGCGCTCGACGAGCTGCGGGGCGCCGCGGCCGATGCGCCCGGGCTGCCCGCCGTCACGATGTCCGTCCTCAGCTTCGCGCGCACCCTGGCCGCGAAGGATCGGCTGGCGCTGCTCCGCGAGCTCGCGCCGCCGGCCGCTGCGAGCGTCCCTGCCTGGGCGGCGGCCGCCGCCGAGACCGAGGCCGAGCTCGCCGCGCCGTCGCGGGCCGCGGAGGCTTGGCTCGCGCTGGCGCGCGATGAGCGCGTGCCGCTTCACCGTCGGCGCGTCGCCGCTCGCAGGGCCGAGGCCCTGGCCGCTGGCGTCTCCGGCGACGCGCAGCGCGCCGCGCTGCGCCTCTCGGCCTCGCTGACCTCGGGGGCGTCGCGGCTCGGATTCCTGCGTCGCGCCCTCGCGCTCGCCGTACCCGGCGCCGGC
>DASZWW010000128.1:0-8569 GCA_035546175.1 Polyangia bacterium
GCGCCGGCCGCGCCCGCCGCCGCGCCGGCCGCGCCCGTCGTCGAGCCCGCCGCGCCCGCGAGCGGCGCGGGCGCCTTGCCACTGTTCGAGCAGGCCGCGCAGAACGCCAGGCCCAGGACCAAGCTACGAAGGTCTTCACGCTTCATGAGTCGAAAGAGGCTACTTTCCCCCCGATCGGCTCACAAGAGGGAACGGGCCTCCGAGGCCCGCCGCCTCAGCCCTCGACGCGCAGCTCGATCGGCCCCGTGCGGCCCCCGGCGCCGCCCTTCTCGCCGGGCTTGCCGTAGATGCACAGGCCGTGCGCGTGCGGGCCCGTCGGCACGACGAAGCGCAGCTTGTGCTTGCCGATGGCGACGGCGGCGTGCAGGACGTCGGGCTGCCCGGTGCGCACCTCGATCCACGCGCCGCGGCCGTCGTCGCGCGTCGCCGTCGCCGTGCCGATCTTGAGGCCGTCGAGCGTGACCTCGAGCTCCGACGCGCCGTCGGGCGGCGACGTCGCGCCCGGGAACTCGGACGAGACGCGCGCGCGCAGCGTGAGCGCGTACGGCTCGCGCGCGCGCCGCGCGGGCGCGCGCTTCGAAGCGGCCGTCGCGTCGGGCGGCAGGACCTCGTACGTGTACTCGAACCAGCCCGTCTCCGTGCCCCAGGCGTGGGCGATGGCGCCGCCGTCGTAGAGGCCGGTCGCCTCCCAGGCCGCGCGCTCGTAGGTCGCGGGGTCCCAGGTCACGCGCACGGAGCCCGCGGCGCCGTCGGCGCCCGCCTTGAGCTTGGGCACCGCCGCCGCCTTGCCGACGAACTCGCCGTGCAGCGCCATGAGCGGCACCTCGCCGACGTGAGGTCCGAGGTCGGGGTTCACGGCGTCGGGCGGCAGCGGGCGCTCGGCCGCCGCCGCGCGGATGGCGGCCCGCGGACCCTCGGCGCCCGTCTCGCCGACGCTGATCCCGTGCCGCCGATCGTCGCCGCCCGCCGTCTGGTAGAGCCAGACGATGCCCCCCGCCGCGCCGTCGAAGCGCAGGCGCTCGAACACGCGCCCGATCCAGTAGCCGCGCGTCTGGTGATCCCAGTTGCCGTCGGCGTCGCCGTGGATGCCGAACTCGCCGAGCACGAGGGGCTTGCCCGCGACGTGGTGCGCGAGCTGGACGACGTCGTCGAGCGCCGCCTCGAGCAGCGCCGTGTCGCGGTTCTCGAGCAGCGCCTCGGGGTAGATGTGCGCGTCGCAGTAGTCGACGCCGGGCAGCTTGCAGACGGCCAGCCAGTCGCGCCGCTCGCTCTCCGTGCGGTAGACGCTCACGCCGGGCGTCACGAGGTGGTGCGGATCGAGCGCGTGGATGACCCTCGCCATCTCCGCCACCCACGTCTTGCGCGCCTCGACCCCCGCCGTCGTCGCGACCGTCGACTCGTTGATGAGCTCCCAGGCGAGGATCGTGGGGTCGTCGCGGTAGAGCACGCCCGTGACGGCGTTGCGGCGCCTGAGGAGGCGCTCGACGTGCGCGCGGTACCAGCCGCGCAGCCGGGCGTCCGAGTAGAAGCGATCCTCGGCGCCGTACACGCCGCCGCCGCGCCCGTCGTCGGTGCGCACGCCGGCCCACTTGAGGTAGCGCGGCACGCCGCCGTAGTCGGCCCAGTTGTTGGCGAGCGTGACGACGAGCCGCACGCCGGCGCGCCCCGCCGCGGCGATGACGCGGTCGAGCTGCCTGGGGCCGCCGTCGACCCAGCCCTCGGGCCCCGCGCGGAAGAGGTACCCGTCGCGCACCCACGCCGGCGCGTCGGCGTCGCCCTCGCCGAAGGCCCAGACGCGCCCGACGCGCACGCCGTCCTTCGCCGCGCCCTGGATCACCGCCTCGGCGGCGTCGCGGTTCTTGGCGCCGTGCATGACGGCCAGGTTCGCGCCCACGAAGTGGAACGGCTGGCGATCGAGCGTCAGCTCGTGCCCCGCGACGCGCACGAAGGGATCGCCGCTCGTGCGGAGCGGCGCGCCCAGCAGCACGCACGTGATCGCCAGCAGCAAGATCGCGAGCCGCGCGGCCATGGGCCCCCGATGTTACCCGAGCCCGCGCCCACGCGCCTGAGCTATGCTCGTCGGCCGCATGAGCGACTTCCAGTTCCAGGACATGCTGCCCCTCGGCCCGGACGAGACGCCCTACCGCAAGCTGACCTCCGACCACGTCTCGACCTTCGAGGCGGCCGGCCAGACCTTCCTGCGCGTCGAGCCCGAGGCGCTCACGCTCCTGACGCGCCAGGCGATGCGCGACATCTCCCACCTGCTGCGGCCCGGCCACCTCGCCCAGCTGCGCGCCATCCTCGACGACGGCGAGGCCTCGGAGAACGACCGGTTCGTCGCCCTCGAGCTGCTCAAGAACGCCAACATCGCCGCGGGCGGCGTGCTGCCGTCGTGCCAGGACACGGGGACGGCGATCGTCATGGGCAAGAAGGGCCAGCAGGTGTGGACGGGCGGCGGCGACGAGGCGGCCATCGCGCGCGGCATCTTCGAGACGTACCAGACGGCGAACCTGCGCTACTCGCAGCTCGCGCCGCTCGACATGTACAAGGAGTCGAACACCGGCAGCAACCTGCCGGCGCAGATCGAGCTCTACGCCGCCGACGGCGACGCCTACAAGTTCCTCTTCTTCGCCAAGGGCGGCGGCTCGGCCAACAAGAGCCTGCTCTTTCAAGAGACGAAGGCGCTGCTCAACCCCGCGAGCCTCATGAAGTTCCTCGAGCAGAAGCTGCGCGGCCTCGGCACGGCGGCCTGCCCGCCGTACCACTTGGCCATCGTCATCGGCGGCCCGTCGGCCGAGTACTGCCTCAAGACGGCGAAGCTGGCGTCGGCGCGCTACCTCGACACGCTGCCCGCCGAGGGCAACGCCCTCGGGCGCGGCTTCCGCGATCGCGCGCTCGAGGCGGAGGTCCTGGCGCTCGCCCAGCGCACGGGTGTGGGCGCGCAGTTCGGCGGCAAGTACTTCTGCCACGACGTGCGCGTCGTCCGCCTGCCGCGCCACGGCGCCTCGTGCCCCGTCGCCATCGCCGTGTCGTGCTCGGCCGACCGCCAGGCGCTCGGCAAGATCACCAAGGACGGCGTCTTCCTCGAGCAGCTCGAGGCCGACCCCGCGCGCTACCTGCCCGAGATCGTCGACGGCCACCTGGCGGGCGAGGTCGTGAAGATCGATCTCGCCAGGCCGATGAGCGAGATCCGCGCGCAGCTCTCGAAGTACCCGATCCGCACGCGCCTCTCGCTCACGGGCCCCATGGTCGTCGCGCGCGACATCGCCCACGCCAAGATCAAGGAAGCGCTCGACAAGGGCGAGCCGATGCCCGCCTACCTCAAGGACTTCATGGTCTACTACGCCGGCCCCGCGAAGACGCCCGCGGGCTACGCCTCGGGCTCGTTCGGCCCCACGACGGCGGGCCGCATGGACGCCTACGTCGACCAGTTCCAGGCGGCGGGGGGCAGCATGGTCATGCTCGCCAAGGGCAACCGCTCACCCGCCGTCACGGCCGCCTGCAAGAAGCACGGCGGCTTCTACCTCGGCTCGATCGGCGGCCCCGCGGCGCGCCTCGCCAAGGACTGCATCAAGAAGGTGGACGTGCTCACCTTCGCCGAGCTCGGCATGGAGGCCGTCTGGAAGATCGAGGTGGTCGACTTCCCCGCCTTCATCGTCGTCGACGACAAGGGCAACGACTTCTTCGCCGACCTCACGGGCGCGGAGGCCCCCAAGCCGCCCGCGCCCGCCGCCCGCAAGCTCGACCTGCTCTGACCCGTTCGCGCGCCGGCGGCGCCCGCGGGCGCGACCTCTACGGCGTCGGGCCGCGGCGCGGTCGTCCGCCCATCATGCCGGGCATGGGCAGGTCCTTCTTCGTGTACCCCGCGGGCACCGTGAACGTCGACGACGGGATCGACCCGCGCTTGACGCTCTTGAGGACCTCGTCCTCGTGCTCGTTCGGATCGAGCGGGTGACGCGACACCGGGAAGCCCGGGTACTTGTCGAACTGCTGGAAGGCGTTCTTGCTGCCCGCGGCCGACATGTTGCCCATGCTCTTGGCCATGTCCTCGGCGAACTTGCGCAGCCCCGCGAAGTCGGCGCGCGTGAGGATGCTCGCGCTCCAGGGCGCGATGCAGTCCTCCTCCTTGGGCTTGCCGTCCTCGACGACCCGGTACATCTCGCACGAGAAGCCGTTGATGGTCTTCTTGGCGCCCGTCTTCTCGAACTTGAGCTCCGGCGGCTTCTCCTCGGGGCCCGCGCCTCCCATCATCTTCTTGCGCTGCTCGGGCGGGATGTTCTTCATCATGCCCTTCATCATCTCGCCGAAGCGCTCCATGTCGGCCTGGGTGATCTCGGTGTACGTCTTCTCGCTGTCGTCGATCATCATCATCTTCTTCGCGCCGGCGTCGATGACGACCGTGTGCTCCCGCGTCGACTTGGGGTTGTCCATGCGCATCTTGTCGCCGTCCACGTAGAGCGTCGACGTGGGGTCGTTGCCACGTTGCATGACGAGCGTGACGCCCGCCTGGGCGCGTCCGCTCGCGAGGAGCGGCGCCGCGACGACGGCGGCGAGGACTGCGAGCCGGGAGAGGGACGAGCCGGACGAGCGCGGGGTCTTGGCCATGGCGCGCAGCATGGCATGGCCCCGTGGGCTTGCGCCAGCGTCGGGGATCGGTCACAAACTCCCGCCGTGTCCGCGCCCGAAGCCGTCCCGTCGCCCGCCCTCCCGAGCTCCGCGCCCGCGGGGTTCTGGGCCCTCGTGCGCGAGGCGCTCGCGGGCACGCGCCGCGATCTGACGGCGGAGACGCTGGGCCGCGCCATCCTGCTGCTCGCCGTCCCCATGGTCCTCGAGATGGTCATGGAGTCGATCTTCGCCGTGGCCGACATCTTCTGGATCTCGAAGCTCGGCCCCGACGCCGTCTCGGTGGGCGTGTGCACCGAGTCGCTGATGACGCTCGTCTACACGCTGGCGATGGGGCTCGCCATGGGGACGGGCGCCGTCGTGGCCCGCCGCACGGGCGCCAAGGATGCGGACGGCGCGGGGCGCGCCACCGTGCAGGCCATCATCCTCGGGGCGAGCGCCGCGGCCGCCCTCGGGCTCGCGGGCGTCTTCGCGGGGACGCGGCTCATGGCGCTCATGGGGGCGCCCCCGGGCGCGCTCGCGATCGGCGCGGCGTACCCGCGCGTCATGCTGGGCGGCAGCGTCACGGTGCTGCTCCTCTTCGTCGTCAACGCCGCCTTCCGCGGCGCCGGCGACGCCTCGATCACGATGCGCACGCTCTGGCTCGCGAACGGCATCAACATCGTGCTCGGCCCTTGTCTCGTCTTCGGCTGGGGGCCGTTCCCGCGCCTCGGCGTCACGGGCGCCGCCGTCGCCACGACGATCGGCCGCGGCGTGGGCGTGCTCTACCAGCTGCGCGCGCTCGCCCGCGGCCGCGGCCGGCTGCGCGTCCTGCGCGCGCACCTGGTGAAGGACGGCGCCGTCCAGCGCACGATCCTGCGCCTCTCGCGCAGCGGCGCCGTGCAGATGTTCGTCGGCATGGCGAGCTGGATCGTGCTCGTGAAGATCGTCTCGCGCTTCGGCGCCAACGTCATCGCCGGGTACGGCATCGCGTTCCGCGTCGTCATGTTCGCGCTCCTGCCGTCGTGGGGGCTCGGCAACGCGGCGGCGACGCTCGTGGGGCAGAACCTCGGCGCGCGCCGTCCCGAGCGGGCCGAGCAGGCCGTCTGGCGGGCCGCCCTCTACAACCTCTTCTTCCTGGGCGCCGTCGGCGCGCTGCTCGTGATCTTCGCGAGCGACGTCGTGCGCCTGTTCTCGCCCGTGCCGGAGGTCGTCGCGGCCGGCGGGCGGTGCCTGCGCATCGTGAGCGCGGGCTTCGTCTTTTACGCGTACGGAATGGTCGTGACCCAGGCCTTCAACGGCGCGGGCGACACGCGGACGCCCCTGGTCATCAACCTCGTCTGCTTCTGGCTCTGGGAGATCCCGGCCGCCAAGCTGCTCTCCGGACCCCTGGATTTCGGCCCCTCGGGCGTCTTTTTCGCGATCGCGGCGGCGTTTTCGCTGGTCGCCGTGCTGGGAGTTGCTACCTTTCGGCGAGGTAGGTGGAGGTCGGTCGAGGTGTGAGTCCCTTTTGGCTGGCGCGGTTCGAGCTGCGCAGGCTAGTCTTTGAAGCTGATCCTTCTCCGTCTCGTCCTCGTTCGTCGCGGCGGCGCTCCCCATACAGATGGGCGCCCGGCACGCATCGGTGACCGGAATGCTGTGAGGGTTACTGCAGACGGCAGCTCCGTCGATCACTGAAACGAAAGAAACGAGAGGAAGAAGAAGATGGGTAACAGGCTTTACGTGGGCAACCTGCCCTACAGCGTCACCGAGCTCGACCTGCGCGATCTGTTCTCGCCCATGGGTACGGTGACCGAGGCGAAGATCGTGACCGATCGCGAGACGGGCCGTCCGCGCGGCTTCGGCTTCGTCGAGATGTCCAACGAGGCGGAGGCCAAGAAGGCCATCGCCGAGCTCGACGGTCGTGACGTCGGCGGCCGCCCGGTCGCCGTCAAGGAGGCCGAGGAGCGCCGTGGTGGCGGCGGTGGTGGCGGCGGCGGCGGTGGCCGCGGCTTCGGCGGCGGCGGCGGCGGCCGCGGGGGATACGGTGGCGGGGGCGGCGGCGGCGGTTATGGCGGTGGCGGCGGCGGCGGTGGACGCCGGGATCGCTGGTAAATCTCTCCCGAGTCGTGATACCGCGTGGCGTGGCCTCCTGGGCCCGCCACGCCTTTCTTTCCCATTTCCCAAACGAAGAGTGGTGAACACTGGAAAAGAACGACTACGAGACTGAGAGCATCAGCCTCAAGTCCGTCTTCTTCGTGGGGGTGCAGGTCGCCGCTGTCGTCAGCGTCGTGCTGCTCGGGTTCTCGTGGCGAGGGCTCGCGCTCGCGCTCGGGCTCTACGCGGTGCGGATGTTCGGCCTGACGGCCGGCTTTCACCGCTACCTCGCGCACCGGTCGTTCAAGACCAGCCGCGCGGGCCAGTTCGTGCTGGCGCTGCTCGGCACGCTCGCGCTGCAGAAGGGGCCGCTGTGGTGGGCCGCGCATCACCGCGCGCACCACAAGTACTCGGACACGCCGCGCGACATCCACTCGGTGCGCCAGAACGGCTTCTTCTGGGCGCACGTGAAGTGGATCATGGTGGGCCGCTTCGAGCCCACCGACTGGGAGCGGATCAAGGATCTGTCGAGCTACCCCGAGCTGCGCTGGCTCAACACCTTCTACCTCGTGCCGCCCCTGCTGCTCGCGGTCGCCCTGGGGCTCACCCTGGGCACCTGGGGCGTCGTGTGGGGCTTCCTCGTCTCGACGACGCTGCTGTGGCACGGGACGTTCTGCGTGAACTCGCTCTCGCACGTCTGGGGCAGCAAGCGCTACGCGACCGAGGACGACAGCCGTAACAACTTCTTCATCGCTCTCTTCACGCTCGGCGAGGGGTGGCACAACAACCACCACCACTACCAGCGGTCGGAGCGCCAGGGCTTCTTCTGGTGGGAGCTCGACATCTCGCACCTCGTGCTCAAGGCGCTGTCCTGGGCCGGCCTCGTGTGGGATCTCCACGAGCCGCCGCGGCACGTCCTCGACGACGAGGAGCCCCCCACGCAGCAGGCGGCTGCGTAGCGCCCGCTCACTCGAGGGGCGGGTGAAAGAGCGCGTGGTAGCGCTTGCAGCGCGAGTAGTTGACGTAGCCGTAGACCGCCGACACGGCGGCGGCGAGCGCGCCGATGGCAAAGCCGGCGGCGATGCCGCGCGCGAGGTAGTCCGGCTCGGGGGTCGCCGCCTCTGAGGGAGGCGTAAAGTGCGCGCGACCGAAGCGGGTCGGTCGCAGATTGCCCATCATGTCGACGTTCGGACGGAACTCGTAAGTGATGGCGTCTCGTTCGATGTAGCCGAGCGTGCCGAGGATGCCGAAGGCGAGCGTGTCGAGCACCGGCGGTCCGAGGCTGACGGTGCACCTCCCCTCCGACGAGTCCGGCAGCACAGGATCGGGCCAATCCTCGTGGCGAGGCGGCGGCTTCACCCAGCCGAAGGAGCAGCCGGACGAGCCCAGGGACAGCGCCAGGCCGAGCGCGAGCGCCCCGGGGGCGGGGCGGCGTGCGGGCGCGCGTCCGAGCGTCATGGCGCCCTTGGTTATCACGGCACGCCGCCGCCCACCAACTCGATCAGGCGAGCCGGAGGCAGACGCGCAGCGGGGCGGCCTCGCCCGCCTCGTCGAGGCGGACGGTGAACGTCACGCCGTCGCGCGCGCCCGCGGGGATCGCGAGCAGCGCGGTGACGTCGTCCTCGACGTGGCCCTCGAACTCGCAGCGGACGCACCACACGCGATCGCGCGCGGCGCAGCCGCCGCAGGTGGGGCAGGGCAGGCGCATCCGCACGCCGACCGCGGCGTGGCCGCCGTCGCGGGCCTCGTCGCGGGTCAGCAGGAGCTCGACGACCCCGTCGGCGCGCTCGCGCGCGACGCCGCGCTCGACGAGCGTCCGCAGCGGCGCCGCGAGCCGCGGGATCAGGGCGACCTCGGGCCGCCGCGCCCGCCCCGTCGCCGCGGGGGCAGC
>DASZWW010000129.1:0-4732 GCA_035546175.1 Polyangia bacterium
CCCAGTGGCGCCCGCCCCGCCGCCCGTGCGCGCCCCGCCCGTCGCGCCCGCCGCGGCGCCGGCCTGGGAGCCGCGAGCGGCGTCGACCTCGAGGGGCGCCCCGCCGCAGTCGAGCCCGGCGCACGAACCGAGGGCGAGCGCCGCGGCCACCAGAACGCGATTCATTCCGGGCCAGCAGTACCACGGCGGCGCGCGGCGGCGGTGCACCCGCGCGACCGTCAAAACGCGGGCCTCCGGTCGACTACTTCGTCGAGAACTTCACGAGCATGACGTGCTTGTACGTCTGCCCGGGGCGCAGGATGTCCTGGTCCTTCCACGCCGGCACGTTGATCGCGTTCGGGAACTTCTGCGTCTCGATGCAGTACGCCGCGTGCTGCGTGTGCTTGCGGCCCTTGCCGCCCGTCGTGCCGTCCATGTAGTTGGCGGTGTAGAGCTGCGCGCCCGGCTGGTTCGCCTCGAGCGTC
Source organism: Polyangia bacterium (assembly GCA_035546175.1). GTDB lineage: Bacteria > Myxococcota_A > Polyangia > Fen-1088 > Fen-1088 > DASZFV01. The sequence continues at coordinate 465 of DASZWW010000129.1, forward strand.
ATCACGCGCCCGGACCTCGGATCCTCGACCCGCGCCACGGGCCGGAGCGCGTTCGGCTCGCCGTTGACGATGAAGTTCTCGTCGTAGCCCGCCGGCTTGTTGCCGGTCTTCATGAGGTCCTGGCCGATGGGCTTGCCCTTTGTGAAGTCCCAGGGCGTGCCCGCGACGGGCAGCACCTTGCCGTCGGGCGGCAGGCCCGGCGTGTACTTGTCGGCGTAGAGCGTGAGGACCTCGTCCTTGACGTCGCCCGGGCCCGCCGAGAGGTTCCAGTAGGTGTGGTGCACCATGTTGACGAGGGTGGGCTTGTCGGTCGTGGCCGTCATCTCGATGCGCAGCTCGTCGTCGCGCGTGAGCGTGTACGTCGTCGTCGCGTGCACCGTGCCCGGGTAGCCCTCGTCGCCGTCCTTCGAGACGAGCGTGAGCTTGAGCGACGGGCCGTCGGGCGTCTCGAGCGGCGTCGCCTCCCACACGGCCTTGTCCCAGCCCTTGACGCCGCCGTGCAGGTGGTGCGGGCCGTTGTTGGCCGCGAGCTTGTACGTCTTGCCGTCGAGCTGGAACTGGGCGTTCGCGATGCGGTTGCCCACGCGGCCCACCGTCGAGCCGAGGTGCGGGTCGTTCTTCTCGTAGTCGGCGAGCGAGTCCCAGCCGAGCACGACGTCGCCCGACTTGCCCTTGCGATCGGGCACGTCGAGCTCGGTGAGGATCGCGCCGAAGTTCGTGATCTTCGCGATGAGCCCGTGCTTGTTGATGAGCGTGTAGAGGTCGACCTCCTCGCCGTCGACCTCGCCCCACTTCTTCTTCTCGATGGGCTTGCCGGGGCCCGTCGCCACGGGCGCGGAGGCGTCCGCCGCGGGCTCGGGCTTGGCGGGCTTCTTCGACTTGGCGCCGGCGCCGCCGCCCAGCAGCAGGGACGCGAGGGCGACCGCGATCGCCGCGCGCGAAGGGCCGAGGCGGGAGGGGGACACGGCTGGGCGCATTGCGAGGACTCCTGGAAGGGGAAGCGAGGCGCTAATGTGCAATTTCGAGGGAGCCCCGTCCAGAGGTTCCGGCGCTTACAGCTTGTCGACGTACCGCCTCGCGACCTCGGCGACGGCCGAGTCGGGCGGGCCGAGATCGAACACCGCCTGCTTGAGGAGCGTCGCGGCGCCGTCGACGTCGCCCGCCAGGTAGTCGGCGTAGCCGAGCCAGACGACGGCCAGGGCGTACCGCGGCTCGAGCTCGAGCGCGCGAGCGAGCGCCAGGCGCGCGCCCGACACGTCGCCGAGCATGGCGCGCGCCGCGCCGAGGCGCGTGTGGATCATGGCGGCGCGCGCGGGATCGCTCTCGTCCGAGCAGAGGCGCAGCGCGAGCTCCTGGTGGGCGGCGGCGTCGCGCAGGATCCAGGGATCGTGCTGCTCGATCCCGCGCGTGAGGAGCGTGCCGCCCACGGCGCTCTGGGCGCCGCACGCCCGCGGGTTGACCGCCACGGTGTCGCTCCAGAGCGTGGCGTCGTCGCGCCACGCCCCGTGGCGGGCGTTGACCACGACGGCGAACGCGGCGAGCACGGCCACGCCGCCCGCGCGCAGCGCGCGCCAGCGCGCGGGCAGCAATCGCTCCGAGAGCGCGGCGGCGGCCGACGCCGCGGCGAGCGCGACGCCCGCGAGCGGCAGCGTGAGGAAGCGCTCCGCCGCCGGGATGGGCACGGGGATGAGGTTCGAGACCGGGCCGAGCGCCACCGCGAACCAGACGAGCCCGAACGCGACGCCGCCCTGCCCGCGGCGCGCGGCGACGGCGATGGCGGCCACGAAGGCCAGCACCGCGAGCGCCGACGCGGCGAGCGCCGCCGGCGGCACGTGCCCGAACGGGAAGTAGCCCGTGTAGTCGGCGCAGAGCGGCCAGGGCCACACGAGCAGCCGCAGGTCGTGCGCCCAGACGACCGGCATCCCCGCCAGCGCCGCCGCGAGCGAGCCTCCGGGGTAGAGCGCGTACTGCCCGGCGGTCTTCATGGGGCCGAAGCGGACGGCCAGGTAGGCGGCGAGCACGAGGGCGAGCGGCGCGATCTCGCGGGCCGTGGCGCGCGGGGCCCGCCGCAGCTCGGCCGGCCCCGTGAGCCGGATGAGGACGAGGAGCGCGGGCGCCACCACCGCCGACTCCTTCGACAGGAGGCCCAGCGCGAAGGCGACGAGCGCGAGGCCCTCGCGGCGCGCGAGCGCGAGCAGGATCGTCGCGAGCGTCCAGAACGTCACGAGCGAGTCCTCGCGGAAGGACGCGTTGTCGACGGTCTCCGTCGTGACCGGGTGGAGGGCGAAGACGAGCCCCGCGACGAGCGCGTAGCGCCGGCGCCGCTCGGGCAGCAGGCGGCGCGCGAGGGCCATGACGAGGATCGCCGAGGCCGCGTGCCAGAGGACGCTCTGGGCCTTGAACGTCGCCGGCGCGAACGCGACGAGCGCGTCGAGCATGTACGTGAGCGTGCAGAAGGGCCGCCACGTCCCCTCCAGCGTCGCCGAGAAGTAGTCGCGCGTGACGAGCGCGCCGAAGTCGGTCGACTTGAGGAAGTTCTGCGCCCTCACGATCACGAGCGGCTCGTCGTAGGTGAAGCCGTTGGCGAGCGAGCGCGCGAAGACGACGGCGACGACGACCGCGACGAGGGTGGCGGCGCCGCCCGGCCGCTCCCACCAGGCCCCGGGCGGCGGCGGAGGCGGCGCGGCGGGCTGCGAACGGGTCGCGCGCCTCCAACGCCGGCCTTCGATGCCCACGGTTCACTTTATCCCGAGGCTGGCGAGGCCTCCAATCAAGACGCGCGGGCGCCCGGTTCGGTTATGCTGCTCGCCATGTGCGAGCTGCTGGGGATGGAGTGCAACGTCCCCACCGACATCGTCTTCTCCTTCACGGGCTTCGCGCTGCGCGGCGGGAAGACCGGCCCGCACGCCGACGGCTGGGGGCTCTGCCTCTACGACGGCAAGTACGCGCGCTCCTTCCTCGAGCCCACGCCGGCCTGCGAGAGCCCCATGGCGGCCTTCATCCGCGACAACCCCATCAAGACGCTGCTCGCCGTCGCCCACGTGCGCAAGAAGACCCGCGGGCGCGCGTCGCTCGAGAACACGCACCCCTTCAAGCGCGCGCTCTGGGGGCGCCACTGGGTCTTCGCGCACAACGGCACGCTGCCCCTCGTGCGGCGCCGCAAGCTGCGCGCCGAGCACCCCGTCGGCGAGACCGACAGCGAGCACGCCTTCTGCTGGATGCTCGAGGAGCTGCGGGCCGCCTACCCCGGCGGCTACCCGCGGCAGACGCGGCGCCTCTGGAAGACCATCGCCGAGCTGGGCGCGGAGCTGGGCGCCGAGGGGAAGTTCAACTTCCTGCTCGCCGACGGGCGGCACCTCTACGCCCGCTGCGGCACCAAGCTCTGCTACATCGCCCGCCGCGCCCCCTTCGGCCGCGCGACGCTGAGCGACGCCGAGCTCCAGATCGACTTCTCGGCCTTCACGACGCCGCGCGATCGCGTGGCCGTGATCGCCACGGCGCCCCTCACGCGCGACGAGGTCTGGCACCAGGGCACGCCCGGCACGATGTGGGTCTTCCGCGGCGGGCAGCTGCGCGCCACCCTGCCGAGCGGGTCCGCCGACCGGGGCGACGTCAACGATGCCGCCGCGAAATCTTCCCAATCAACGGGCGAAAATCCCAAAGGGGGGCGCTCCGTCGGAAAAGCCCCCCTCGCGCACCGCGCCGCCTGACCGTTCGAAGGACTTTCGAGCGGCCCGGCATTCGTATACGATGCTGCGGGGTCATTCTCTTACACCGCCCAAAGGGGTCCCATGGATAAGCGCCTCACTTCTGTTCGACTGGTCACCCCGTTCGCGCTCGTCGTGACGCTCGCGCTCGCCGCGCCGGCCCGCGGGGACGACTCGAACGACGCGAGGGTCCACTACCAGAAGGCCACCGCGCACTACGCCGTCGGCGAGTACAAGGAGGCCGCGGCCGAGTACGAGGCCGCGTACAAGGCGAAGCAGGATCCGGCGCTCCTCTACAACGCCGCCCAGTCGCACCGCCTCGCGAACGACAACCAGAAGGCGCTGCTGCTCTACAAGAACATCGTCAAGCTCTACCCGACCTCGCACTACGCCGCCGAGTCGAAGGACCGCATCGAGAAGCTCGAGGCGGCCATCGCCACGACGCAGAGCCCGCCCAACCAGCCCGCGCCGGTGAGCAACCTCGGCGGCGCGCCGGCGGGCGCGCCCCCGCCCGCGTCGCCGCCGCCGGCGCCCGTGCAGCCGATCGCGCCGCCCGCGCCC
>DASZWW010000130.1:0-2669 GCA_035546175.1 Polyangia bacterium
GCGCCGGCGGGGTTCGAACGGGCGGCGGCCGTCGCGCCCTCCGCATCGCGCGCGTCCTGCAGCATCCACCGGTCCTCGAGCTTCCCCGCGATCACGGCCATGCGCCCACACGCGCCCGCGCCCGTGACGCGCACGAGGAGATCGCCCGCCTGCAACTGGCCGGAGGAAACGCGCGCGTAGAGCCCGGCCTTCGGGTCGCGCGCCTCGGCGGCGAGCAGCTCGGCGGATCGGCGCGGCCCGGGGTACCGCCACCAGGCCGGTGGCGCCTGCGTGCCGTCGTCCTCGATCTCGGGGATGATGCCGCCCCGCGCCTCCATCTCCTTCCAAACGGCGGCGCCTGCGTCGTCGCAGCTCCCCGCGGCCGGCGGGGGCGAGGCCGGCGCCGTCGGGCCGAGCCCGAGCGCTGCGAATCCGAGCACGAGCGCGGCGGCCCGCGGGCGCGACGGCATCTTCATGGACGAGTTATACGACCGATCAGACGCCGATGAAGAGGCGATGGCCGAAGTTCGGCTCGAGATCCGTGCTGAAGATCTTCTCCGCCGACGCCTTGATGTCGTACTCGACGCGCTTGAACTCGAAGAGCTTCGTCTCGGTGTCGAAGATCGTGTAGCTCGCGCGCGGATCGTAATCGCGGGGCTGCCCGACGGAGCCGACGCTCACGATGTACCGCCACCCCTCACGCAGCTCGAATCTGTCGGAGACGACCTCGTACACGCCGTCGGGCGAGAGCGCGAACGACTTGCAGAGGTGCGAGTGGCCGATCAGCGTCAGCCGCGCGAGCTGATCCCAGATCTCCATGCACTGGGCCGCCTGATCGCGCGCGAAGATGTAGTCGAAGTCCTCGATGTTCAGCGGCGACCCGTGACAGAAGTGCACGTCGCCCTGGCGCACCTCGTAGGGCAGCTGCTTGAGCCACTGCATGTGCTCGGGCTTGAGCTGCCGCGAGTGGAGGTCCAGGGCGTGGCGCGCCGCGTGATAGTAATACGAGTAGTCCATGCGGCCGGCCACGGCGGCGTCGTGATTGCCCAGGATCGTGTGCGCCGCCTTCGACCGCACGAGCGCGCAGCACTCGTTGGGGCTGGCGCCATAGCCGACCGTATCGCCGAGGCAAACGTATTGGTCGACCTTCTCGGCGTCGAGGGCCTTGATGACCGCCTCGAGCGCTTCGATGTTCGCGTGCGTGTCTGAGAAGACGCCGATCCGCATCGAGCTGGATCAATACAGTAACACTGATTCGCCGCCGGCGCGCGGCCGTCAGTGAAGGTCCGCGCCACCTTCGAGCCGGCCCCGCTCCGCCGACGCCCCGTTCGGCTGGATCACGACGCGCGCGAGCACCGACGAGACCTCGAGCAACGCAGCGCGCGGCCCGGCCGCCCGCGGCCCTTCGAGCCGGGCCAGCAGCCATTCACCTTGCCGCCGCGCGCCCCGCAGCGCGAACGCCGTCTCGACCCGCCCCGCGGCGCGCGCGCGCAGCTCGACGGCGGGCAGGTCGCCCACCGCGAGGACGCGCACGTCGCCCGCGTAGCTGCGCAGATCGTAGTGGGCGCCCGCCCGCAGCGGACCGATGAAGACCACCTCGCCGGTCGTCGTCTGCAGGCGCACCCAGGCCGAGCGGACCTCGTCGGCGTGGATGTTGCCGTCGACGACGCGCGCCTGGGCGCGCCCCCCGACCAGATCGCGCAGATCCATGTCTCCTTCGATGCCGTCGAGCTCGACGTCGCCGTCGACCCCCGACACCGTCTGCCCACCCCGAAGCTGGTGCGTGACGACTGGGCCGCGCACGTCGCTGACGCCGATGCGGCCGCCCGTCGTCTCGAGGCGCGCGCCCGCGCGCAGGCCCGACGCCGTGACGTCGCCGCCGAAGGTCTTGGCCTCGACGGCCACGTCCGCGGGCACCTCGATGACGAGATCGATGCCGCTGCCGCCGAGCGGCACCGACCGCTCGCGGCCCTCGAGCTCGACGCGCGTGTCCAGCTGGACCTCGCCGTTTTGGAAGGCCGTGTAGTGGACCCGCAGCCTCGCGAGCGCCTCGGGCGTGGCCGCGTGCTTCTGCGCGACGACGTGGATCACGTCGGGGCGCCCGCCGCCGCGGATCTCGACGCGCCCCATCGGGTTGTCGATCCGCATGACCTCGACGCTGCCGGCCGGCGCGGGGACGATGATCTCGCGGCGGTCGACCAGGCCAGCGCCGCCGGCCCGCGGCTGCGCTGGCGCCGCCTCTTCGGCGCTCGCTGGGCCCGCGGCCGCCGCGACCAGCCCGAGCGCGAACGACAGCCGCCAGGAGCGCGTCACGGCGCCCCCGGACCGAAGCCGCCGCCGCGATGGACCGTCTCGGCGAGGAAGGCGATCTTCTGCTGATACGCCGCGAAGAGCTGCTCGTGGCCCTCGCTGTCCCCCGGCAGCCGCCCCGCCGATTCACGCGACCGCGCGATGGCCTCGTCGAGGCGCGCGAGGCGCTCGTCGTAACGCGCGCGCATCTCGGGCGTCCAGCGCGCCTCCTCGCGGACGAGCAGCCGGCGCAGCTTCTCGATCGAACCTTCGTAGGCGGCCGCGGCGCGCGCGAGCTCTTGCTCGGCGTCGGCGAGCAGCGGGTCGGCGGGCGCGGACGCGGACGCGGGCAGGCCTGCGCCGCGCGGGGCCACCGCGCGGGCGACCTCGGGCCGGGCGGG
>DASZWW010000131.1:0-24245 GCA_035546175.1 Polyangia bacterium
GGGCGCGGGCGGCGCGAAGGGCGACGCCGCCGCCGGTCCGAGCTTCGTTCCCGCCGACTACAAGGGCACGCCCTTCGCGGCGCTCACGATCCCCGGCCGCATCAACGCGTGCGACTACGATCGCGGCGGCGCGAACGTCGCGTGGTGCCACAACCCCGGCGCGTGCGCCTCGGGCACGACGACGGGCGACTGGTACCCGGGGGGCAGCCCGCCCTACCGCCCGCCCATCCCCGCCAACGCGAAGATCTGCAGCGGCGCCGCCTGCGACGACAACGTCGGCGTGTGCCGCATGAACCCGAACAAGCCCGACGTCACGGCCCCCAACGTGCACGCGCCCGCCGACGACACGTACCTCTGCTACAGCACGGCCGGCGAATGGACGAAGTACACCGTCGTGGTCGCCGAGGCGGGCACCTACTCCGTGGGCGGCTTCATGGCCGTCCCGCAGGGAGGCGGCGTCAACATCTCGTTCAGCGGCAGCGGCAACATCACGACCGGCAACCTCACGCTGGCCGTCACGAACCCGTCGATGTGCGGCGGCGGCGAGTACTACCACTGCTGGGCGCAGCGCGAGAACCTCGCGACCGTGACGTTCCCTCAGGCCGGGACCTACCTCATGACCATCACGCAGACGGGCCGCTTCAACGCCGACAACTTCACCTTCACGAAGATGTGAGCGGCGGCGCCGCTACCGGGGACGGTGGGCCCACCAGTCGCGGACCGCGGCGAAGACGACCGGCCGCGGCGAGCGCTCGAGATCGTCGATCGCGGCCTGCCCGAGGTACCACTCGAGGGGCTCGGGCTCGGCGAGCTCGAACGTCTCGGTGACGAAGAACTCCTTCCCCGCGGGCGGGTGCGGCAGGTGTGGGTCGTCCGCGAGGACCTCGACCTTCTGGTCGTTGCGGAACGACATGCTCGCGCTGCGCGCCGAGAAGAAGGCCTCGAGGGGCGTCGACAGCGCCGAGATCCACTCGTGCGCCTGTCCCGGTCCGGGCTCGGCCTCGACGTCGAGCCTGGCCGTCGTCTCGTCGCGGATCTGCAGCAGCAGCACGCCCGAGGTCTTGCCGGCGAGCCACTCGGCGTTCTTCCTGATCCAGGCGGTCGCGACGTCGACGCCGAAGTTGTCGTAGTAGCCCGCGTCGACGACGCGCCGATCGGGCCACGTCGTGAGCCGCGCCGCCGACGTCACCCAGGGGAAGGTGGCGTTGAGGCGCGCCACCGTGCTGAGCTTGATCGCGTCGACGCCGTCGCCCTCGCAGGCGAAGAGCTGCACGGCCGAGATCGACTCGCGCCGCGGCCCATTCGCGCCCGGCACGACGGTCTCGACGAGGGCGCCGAGCTCGAGGTTGCTGATGAGCAGGCGCCGGCCGTCCTCGACCATCATCGGGGCGTAGACGAGCGACGGCAGCCACCCCTCGCGCTCGCCGGCGAGCAGCGCGCGGAAGGGCATGGCGAGGCGGCCGTTCGTGTGCTGCTCCCAGCTCTCCTCGAGCGCCTGCCCCCGATCGCGCCACGGCAGGATGAGCGCCCGCGCGACGGGCGTCAGCGAGTCACCCGCCGCGTCGTGCATGACGCCGCCCCACCACTCGGGCGTGAGGTCCGTGAGGGGCGGCCCCCGGTCGTGGAGGGCGGACACGAGGTGCGCGGCGCCCACCATGCCGCCCGACGCGCCCGTGACGAGGCGGACGTGGCGCATGAACCCCGGGATGACGCCCTCGAGGTCGCGGAGGATGTTGAGCGTCCAGAGCGCGGCGCGCAGCGCCCCGCCGCTCGTCGCCACGACGACGAGCGGTGGATTCTCGTCGGGGAACTGGGCCCTCCACCGCTCGAGCGCGTCCGTGTCGCCGAGCAGCTCGCGCGGCGGCGGGGCTCCTGCCCGCTTGGGGAACTGCACGTCCGACAGGCCCGTCACGGGCGAATCGCCCGCCCGCGTGAGGGCGCAGCCGAGCACGATCAACGCCGCCGCGGCGACGACGCGAGTGCGCCTGAACCAGTAGCGGAGGAAGCCCCAGGCGGCGATCGCGAGCGCGAGCGCGACGCTCACGGCGACCGCCGCGGGGACGCTCCAGATCCAGGCGGCGACATAGCCGAGCGCGAGCACGAGCGCGAGGAGGCCCTGGGCGACGTGCGCGCCGGCGTCGGGGACGGCCGCGCCCCGCTCGGGCGCCTGGCGGCGCCGGCGCTCCATGAACGACCTCAGGCGCTCGTGGTGCCGCTCGGGCACGAGCGCGAGGAGCGGCTTGCCCCGGACGGGTCCGCGCCGGAGCCACAGGCCGAGGGCCGCGAAGACCGCCGGCCCGATGAGCACGAGCCCCGCGTGGGCCGTCCGCGCGCGCCGCTCGAAGCACCCGACGACGGCGCACCCCAGCGTCACGAGCAGCGGCCAGCGCACGTAGCGCGCGATGCTCTCGAAGGTCGCGACGGCGGGCGCGACGTCGCGGTTCGGGTTCTCGCGGCTGTCGAGCAGGTAGCCGACGACGCCGAGCTGGAGGCACAGCACGGCCACGGCGAAGCCCGCGCAGACCTTGGTCGCCGCGTCGTCGTGCCAGACGAGGCTGGGCGCGCCCAGCCCCTCGCCGGCGCCGAGCAGCACGGCGAGCACGGCCACGAAGACGGCGAGCAGCGGCAGGTACGCGAACCAGGACAGCAGCGGATACGTCCAGAGCCGACGCCAACAGGCCCACAGCCTCGCGAGGCAGCCGTTCCCCACGCGCCATCAGTACCACCGCTCCCGCTGACGCCGCAACGCGGCGCCTCGTCTACACGTACACGAGGCTGGCCGAGGGCCACCTGCCGAGGGGCTACGTGGAGGGCGGCGGCGCCGCGGGGACGGTGAACCAGAACCGGGCGCCCTCGCCGGGCGCGCTCTCGACGCCGATCGCGCCGCCGTGCGCCTGCACGAGGCCCTTGGCGATGAAGAGGCCGAGGCCCGAGCCGCCCGCGGGGCTGCCGGGCACGCGGAAGAACTTCTCGAAGAGCTCCTGTTGGTGCGCCTTCGGGATGCCGGGGCCCTGGTCCTGGACCTCGAAGCGGACGGCGGTCGCCTCGGCGATCTTGTGGGCGCGCGGGCTCTCGGCGGGCCGCTCGGGGCGCGCCCGCACGACGACCCGCGTGCCCGCGGGCGCGAAGCGGAGCGCGTTGCCGATGAGGTTCGTGAAGACGAGCTGCAGGCGATCGGGATCGACGAAGACGTCGGGCAGGCCGGGCGGGATCTCGGCGGCGAGCGTGAGCCCCGCCTGCTCGGCGGCCGCCCGGTGCACGTCGAGCGCGTTGCCGACGAGCGTCTCGGGCTCGACGCGCCGCCGGTGAAGATCGATCTGCCCCGACTCGAGCCGCGAGAGGTTGAGCAGCTCGTCGACGATCACCTGCAGCCGCTCGCAGTCGTCGCGCGCGGCGAAGAGCAGGTCGGCCTGCTTCTCGGTGAGCGGCCCGACGACCCCGTCGGTGCACAGGTGCAGCGCCATGCGCAGCGAGGTCAGCGGGGTGCGGAACTCGTGCGCGACCGTCGCGACGAGATCGTTCTTGAGCTCGTCGAAGCGGAAGAGGCGCGTCGAGTCCTGGAGCACGATGGCCGCACCCGTGACGGAGCCGCCCTCGCTGTAGATGGGCGCGGCGCGCGGCAGGAGGATGCGCTCGCCCTCGGGGGCCGTGGAGATGCGCACCGCCTCCTCGAAGCCCTTGGGGATGTAGGGGCCCTTGCCGCCGAGCACGTGGGCGCGCAGGCGCTCGACGGCGGCGCGCACGACCGGATCGGCGTTCGCGAAGATCTCGGGGCCGGGACGGTCCGCGTCGACGCCGAGCAGGCGCGTCGCCGCGAGGTTGGCGCCCGTGACGGCGCCGTTGGCGTCGAGGAGCAGCACGGGATCGGGGAGGCTCTCGATGGCGGCCTGCGCGCCCTGCTGCGCCTGCAGGAGCTCGCCGAGCGAGCTCTTCCGGTAGCGCTCGAGGCCGTCGGCCATGCGGTTGAACTCGGCGGCGACCGCGGCGATCTCGTCCTTGCCGCGCACGACGGCGCGCGCCTTCAGGTCGCTCTCGCCGAAGCGGCGGACCGCGGCCGTGACGACGCCGAGCGGCCGCAGGAGGCGCGTCGTGAGCCACACCGACGCGAGGACGCCGAGGGCGAGCGCCAGCAGCACGGCGACGACGACCAGGTGCTCGAAGTCCACCGCGCGGCGCGCCGACTGGTCGGCCTTGCGCACCATGGCGTCCTGGTTGATGGCGAGGACCTGGTCCTCCGCCTCGTTGAGCAGCTTGAACGCGGGCCCGAGGCGCGAGAAGTACACGGCGTTCCGCTGGCGCGGCTCGGCGGCGCCGTCGAACTCGGCGAGCACCGCGCCGTAGTCGGTCCACAGGACGCGCAGCTTGCGCGTGACGTCGCCCTCTCCCTTCTCGGTGACGTTGCCCTCCTGGGCGGAGAGCTCGTGCTCGAACCGCGCGCGCTCGGCCGCGGTGTCCGCGGCGGCGCTCTCGCGGCCCGCGAGCCGGAAGAGCGCGGCGCCGTTGATGCGCTGGAGCGCCTCCTTCATGCGCTCGGCCGCGATGACGCTCCGGTAGTTGTTGGCGAGGACGAGCTGCGCCTCGCGGCCGAGGCGCGTCGTCACGGCGCCCGAGAAGATCCCCAGCAGGCCGAGCGCGAGCGCGAGCGGCGCCTGCGCGAGCAGGAGCTTCGCCTTGAGGCTCACGCCTCGACCTCCTCCTCGGTCGAGACGACGTGCACGTCGAGGCCGGCCGCCTCGCGGACGAGCTGCATCGGCAGCGTGCGGCCGAGCCACTGCTTCCACGACGACTGGTAGGAGCGCCCCACGACGACGTGGCCGACGCTGTGCGAGCGCGCAAAATCGAGGATGGCGTGGACGGGATCGGGCGAGCGCAGACGCACGACCTCGGCGCCGAGCTCGCGCGCGAGGTCGGTGTTGTCCATGAGGTGGCGCTGGGCCGCGCTGTCGATCCGATCGGGCGCCTCGGCGGGCGTCTCGACGAAGACGACGAACCAGTCCGTGCTGAGGCGGCCCGCGAGGCGCGAGCCCTTGCGCACGAGGATCGACCCGCGCGGCGACGCCGACGACAGGCACACCATGACGCGCAGCCCGGGCGCGCCGCGGTCGGCGCTCGCCAGGGCGTCGGCCGTGGGCGGCCGGCGCGCGCTCGCCCGCTCGACGCTCTCGGCCACCTCGCGCAGCGCGAGCTCGCGCAGGTGCGCGAGGTTGGCGTCCTTGAAGAAGTGCTCGAGCGCCCAGCCCACCTTGTCGGCGCCGTAGATCTTCCCGGCGCGCAGGCGCTCCTGGAGGTCCTCGACCGAGAGATCGAGGTTGACGACCTGGTCGGCCTGCTTGAGGAAGCTGTCGGGCACCGTCTCGCGGATGGCGACGCCCGTGACGCGCTCGACGACGTCCTTGAGGCTCTCGAGGTGCTGGACGTTGAACGCGCCGATCACGTTGATCCCCGCCTCGAGCAGCTCCATGACGTCCTGGTAGCGCTTGCGGTTGCGGCTGCCCGGCACGTTCGTGTGCGCGAGCTCGTCGACGATGGCGACGGCCGGCTTGCGCTTCAAGATGTTGTTGAGGCTCATCTCCTCGACGGTGACGCCCCGGTACTCGATCTGCCGGCGCGGCACGACCTCGAGCCCCTCGATGAGCGCGTGCGTGTCGGCGCGGCCGTGCGTCTCCACGAAGCCGACGACGATGTCCACGCCGCGCTTCTTGAGGGCGTGCGCCTCTTCGAGCATGCGGTAGGTCTTTCCGACGCCCGCCGCGAACCCGATGTAGAGCTTGAGCCGCCCTCGCTTGCCGCGCTCGACGAGCTCGAGGAAGTCGTCGGCGCGGGTGCGAGGGGTCGACATCGGGAGGCTCAAGTTACGCTCGGCGATGATTCCCGAGCAAGAGGTGTGCGGCGAACCATCGCGCTGGCACGTCGCCGCGCGGCCGTCCTGCCGCTCGTCGCGCGGTCGTGGTGTTCAGACGCCGAGCGCGCCCCGCGTCCAGCTCACGCTCGTGCGAGAGGACCTGGCGGCCGCAGCGCGCCGAGGACGTCGGGCGCGCGGGCCGGGAAGCGCCCGGGCGCGACGTCCCAGACGAGCAGCGCGGCCGCGCTCACGAGCGTCGCGACGCCCAGCGAGAGCGCCAGGGCGCGCGGGCGGCTCCTCATCGCGTGCCCGCGAAGCCGCGCTTCGCGAGCGACTCCTCGAGCGCGCCGAGGCTGGCGTCGCAGGCGGCCGTGAGGGCGGGCTTGGGCTTGAGCGAGAGCGCGAGCGACTTGACGTTCGTGTTGCGGCGCGACAGCGAGACGAGATCGGCCGAGAGCTTGTCGAACCTGTCGAGCGCCGCCCCCGCCGCGTCGAGCGTCTCCTGCGGCGCGACGCCCGAGAGCGCCTTGAGCGCGTCGCGCGCGGCGGCTTGCCGCCCGGACATCTCCTTCTCGAGCCGGCTCATGGCGGCGTCGTCCGCCTCCGCGATGTGCGGCGCCTGCAAGACCTGGATCTCGCGCACGGCGAGGAGCGCGCGCTCGGTCTGGGCCTCGACGCGCACGCGCTCCCGCGCGGGCGCCGCCTTCACGACGGCGTCGAGCGCGTCGCGGAACGCGTCCGCGGCCTCGCGCACGGGACCGAAGGAGAGCCGCTGCGCCTTGAGGTTCGTGTTCTCGACGGCGAGCGCAAGGACGTCCTTGTCGACCTTCGCGTAGTCGTCGAAGCGCCTCGAGAACTCGTCGAGCAGGCTCGATTCGTCGGCGTACCCCAGGCGCTGCAAAGTGCTCCCCAGCTCGGCGATGCCCGTGCGCACCGACTGCGTGGCGGCCTGGGCCTGCTTCGCGAACTCGACCGAGGCCTCGTCGGTGTCGGCGAGGACGGCCCGATCCGAGGCGTTGGAGGCCTTGATGAACTGCACGTGCAGGTCCGCCGCGAGGCGGCGCGCCTCGAGGAGCTGCGTGAAGGCGGGGTCCGGCACGTTGCGGCAGCCGGCGGCGAGGAGCGCGAGCGCCGCGGCCCAGCCGGAGCGCCCTGGAAGGATGCGTCTCATGCGCGCGAGATGGTAACCACCCCGGCGCCCGGGCGCGAGCGCCGAATGTCCTGCGATTTGCAACGGCGACTCCGCGCGACGAATCGATCCGCGCACGGTAAGCTCGTCGCATGCGTCACCTCGCCGTGCTCGTCGTCGACGACGAGAAGAACATCCGACAGACGTTGCGCGTGTGCCTCGAGTCGATGGAGGCCGAGGTCACCGAGGCCGGCTCGGCCGCCGCCGCGCTCGAGGCCATCGGCCGCGCCGTCTTCGACGTCGTCTTCCTCGACCTGCGCCTCGGCACCCACAACGGCCTCGAGCTCATCCCGCAGCTCCTCTCCGAGAACCCGAACGTCGCCGTCATCGTCGTGACCGCCTACGCCACCGTCGAGACCGCCGTCGAGGCCATCCGCCGCGGCGCCTGGGACTACCTGCCGAAGCCCTTCACGCCGGGCCAGATCCGCCACCTGCTCGAGAAGGTGGAGGTGCAGCGCTCGCTCTCCGCGCGCGTCGTCGACCTGCAGGAGCGCCTGCAGGCCGAGGCGCCCGAGACCGACCTCGACTCGGCGGCGCCCGCGATGCGCTCGGTCGTCGAGGTCGTGAGCCGCGCCGCGCAGTCCGACGTCTCCGTGCTCTTCCGCGGCGAGAGCGGCACGGGCAAGGGCGTGCTCTCGCGCGCCATGCACCTGCAGAGCGCGCGCCGCGACCGCCCGTTCGTCACGGTGAACTGCCCCACCCTCACCGAGGAGCTGCTGGCGAGCGAGCTCTTCGGCCACGCCAAGGGCGCCTTCACGGGCGCCGTGCGCGACCAGCCGGGCCGCGTCGAGGTCGCCGAGGGCGGCACCCTCTTCCTCGACGAGATCGGCGATCTGCCCGCGAGCCTCCAGGCCAAGCTCCTGCGCTTCATCCAGGAGAAGCGCTTCGAGCGCGTCGGCGAGGCGCGCACGCGCAAGGCCGACGTGCGCGTCGTCGCCGCGACCAACCGCGATCTCGAGGTCGACGTGCGCAGCGGCCGCTTCCGCGAGGACCTGCTCTTTCGCCTCAACGTCATCGAGGTGCGCGTGCCCTCGCTGGCCGAGCGGCGCGAGGACATCGTGCCCATGGCGCGGCGGTTCCTCTCCTTCTTCGCGCGCTCGCTGGGCCGCCCCGTGGCGACGCTCTCGCCCGCCGCCGAGAAGGTGCTCGCGAACTACGGCTGGCCCGGCAACGTGCGCGAGCTGCGCAACGCCATCGAGCGCGCCGTCATCCTGTGGCCCTCGACGCTCATCGAGCCGCTGGCCTTCCCCGAGCGCATCTCGGGCGCCAAGGACCGCGGCCCGTACATCGGCGGCAAGTTCACGCTCGACGAGATCGAGCGCGCGCAGATCTCCGCCATCGTCGCCCAGTCGAAGACCATGGAGGACGCCGCGCGCACGCTCGGCATCGACGACTCGACGCTCTGGCGCAAGCGCAAGAAGTACGAAGAGCAGGATCGCGGCACCCCCTGAAGGGTTGCAATGTGCAGGAACGCCCGCCGGCGCTCCTGCGGTCTGCGACGTTTTGGGTCGGTTTTCTCCGCACATGGTCAAGGCTTCGTCAGCGCCCGGGCAGCGGTGGCGCCGTAAACGCCTGGAGTGATTGCGCTATCGCGATTTCTTTTCACGAAACAAATTCGCCGTCCTTACTGCGTGCAGCACATGAGCACGCAGCCCTCAGAAGTTGCCGCCGACCCCGCCGCCCTCGAGCCGCCGCCCGAGCTCGCCGCCGACGCGCCCTCGCTCGGCCAGAAGGTCCGCCGCGCCCTCGTGGGCCAGCCGCGCGACCTGCGCGACTCGAAGCTCTTCCACCACATCTCGCTCATCCCCTTCCTCGCCTGGGTCGGCCTCGGCGCCGACGGCCTCTCGTCCTCGGCCTACGGCCCCGAGGAGGCCTTCAAGACGCTGGGCGCACACACCTACCTCGCCGTGGCGCTGGCCCTCATGGCGGGCCTGACCGTCTTCATCATCTCGGCGGGCTACCGCGGCATCATCGAGTCGTTCCCGCACGGCGGCGGCGGCTACGTCGTCGCCTCGAAGCTGCTCGGCCGCTCGGCGGGCGTCGTCTCGGGCAGCGCGCTGCTCGTCGACTACGTCCTCACCATCACCGTCTCGATCGCCGCCGCCGGCGACGTCATCTTCTCCTTCCTGCCGCCCGCCTGGGCGGGCATGAAGCTGCCGCTCGAGGTGCTCTTCATCCTGGGCCTCACGACGCTCAACATCCGAGGGGTGCGCGAGTCGGCCATCGCGCTCGCGCCCATCTTCATGGTGTTCGTCATCAGCCACGTCATCGTCATCGTGGGCGGCGTCATCGCCCACGCGGGCGAGCTGCCGGCCACGACGCGCGCCGTGGGCGCCGGCTTCCAGGGCGGCCTGTCGACGCTCGGCATGGGCGGCATGCTGCTGCTCTTCATCCACGCCTACTCGCTCGGCGGCGGCACGTACACCGGGATCGAGGCCGTCTCGAACGGCCTGCCCATCATGCGCGAGCCGCGCGTGCAGACCGCGAAGCGGACCATGCTCTACATGGCCACGTCGCTGGCCTTCACCGCCTCGGGGCTGCTCGTCTGCTACCTGCTCTGGGACGTCTCACCCGTGCCGGGCAAGACGCTCAACGCCGTGCTCGTCGAGAAGATGACGGCGCGCCTGCCCTTCGGCACGGCGATGTCGGTCGTGACGCTCTTCTCCGAGGGCATCCTGCTCGTCGTCGCGGCGCAGGCCGGCTTCCTCGACGGCCCGCGCGTGCTCGCCAACATGGCGGTCGACCACTGGGTCCCGCGGCGGTTCGCCGCCCTGTCCGATCGCCTCACGACGCAGAACGGGATCGTCCTCATGGGCGCGGCGTCGCTCGCCGCGCTGCTCTACACGGGCGGCGACGTCGGCAAGCTCGTCGTCATGTACAGCATCAACGTGTTCCTGACCTTCTCGCTGTCGCTCTTCGGCATGACGCGCAAGACGTGGTCGGAGCGAAAGACGATGGCCTTCGCTCCGTTCGCCAAGCGGCTCGCGACCTTCCTCGTCGGGTTCCTGCTCTGCGCCGTCATCCTCGTCATCACGGTGGCCGAGAAGTTCGGCGAGGGCGGCTGGATCACGCTCGTCGTCACGGCGGTGGTCGTCGCGCTCTGCTTCCTCATCCGCCGGCACTACCGCGGGGTGCGCGCCCGGCTCATGTCGCTCTACCGCGACGTCAGCAACCTCGACGACGGCACGCGCGCGCCGCTGCCGATCAGCCGCCACGAGGCGCCCACGGCCTGCGTCCTCGTCTCGAGCTATGACGGCGTCGGCATCCACACGGTGCTCAACGTCTTCCGCTCGTTCCCGAACCACTTCAAGAACCTGGTCTTCGTCTCGGTCGGCGTGATCGACTCGGGCGGCTTCAAGGGCGGCGACTCGGTCGAGGCGCTCGAGGCCCAGACGGTCGCGACGCTCAAGCGGTACTGCTCCCTCGCGACGTCGCTCGAGATGCCCTCGACGTACAAGCTCGAGATCGGCACCGACGCCGTCGCCGAGGCCGAGAAGGTCTGCCGCCGCGTCATGGCCGAGTTCCCCGTGGTGACGTTCATCGGCGGCAAGGTCATCTTCGCGCGCGAGACGTGGTTCCAGCGCTTCCTGCACAACGAGACCGCGCTCGCGATCCAGAAGCGCCTCTACTGGGCGGGCGCGACGATGGTCGTGCTGCCGGCCAAGGTCACGTAGGGCGCCGCCGGGAACGACCCGACGACCCGGTACGTGCCGCGCGAGGCGCGCACGAAGAGCGGCGAGGCGCGCAGGACGTGGGCCAGGGTCGCCTCGGGGAGCCTCTCGCGCGTCGCCAGCCGCAGCTCCGCGAGGCCCAGGCTCGGCCCGGTGCGGTCGAAGGCCTGGAGGATCTCGAGCTCCTCGGAGGTGATCGACGCGTCCAGAGCCCCGCGCCGCAGGACCTGCGCGGCGAGCGCCTCGACGTAGGCGCGGACGACGGCCGGCGGCGCGCCGCCGAAGGAGTGCCGCTTCCCGAGCGCCTCCTCGAGCTCGTGGCGCTCGACGACGCCCGCGACGGCGAGGATCTTCTCGATGGCCGCTCGCATCGCGGACTCGCGGTCGAGCAGCGTGAACCACTCGCGCGCCTCGTCGAGCCACTCGATGTCGGGCAGCGCCGCCAGCGCCCGGCACGCGATCACCTCGCGGGGCACGGTCGCCCTCTCGAGCAACCGGAACTTCGCCGCCACCATCCCCACGGTCGAGAAGCCCCAAGCCCGCACGAAGCGAGCGGCTGTCCGCTCGACCGCCAAATCGATTTGTTCGGAGCCCGGCGAAACGACGAAACCGCTCGCCATCGAAACCGCCGCCGACATCGCGCCGCCTTACAAAGGCATTCCGCGGGCCAGCGAACCCCGCACCGATCAAGGGCAGTCCTATTGAAAATCCTGCAACTTGCAGGAAACCGCGTTGACAATCACTGCAAAACGAAATGGTAAGCAATATCGGCAAGTTACGTCGATTTAATGGGTGCGAAACCAGCGGTTAACCGCGGCTCGCTAGATTGGCTGCGTCTTGCAACCACTCTCACCCGAACCGAAGGAGCCGAGACATGAGCGCTGAAACGAACACATCGTCCCAGACCCCGAGCCGGGCGACGTTGGGCCTGACCGGCCTGACGATCAACGCCATGGCCCTGATCGCGCCGGGGGCCTTCCTCTGGTTGACCTTCCAGATCCAGTCGCTCTACGGCGCTCCCATGGCCGGCTCGGCGATGTGGTTCGGGATCCTCGCGGCGCTGCTCCTCTGCTTCGCCACGGCCATCAGCTACGCGGAGCTCTCGAAGCTGTACCCGGGCGCCGGATCGTCCTACTTCTTCGCGGAGCAGGCCTTCCTCAGCAAGACCAAGGCATACAAGTTCGCGCGCCTCGCGAAGTTCATCACCGGGTGGGCGAGCCACCTCTACTACTGGGTCTACCCGGGCTGCATGGTGGGCGTCACCGCGCTCATCAGCGGCTACCTGCTCAACCAGTTCTTCCCCGACACGTTCAGCGGCGGCTTCAACAGCCCGCTGTTCATGTACCTCTTCTGCATCGCCTTCGCGCTCGGCGTCGCCTACATCGCGTTCCGCGGCGTCACGGGCACGACGGCCGTCAACGTCGCCATCAACGTCGTCCAGATCTCGGCTCTGATCGTCTTCTCGATCATCGCCATCGCCTACCGCGTGAACCATGGCGAGGGCTCGCGCGGCCTCCAGCTCGTCAACGGCACGCCCGTCGACTTCGTGGTGGCGCAAGAACCCGTGATGGACAACGGCAAGCCCAAGCTCGACGCCACGGGCGCGCCCGTCACGCAAAACAAGATGGACGCCCAGGGCAACCCCGTCCCCGAGATGAAGGACGGCCAGCCCGTGCCGTTCCTGCTCAGCTACGCCGCCGACCAGGGGACGACGATGTCGCCCGTCGACAACGACCACCCCAAGGACCTGACGCCACACTTCAACTTCCACGCGACGGCGGGCTCCGTCGTCGCGCCGCACGGGTTCTCGTTCATCTTCATCCAGGCCTGCATCGCCATCCTCATCCTCGTCGGCTTCGAGTCGGTCACCTCGATGGGTGAAGAGGCGAAGAACGCCAAGCGGGACATCCCGCGCGCCGTGCTCCTCTCGCTCGCGATCCAGGGCGCGATCTGCTACCTGTTCGAGTACTTCGCGGCGAACTACCTGCTCAATTCGGGATATACGATGCCAAACGCCGCGGCGTCGGGCGCGCCCATCGGGGATCTCATGGTCCTCACGGGCACCTGGCTCTTCGGCAGCTACTCGGCGGGGCGCGCCTTCATGCTCGTCGAGGCGTTCACGGTCTTCCTCGCCCTCATCGGTACGACGCTCGCCTGCCTCAACACGGGCGCGCGCGTGACGTACGCGATGGGCAAGGACGAGGAGGTGCCGGGCCACTTCGGCATGCTCCACGGCAAGACGCTGACGCCGCACCGCTCGATCTGGACCCTGGCCATCATCTCGGCGGTCATCGGCATCATCACGGTCACCGTCTACCTCGGCGGCACGACCCCGGCGCCGCTCGACCCGAAGTACCACAACCTCTGGTACAGCTTCGGGCTCTTCAACCCCGACACGATCGCCAAGCTGCCGAACACGCTGGTCATCGTGACGCTCGTGAGCAACTTCGGGACGTTCATGCTCTACATGCTCACCTGCCTCATCGCCATCGTCGCCTTCCGCGAGCACCACAGCTTCAGCGGGTTCAAGCACATGTTCGTGCCGATCTT
The DNA here is from genome assembly GCA_035546175.1 of Polyangia bacterium. Lineage (GTDB taxonomy): Bacteria > Myxococcota_A > Polyangia > Fen-1088 > Fen-1088 > DASZFV01. Next base: position 13,253 of record DASZWW010000131.1, read on the forward strand.
CGGCCTCGTCGCCAACCTTCTGTGCATGCTCTTCTACCTCGTCGGCCCCTTCACGGTGTCGGGCATGAGCTGGAAGGAGCCGTACATCGCCCTCGGCGTCTGCGCCGCGTGGGGCGTCTACGGCGCCGTCTACTTCATGCGCACGAGCAAGGCCAAGGGACGGGCGATGCTCGTCGACAAGCCGGCGGCCAGCGCGACGACGGCCTAGGGCGGCGGCACCCGACGATCGAAGCCCGCCCCCCGGGTCCATGATCGAAGCGAAGGAGAACAGCCCGGCTCCGGAGCAGAGCGACGTGCGCGTCGCCCTGCTCTCGGACAAGGGCCCGGTGCGGTCCGCCAACGAAGACTCTTGCGGCCACCGCACCGTCCCGTCCGCCACGACGCTCGTCGTCGTCGCGGACGGCGTCTCGGGCTACCACGCGGCCGACGTGGCGAGCCAGATGGCCGTCGAGGTCACGCTCGAGGCCTACGAGAGGCAGGACACCTCCATGCGCGCGGAGGCGCGCCTCGCGCGCGCCGCGCAGGAGGCCAACATCTCGATCTACGACCGCTCCATGGTCGTCCCCGAGCTCCGCGGCATGGCGACGACGCTCACGGCGGTCGCGATCTCCGATGGCCAGCTCGCCGCGGCGCACGTGGGCGACAGCCGCCTCTACCTCGTGCGCGGCAACCGCGCCCTCCAGCTCACCAAGGATCACCGGTCGGGCAAGGTCGCGCTCACGCGCAGCGTGGGCCGAGAGCTCATCGTGGCCATCGACAAGATCACGCGGCCGCTCGAGCCGGAGGACGTCCTCGTCCTCTGCACCGACGGGCTCCACAACGTGATCTCGGACGGCGACATCGCGCGCCTCGCGAGCGACGCCGATCCGGACGGCGCTTGCCGCGCGCTCGTCGACGCCGCCCTGGCCGCGGGCGCCGACGACAACCTCACGGTGGCCGTCGTGCGGATGCCCGCCGGGCCCCCGCGCCCCCGCCCCGCGACCTTCGGCGATCGCCTGAGGCGCCTGGTCGGGAAGGCGCGCTGATTGTTGCGAGCGGGCGCGCGTACTAATGTTGGCGCCATGCTCCCCCGGACGGACCCGGCCTGATGCGCGAGGCCGCCGTCGGCGACAAGATCGACGAGTTCGAGCTCAAGGAGCTGCTCGCGCGCAGCGGGATGGCCTCGATCTTCAAGGCCGTCGACACGACCTCGGGCCGCACCGTGGCCGTCAAGATCCCGCACCCGCACCTGGAGAGCGACGTCGTCTTCTTCGAGCGCTTCCGCCGCGAGGAGAAGGTCGGCCAGAAGCTCGAGCACCCGAGCATCGTCAAGGTGTTCGCGCCCAAGCAGAAGAACCACACCTACATGGTGATGGAGCTCGTCGAGGGGCGCTCGCTGCGCGCGACGATCCAGGAGCAGCGGCAGCTACCCGTCGAGCGCGCCCTCGAGATCGCGCGCGCCGTGACCGAGGCCCTCGTCTACATGCACGCGCAGGGCATCATCCACCGCGACATCAAGCCGGAGAACATCCTCCTCGTGGGCGAGCACGGCATCAAGATCCTCGACTTCGGCATCGCGCTCGACGAGTCGGCGCGGCGGCTCACCTGGGCCGGGCTCTCGACGACGCTCGGCACGCCCGACTACATGGCGCCCGAGCAGGTGGGCGGGCGGCGCGGCGACGCGCGCACCGACGTGTACTCGGTGGGCATGCTGCTCTTCGAGATGCTCACGGGCGAGATGCCCTTCTCGGCGGCGAACCCCCACGCCCTCATGCGCGCGAAGACCAACGACGACCCGAAGACGCCGAGCTACTTCCTGCCGACGATCGATCCGGCGCTCGAGGCGGTCATCATGCGCGCCCTCGCGCGCGACCCGCGCGAGCGCTTCGAGACGGCCGCCGAGCTGCTCGAGGCGCTGCGCGATCCGAAGGCCGCGGCGGCGCGCGACCCGGAGGCGACGCGGGCGCGGGCCCGGCGGCTCGGCCTGCGGCGCTTCGCGTTCCCCCTGGGCGTGGCCGTCCTCCTCCTGGGGCTCTTCGCGCTGGTGAGGTTGAGCGGCTCGCGCCGGCCGCCGGCCCCGGCGCCCGCGGCGTCGTCGCCGAGGAGCCGCTGAGGTGAACGCCTCGTCGAACCTCGTCTGGGTGCTCGTCGGGGCCTTCCTCGTCATGTTCATGCAGGTGGGCTTCGCGATGGTCGAGACCGGCTTCACCCGCGCGAAGAACGCCGTCAACACCATGGCCATGAACCTGGTCGTCTATCCCATCGGCGTCCTCGGGTTCTGGCTCCTCGGCTACGGGTTGATGATGGGCGGCGTCCACGAGTGGCCGACCCTGGGCGGCGCGACGGCGAGCGCGCACGAGGTCGGGCTCCACCTCGCGGGCCGGTCGTTCGGGCTCTTCGGCGCCTCGAAGTTCGCGCTGCTCAGCGTCTCGCACGACGCGCCCCACCTGGCGATGTTCCTCTTCGCGGCCGTCTTCATGGACACGGCGGCGACGATCCCCACCGGGGCCCTCGCGGAGCGCTGGCGCTTCTCGTCCTTCCTCGTCTACGCGCTCTTCATGTCGGCCTTCCTCTACCCGCTCTACGGGAACTGGGTGTGGGGCGGCGGCTGGCTCTCCTCGCTCGGCGCGACGCTCGGCCTCGGCCATGGCCACGTCGACTTCGCGGGCTCGTCGGTCGTGCACATGACGGGCGGCGTGACGGCCTTCGTGGGCGCGCGCCTCCTCGGCCCGCGCGCCGGCAAGTTCCGCCGCGACGGCACGATCGGCGCCATGCCCGGTCACAACCTGCCCTTGGCCGTCGTCGGGACGCTCGTGCTCGCCTTCGGCTGGTTCGGCTTCAACGCGGGCTCGACCCTGTCGGGCAACGATCCGCGCATCGCCGTCATCGCCGTCAACACGATGTTGTCGTCGAGCGCGGGCGCGTTCGCCGCCCTCCTCTACGTCTGGCACGTCCACCGCAAGCCCGACGTCGGCATGATCTGCAACGGCCTCCTCGGCGGGCTGGTCGCCGTGACCGCGCCGTGCGCCTTCGTGAGCCCGGCCGCGGCCGTCCTCATCGGCGCCGTCGCGGGCTTCCTCGTCGCCTGGTCGGTGACCGTGCTCGAGCGCAAGGTCCGCCTCGACGATCCCGTGGGCGCGGTCGCCGTGCACGGGATCTCCGGCGCCTGGGGCGCCCTCGCCGTGGGGCTGTTCGCCGACGGGACCTACGGCGAAGGCTGGAACGGCGTGGCCGGCCCCGTGCGCGGGCTCCTCTTCGGCGACGCGGGCCAGCTCGCGGCGCAAGCCGTGGGCGTCGTCGCGAACGTCGTCGTCGTCGGCGCCGCGTCGGCCCTGTTCTTCCGGATCACCGACCGGCTCGTCGGCAACCGCGTCACGGCGGAGGTCGAGTGGACGGGCCTCGACTCCACCGAGATGGGGTCCGAGGCCTATCCGCCCGGGTGAGGCGTCGGGCCGCTCAGAGCCCGTGGCGCTTGAGCTTCTCGTAGAGCGTCGAGGTCGCGATGCCGAGCAGGCGCGCCGCCTGCACCTTGTTCCCGCGCGTGAGCGCGAGGGTCTGGCGGATGGCGACGTCCTCGAGCGCCGCGAGCGACTGCCCGCCGAGCGGCAGGCGCTCGAGCGACGAGGCCGCGGCGGTCTCGGGCGCGAAGCGCAGCGCCGCCGCCTCGAGGATGCCGGCGTCGACGAACGCGAGCGCGTAGGCGAGGACGTTCTTGAGCTCGCGCACGTTGCCCGGCCAGCGGTGCGCCGCGAGCTGCTCGTACGTCGCGTCGGGGACGTGCACGAACCCGCGCCCCAGGTCGCCGAGGAGCTGCGGCACGAGCAGCGGGAGGTCCTCGAGCCGCTCGCGCAGCGGCGGCAGCTGGACGACGGCCGCCGCGAGGCGGAAGTAGAGGTCCTGGCGGAACTGCTTCGCCTCGACGAGCGCCGCGAGATCGCGGTTCGTCGCGGCGACGATGCGCACGTCCGTCGCCCGGTCGCGCGTGCCGCCCACGCGGCGGACGCAGCGGCTGTCGAGCGCGCGCAGCAGGCGCGGCTGCAGGTCGAGCGGCAGCTCGCCGATCTCGTCGAGGAACAGCGTGCCGCCGCGGGCGCGTTCGAAGGCGCCCTCGTGCTCGGCGTGCGCGCCGGTGAAGGCGCCGCGCTCGTGGCCGAAGAGCTCGCTCTCCACGAGGTTGGGCGGCACGGCGCCGCAATCGAAGACCACGAAGGGACCGCCCGCGCGCCCGCTCGCCTCGTGGACGGCGTGGGCGGTGACGTCCTTGCCCGTGCCCGTCTCGCCGATGAGCGTCAGGGTGACGTCCGTGCGCGCGAGGCGCCGCAGGACCAGGAAGACCTCGCCCATGAGAGCGGACGTGGCAGCGATGCGCCCGAAGCTCTGGGCCGGTGGGACCGCCGCGTAGGCGGGAAGGGGGCTCATTCGCCGGGTGCGTCGGGTCGCCGACCCTCCGACCTCCGGAGGGACGTCCGGAGCGGTGACGCGCAGGAAGGCACTTTCCATGTCCAGCCGTATATCAGCGCACGCAACTTCGCTCGGTGACGATTGCGCATCCATCTCGCCTCAGCGCCCCCGGCGACAAGGTCGGCCCGCGCCTTGTTGCAGGGCTGTCACACTGCATCGACGGGCGCGCGACTAGAGTCCCGCGCCATTTCGAATCACCCCCCGACCTCGGAGGGATGGTAGAAGGTCATCGTCGAGCCATGGCGCGCATCCTGGTCGTCGAGGACGAAGAAGATCTCCAAGAGGTGCTCTCGTACAACCTCCGCCAGGCGGGGCACGAGGCCACGATCGTGGGCACGGGTCAGGCCGGGCTCGAGCGCGTGGGCGTCGAGGTCCCCGATCTCGTGCTGCTCGATCTCATGCTCCCCGACATGTCCGGCACGGACGTCTGCCGCGCGCTCAAGAGCGATCCGGCGACCCGCCACATCCCCGTCGTCATGTTGACGGCCAAGGGCGAGGAGATCGACCGCGTCGTCGGCTTCGAGCTCGGCGCCGACGACTACGTCGTCAAGCCCTACAGCATGCGGGAGCTGACGCTCCGGCTGCAGGCCATCCTGCGCCGCCGCGCCCCGGTCTCGGACGGCGGCGGCGTCACGACCTTCGGCCGCCTGCGGATCGATCGCGAGGGGCACCGCGTCTGGGTCGACGGCGCCGAGGTGGCCCTCACGGCCCTCGAGCTGCGCCTGCTGTGCACGCTCTACGATCGCCGCGGCCGCGTGCAATCCCGCGCCGTGCTGCTCGACGAGGTCTGGCGCATGAGCAGCGACGTCAACACGCGCACCGTCGACACGCACGTCAAGCGCCTGCGCGAGAAGCTCGGCGAGGCCGGCGGCTACCTCGAGACCGTGCGCGGCGTCGGCTATCGATTCACGGGCGGCGCGCCCGAGGACGCGACGGACGGCGGCACGGACAGGAAGACGCCCAAGAAGAACTGAGTCCGCCGTGAAGCTGGACATCCGCGCCAAGCTGTTCGCCGTCTCCCTCGGCCTCATCGTCGTGTCGATGATCGCGTCGGAGGCGTACCTGCGCCCCGCGATCGAGAGCAACCTCACCGACCGCATGCGCAGCGATCTGCTGGCGCGGCTGTCGCTCGTCGAGCACGCGGCCGACGGCGTGACCGACATGAAGCCCGAGTCCTGGGACGCGCTCGCCGACACGCTGGGGGCGCGCGCCGCGGCCCGCGTGACCTTCATCGCCGCCGACGGCCGCGTGCTGGGCGATTCGGAGGTCCCGCTGTCGCAGCTGGCGGGCCTCGAGAACCACCGCGACCGTCCCGAGGTCGCGCGCGCGCTCGGCGGGCAGCCCGGCGCGTCGATGCGGTGGAGCGCGACCATCAAGGATCGCCTGATGTACGCCGCCGTCCCGCACGTCTTCCCGGACGGCTCGCGGGGCGCCGCGCGGCTCGCCGTCCCGCTCGCCGACGTCGACGCCGCGCTCCGCCGCCTGCGCCACCTCCTGCTCGCGGCGCTCGCCGTGGCCCTCGTCGTCGCGATCATCATGTCGAGCGGCGCGGCCCACCTGCTCTCGGGCGCGCTCCGGCAGATGACGGACGTCGCGCGCCGCATGTCGAGCGGCGATCTCCAGGCGCGCACCCGCGTCACGGGCACCGACGAGATCGCGGAGCTCGGCCGCGCCCTCGACCACCTCGCCGGGAGCCTCTCGACGACGCTCGGCGAGCTGCGCGGCGAGCGCGACCTCCTCGGCCGCATCCTCCAGTCGATGCGCGAGGGCGTGCTCGTCCTCGACGCCGACCGGCGCATCTTGCTCGTCAACCCCGCGCTGCGCAACACCCTGCTGCTCGGCCCCGCCGTCGAGGGCAAGGCCCCCCTCGAGGCCATCCGCAACGCCGACCTGCAGGAGATCCTCGAGCGCGCGTTCTCGGCGAACGAGGCCACCTCCGGCGAGATCGAGGTCGGGGGCCTCACCCGCAAGCGCCTGCTCGTCCACGCGAGCCCGCTGCCGCCCATCGCGGGCGACGGCAGCTTCGCCGGCGACGGGGAGGCGGCCGGCCTGCTCGCCGTCTTCGTCGACGTCACCGAGATCCGTCGCCTCGAGACGCTGCGCAAGGACTTCGTCGCCAACGTCTCGCACGAGCTGCGCACGCCGGTGACGGCCGTCCGCTCGGCCGTCGAGACGCTGCGTCACACGCTCGAGCGAGATCAGACGTCGAGCGTGCGCTTCGTCGACATGATCGATCGCAACGCCCAGCGCCTCGGCTCGCTCGTCGAGGATCTGCTCGATCTGTCGCGGATCGAATCGCAGGAGTACAAGCCCGCGCTCGAGGCCCTGCCGCTCCGCCCCGCGGCCGAGCAGGTGGTCTCTCTGCTGCGCGCGAAGGTCGACCAGAAGCGCCAGCGCCTCGTGCTCGAGGTCCCGCCCGAGGGCTTCCTGCTGCGCGCCGATCGGCGCGCCCTCGAGCAGGTGCTCACCAACCTCGTCGACAACGCCGTCAAGTATTGTCCGACGGGCGCGTCCATCACGCTGCGCGCGCGCGTCGTCGGCGAGGGCGCCGAGGCGCGGGCGCGCGTCGAGGTCGCCGACACGGGCCCGGGGATCGAGCCGCGCCACCAGCCCCGCCTCTTCGAGCGCTTCTACCGGGTGGACGGCGGGCGCTCGCGCGACATGGGCGGGACCGGTCTCGGCCTCTCGATCGTCAAGCACCTCGTCGAGGCGATGAACGGCGCCGTGGGCGTCGAGAGCTCGCCCGGCCGCGGGAGCCTCTTCTGGTTCACGGTGCCGCTCGCCGGCGGCACCGAGCGGCCAGGCTTTCCACAGCCCATCAACATCTCATCCACAGGAGAACCTCCGCGTTTCTCTTGAGTTACAGAATCCAAGGTCTGTCACTTAACTGTCACAATTCCGTGGCGCGGCTGTGGCATTGTGCCGAGCCTCGACGCATGTCGGCCGCCAAGAGAGCCCTCCGGAAAGCGGTCCAAGCGTGGCGGGAAGGCCGCGGACCGGCTCCGCAGATCTTGAGGACCTGCGACGCCTGCGGCGAGGAGCGCTGGCGCCCGCTCGACCGGCGGCACGCGCGCTTCGAGCTCGACGCCCACCTAGACGGCGGCCTGCGCGCCGACCTCGCGCTGCGTGACCTCACGGGGCGCGTGCGGCTCGTGGTCCAGCTCGAGGGAGGCAGCCGCCTGCCGAACCGCTCGACGGGCGAGTCGACCACGCCCACGATCGTCCTCGATGGCGCGTCCCTGATCGGCGATGCGCTTCGCTGGCGCCCGCTGCGCGAGCGCGGCCTCCCCCGCTGGCGCTGTCGCTGCACGCTGGCGCGACCATTGCCCGTCGACGACGCTTTCTCTCTGCGCGTGATCGGCTGTCCGCTCAACCTCCGGCAAGACGCGAAGCCCCCCTACGCCTCCGTCATCCACGACTGCGCTCGCTGCTCGTTCTTCGTGGGCATCGGCTACGCCGACGCGCACCGCCGGCGCGTGTCGCTCTACTGCGCGTTCGGAAAAGCGCGCGCGCCCCTCGCGCCCGCCCGCATCGGACCGGCGCCCGCGCCACGCCTCCCGCCGCCGCGGCCCGCGCTGCCGATGCTCCCCACGCTCGACCGGAACGCCTCCTAGGGGCGCTCGAGGTCGCGCGCGGCGCCGTCGAAAAGTCTCCCGACTGTCACGACGGCGCGCGCGCGTCTGGCGCATCCTCGGGGAAACAAGGAGGAGCCCCATGTTCGACTTCGACGCGCGCGGCGGCGGTCCAGACGAGGATCGCCCCGAGGCCGCGCTCGGCCTCGGCACCGTTCACCTGGACGCCGCCGTCGGTGACGTGCCTCGCCCGCCCGTGCTCGCGCTCGCCCCCGAGCTGACGGTCGGCGGCGGCATCGAGGCCCTGCGGCGCGCCCGGCGGACCTCCGCGGTCGTCGTGCGCCAGCAGCGGCCGCTGGGCGTGGTCACCGATCGGGATCTCCTCGCCCACGCGGATCTCGACGCCGAGGGCCGTGACGTGTCCGTGGCGAACGTCATGACGATCGGCCCCGATCCGCTGCGCGCGACCGACACGGTCGGCGCGTCGCTGCGCCGCATGTGCGCCGCCCGCCAGTGGCACCTCCCCATCGTCTGCTCGCGCGGGCTCCTCCTCGGCTCGATCGACGTCGCCGATCTGATGCTGTGGGTGCGCGACCGCATGACCCTGCTCTCGGTCGACAGGGCCCTGGGCACGGGCTGGCCGCGCTGACCGCTCCCGAGCGGGGCGCTAGGCGAAGCGCGACTGTTCGTGCGCGAGCTCCTGCCAGGCGCGCTCCGCCTTCGTGTCGCCGAGCTTCTGCGCGCAGCGCGCGAGCCGCGAATACAGCAAGCATCGCTCGGCCGGGCTGAGCGCGTGCTCGCACCGGTGCAAGATGCTCCGGCAGAGCTCGAGGCACTCCTGCCACTCGCCCCGCTCGAGGTGGATCTTCGCGTAGCTGTCCCAGACGCGGAACTGCTCGCGGCAGTGCAGCCAGGCGGGCGCGAGCCGGATGTCGGGCAGCGAGGACGAGCGCCGCAGCAGCCCGCGCACCCGCAGGACGAGCTCCTGCATGCTGAACGGCTTGACGACGTAGTCGTCGGCGCCGGCCGACAGCCCGCGCACGCGGGCTTGCTCGTCCGTGCGCGCCGTGAGGAAGATGATCGGCACCCGCTTCGTCCGCGGCCCGACGCGCAACCGCCGGCAGATCTCGACGCCGTCGATGTCCGGCAACATCTGATCGAGGAGCACGAGGTCGGGGCAGCGCCGCTCGACCTCCGCGAAGGCGTCTTCGCCGTTGAGGACGCCGACCGCGTCGTAGCCGGCGAGGCGCATGGCCTCCTGGAGCGTCGCGTTGATGTCCGCGTCGTCTTCGACGATGAGGACGCGATACATGCCGCGGAGCTTAGGCGGCGGCGCCCCGAGGCACCGGTGACTGTTTGGTGACTCCCCTCCTGTGACGTCGGCGTCACCTGGATGTTGCAATCACGTGTTCTTGTTGCGGCCGCGCCACACGTGAAACACAGACGCAACACTTGCGGCGGGAGCGGCATTTCCGGTTGTTGGGCAACGGCGCACTTTGATAAACGTCGCGGCGAAACGTCTCGTTGCCCACCTATTGGAGGACTCAACAATGAATCTTCGTAAGCTTTCGATCGCGGGAGGCGCGGCGGCGTTCGCCGGCCTGCTCGCCAGCGCGGGTCACGCGCAGACGCTGCCCGCGTGCAGCGACGCCACCATGGTCGGACCGAACCCGATCTACCTGTCGGGCTCGAGCGCCTTCGAGACGACGGCCGGCTACATGGCCGTGAAGCTCAACGGCACCGCCGTCGCCGACGCCGACAAGGTCACGCTCGTCTACAGCGCGACGTCGTCGTGCGACGGGCCCACGAACATCAACATGGCCAAGGCGCTCTCGGGCAACGCCGACTACTGGACGCCGAACGCCGACCCGACGATGGCGCCGGTCAAGCACTCGTGCACGCTCGACGCCAACGTCCTGGCCGACGTGGGCGTCTCCGACATCTTCTACGAGGGCTGCCCGGGCAACACGCTCCCCATCCCCAGCAACATGACGGACGTGCAGGGGCCGGTGCAGGCGATGATCTTCATCGTCCCCGAGTCGAACACGGCGCAGACGAACCTGACGGCCGCCGAGGCGCAGGACATCTGGGGCTGCGGCATGAGCGGCGGCGTCACGCCGTTCACGGACGGGGCGACGCCGCCGACGGATCCGACGGCGCAGATGGCCGACATGCAGTCGACGCAGCAGCGCAACAGCGGCTCGGGCACGCAGGGCATCGTCGCCAAGGCGATCAATGTCCCGCCCACGGCCTTCAAGGGCAAGATCAACGGCACGGGCGGCAACCTCGTGACCTCGCTCCTCGCGGCGCCGCACCAGGACGAGGCCATCGGCTTCCTCGCGGCCGACTCGTACGACGGGCAGCGCACGAAGCTGAACGCCCTCGCGTTCCAGGGCTTCGGCCAGAGCAAGGCCTTCTACGCCGACTCGTCCTCGGACGCGTTCGACAAGCGCAACGTGCGCGACGGCCACTACGTCGTGTGGGGGCCCGAGCACTTCTTCGTCAACGTCGACACCAACAAGGCCATCTCGAACCCGAAGGCCGCGAAGTTCGTCGGCTGGGTCAACGGCACGACGGCGACGACCGCCTTCAACTTCATCGACATCGAGGCGACGGCCAACATCATCCCGCAGTGCGCGATGAAGGTGAAGCGCGACCAGGACGGCCCGCCCGTCCAGTACTACACGCCCGCGGCGCCCTGCGGCTGCCACTGGGAGGCCACCGCGACGAAGACGGCCACGCCGCCCGGCTGCACGGCGTGCGCGATGAACAGCGACTGCACCGGCGGCAAGATCTGCTCCTTCGGCTTCTGCGAATAACGAGGAACCAACCAATGCTTACCAAGTTCAATGTCTCGTTGAAGGCTGGATTGATCGTTCTCGCGCTGTCTCTCGGCGCGTGCGGGGGCTCGAGCAACGGCACGGGCACGGGCGGCAAGGGCGGCGGCGGCTCGGGCGGCAGCACGGCCGGCTCGGGCGGCA
>DASZWW010000132.1:0-6471 GCA_035546175.1 Polyangia bacterium
GCTCGGCGTCGCGGCCTGCGCGCGCCCGCACCTCGCGCGCCTCGTCTTCGCGCACGTCCACAACGTCGTGGCCCTCGCGCTCTGGCTCGTGCTCTTCCGGGCGCGCCGCCGCTTCGCCCTGCCGGCGCTCGCGCTCTGCGCCGGCTGCGCGGCGCTGCTCCTCAGCGGCGTGGCGCTGCCCTGGGTGCACCTCGCCGGTCCCGGCGCCGCGCGGCTCGTCGACGAGTCGGTCTTCGCCTGGCCGGCGTGGATGCCCCAGCACACCGCGCTCGCGCTGGGCATCCTCTACGTCATGCTGCAGTCGATCCACTACACGGTGTGGCTCGCGCTGATCCCGCAGGACGACGCGCGCGCCGCGGGCACCCTGTCCTTTCGCATGTCGCTGCGCGCGCTCGGGCGCGACTTCCCGGCGCCCTGGCTCGCCGTCGTCGTCATCCTCGCCGCCGGGACGCTCGCCGCCTCCGCCGTCGACGTCCACCGCACGCGCCAGCTCTACCTCTCGCTGGCGGCCTTCCATGGGTACCTCGAGCTCGCCGCCGCGTCCTTCCTCGTCGTGCGCGGCAAGGCCTGATGCCGACCCCGGGCGCCTGGCTCGTCGCCTTCCTGCTGACGTACGCCGTCGAGGCGCCCCTCGTCCTCGCGCTCACGCGCGGCACGGACGCGGGCCTGGCCCGGCGGGCCGCGCTCATCCTCTTCGCCCAGCTCGCGACGCACCCGCTCGTGTGGTTCGTCTTCCCGTACATCGTGGGCCTGCGGGGCGGCACGGCCACGCTGCTCTCGGAGCTGTGGGCGTGGCTCGCCGAGGCCGCCTTCTACGCGCTCGCGCTGCGCGGGCTCACGCTGACGCGCGCCATCGCCGTGTCGGCGCTCGCGAACGGCGCCTCGGTCCTGGTCGGCGTCGCCTGGGGACACCTCGGCCGAGGCGCCTGACGATGGAGGGCCCGAACGATCCCTGGCTCGAGATCCCCGCCGACGAGTACGAGGCGCACATGAGCGCCGTCGGGCAGTCGGCGATCCTTCGCGCCATGTTCTTCAGGGTCTATTCGGAGCGCCGCCCGAAGCGGCTCGCCGTCCTCGGGTGCACGACGGGCAGCGATCTGCGCCTCGTCGATCCCGAGGCGACGGAGCTCGCGTTCGGCGTCGATCTCAACCCCGCCTACCTGGCCATCGCGCGCGAACGGACCGCCGCCCTCGGCGAGAAGGTGCGCCTCGTCGAGGGCGACGTCCTCCGCGTCGCGCTCCCGGCCGGCGGGCTGGACCTCGTTCACGCCGCGCTCCTCCTCGAGTACGTCGATCCGCTGTCGCTGTTCCGGCGCGTCCTCGCCTGGCTCGCCCCGCGCGGCGTCTGCTCCATCGTCACGCAGCAGCCGGCGGCCGAGCAGCCCGCCGTGAGCGAGACGCCGTACCGATCGCTCCGGGCCCTCGCGCCGCGCATGCGCCTGCGCGACGCGCAGCAGATCGCCACCCTCGCCCGCCAGTGCGGCCTGCGCCCCGTCGGGGAGCCGCTGCGGTCGCCCGCGGGCGGCAAGACGCTGGTCAGCTCCCTGTTCCAACGCTAGGGTGGAGCGCGTGCGCCGCGCGGTCCTTCTCGCTCCGCTCGCGACGGCGCTCGTCGCGGCGCCCGCGCACGCCTACCGGCCGTTCGACCAGACGGACGCGGACGTCTCCGCGCTGCACGAGCTCGAGCTCGAGCTCGGGCCGGTGGGCTACACGCACGACGCGGCCGGCGGAACGTACACGCCCGGGTTCATCCTCAACTACGGCGTCGTCCCGCGCGTCGAGCTCGTGTTCGACGCGCACCACGCGCTGCTCTACGGGGGCACCGATCCGGCCGCGCGGAGACGCGACCTCGACACGGCGATGCTCGCCAAGGGCGTCGCGCGCGAGGGTTGCCTCCAGGGACAGCCCGGCGTCAGCATCGCCGTCGAGGCGGGGGCGCTCTTGCCGACGGTGCCCGCGGCCGGCGGCGTGGGCGCGGCCGTGGCGACGATCGTCTCGCAGCGCTGGCGGGCGGCGACGCTGCACGTGAACCTCGAGGGCGACTTCACGCGCGAGCACCGCTTCGCGTTCATCGGCGGGGCCATCGGCGAGGGGCCCATCGCCTGGACGGTGCGCCCCGTCGTCGAGACCTACGTGGCGCGCGAGGCGGATCTGCCGACGTTCGTCTCGGGCCTCGGCGGCGCGATCTGGCGCGCCGCCGAGCACCTGGACCTGGACGCCGCGGTTCGCGCGGGCCGCGAGGGCAGCCAGAACGTGTTCGAGGTGCGCGCGGGGCTGACCTGGACGGTGGGACTTTGACCTTCGTCCTGCACGCGCCAGGGATCGCGGCGCCCGCGGCGAAGGCGAGCCCCTAGGCGCGGCCGCGGCCGATGCGGACCACGGCCTCCTCGACGTTCTCGCGCAGGCCGAAGGCGGAGAGGCGGAAGTAGCCCTCGCCGCAGCTGCCGAAGCCGGAGCCGGGCGTGCCGACGACGTGGCACTCGGCGAGGAGCTTGTCGAAGAACTGCCACGAGGTCAGGCCCGCGGGCACCTTGAGCCAGATGTACGGCGCGTTGACGCCGCCGTAGACGGAGTAGCCGGCCTTCGCGACGCCCTGCCGGATGAGGTCGGCGTTCTGCATGTAGTAGGCGACGTTCGCGGCGACGGCGGCCTTGCCCGCCCCCGAGAACACGGCGGCCGCGGCGCGCTGGATGGGGTACGAGACGCCGTTGAACTTCGTCGTCTGGCGGCGGTTCCACAGCGCGTGCAGGGCCACCTTCTCGCCCCTGTCGTTGCGCGCGACGAGCTCCTTCGGCACGACCGTCGTCGCGCAGCGCGTGCCCGTGAAGCCGGCCGTCTTCGAGAAGCTGCGGAACTCGATGGCGCACTCGCGCGCCCCCGGCAGCTCGTAGATGCTATGCACCTGGCCGGCCTCGCGGATGAACGCCTCGTAGGCGGCGTCGTAGAGGATGATCGCCTCCTCCGCGCGCGCGTAGTCGATCCACCGCTGCAGCGACGCGCGCGACATGACGGCGCCCGTCGGGTTGTTGGGCGAGCACAGGTAGATGAGGTCGACGGGCGTCGAGGGCAGCGGGGGATCGAAGCCGTTGTCGGCCGTGCAGGGCAGGTAGACGAGCCCGGGGAAGCGGCCCGACGCGTCGGCGGCGCCCGTGCGCCCCCCCATGACGCTGGTGTCGACGTAGACGGGGTAGACGGGGTCCGTCACGGCGACGACGTTGTCGAGCCCGAAGATCTCCTGGATGTTGGCGGTGTCGCACTTCGAGCCGTCGGAGACGAAGACCTCGTCGGGGGCGACCTTCGCGCCCTGCGACGCGTAGTGCGCGGCGACGGCCTCGAGGAGGAAGTCGTAGCCCTGCTCGGGCCCGTAGCCGCGGAAGGTCTCGCGCTTGCCGAGCTCGTCGGCGCCCGCCTTGAGCGCGTCGACGATGGGCGCCGGCAGCGGCAGCACGACGTCGCCGATGCCGAGGCGGATGACCTTCGCCGACGGGTTCTTCTCGGAGAACGCGCGCACGCGCTTGCCGATCTCGGGGAAGAGATAGCCGGCCTGCAGCTTCTGGTAGTTCGAGTTGATCTTCGCCATCGAGGCCAGGAGGCTAATCGAGCGGCGGCGCGCGCACTAGCGGAAATCGGCGCGCACCACGCCGCGGCAGGCGCACTCGAGCACCGCATCCTGGTCCGGCAGCTCGCCGCCGTCATTGGCCACCGCGCCGTTGCGCTGATCCGCGGCTCCCCCTAACATCGAGGGCGAATGTCGACGTTGAGTGCGCTGCGCGACGTCTTCGTCGTCGACGCCGTCCGGACGCCGATCGGGCGCCACGGCGGGGCGCTCGCCGAGGTGCGGCCCGACGATCTCGGGGCGGTCGCGATCCGCGAGCTCGTGCGGCGCACGGGCGTCGAGCCCGCGGCCGTCGACGACGTCCTGCTCGGCTGCGCGAACCAGGCCGGCGAGGACAACCGCAACGTCGCGCGGATGAGCGCGCTCCTCGCGGGGCTGCCCGTGACCGTGCCGGGCGGAACGGTGAATCGCCTCTGCGGCTCGGGCCTCATGGCGGTGGGCGACGGGGCGCGCGCCGTCGCCGTCGGCGACGCGGACCTCCTCATCGCGGGCGGCGTCGAGTCGATGTCGCGCGCGCCGCTCGTCATGCCCAAGGCGGGCGAGGCGTGGGCGCGCGGCAACGTCACGGCCTTCGACAGCACGCTCGGCTGGCGCTTCGTGAACCCGCGCATGGAGGAGCTCCACGGCACGCACGCGCTCGGCGAGACGGCCGAGCTCGTGGCCGAGCGGTACGGCGTCACGCGCGAGGACCAGGACGCCTTCGCGCTCGAGAGCCAGCGGCGCTGGGCCGCCGCGCACGCCGCCGGGCGCTTCGCCGCCGAGCTCGTCGCCGTGGAGATCCCGCAGCGCAAAGGGCCGCCGCGGAAGGTCGAGGTCGACGAGCACCCGCGCCCCGACACGACGCTCGCGCAGCTCGCGGCGCTCAGGCCTGCGTTCCGGAGGGAGCGCGGCACCGTGACCGCCGGCAACTCGTCCGGGATCAACGACGGCGCCGCCGCGATCCTCCTCGCGTCGGAGGCCGGGCTCAAACGGCTCGGACGGCCGCCGCTCGCGCGCGTCGTCGTCACGGCGGTCGCGGGCGTCGAGCCGAGGCACATGGGCATCGGCCCCATCCCCGCCACGCGCAAGGCGCTCGAGCGCGCGGGCCGGTCGGCGGCCGAGCTCGAGCTCGTCGAGCTCAACGAGGCGTTCGCGGCGCAGGCGTTGCCGTGCGTGCGCGAGCTCGGCCTCGATCCCGCGCGCGTCAACGTCAACGGCGGCGCCATCGCCCTTGGCCACCCGCTCGGCTGCTCGGGCGCGCGGCTCGTGACAACGCTCGTCCACGAGATGGCGCGGCGCCAGGCCCGCCTCGGCCTGGCCACGATGTGCATCGGCGTGGGGCAGGGCATCTCCACGCTCCTCGAGCGCGCATGAAGACCAAGGGCAAGCGGCCGGCGCGAGCCAAGCCCGCCGACAGGGCCGCGAAGAAGCGCGCCTCGGCCCCGAAGGCCGCGCGGAAGCCGCGGCCCCTGGCGCGCCAGAAGCTCGTGACGAGGCCGCGCGAGGAGCGCCTCGGGGCGGCGCCGGAGGGCGCGCCGCGCGCCGAGACCCCGGCCCCGCCCCTCGCGCCCGGGGCGGCGCTCGACTTCACCTTCGCGCTCGGCAGCGCGGCGCACGAGCTCAAGAACGGCCTCGGCCCGCTCGGCATGACCCTCCAGCTCATCGAGCGGAAGGCGCTCGCGGGCGAGGCGGTGCCGCCGCAGGACCTCTCGTTCGCGCGCGCGCAGGTGCGCCGCCTCTCTCACCTCGTCAACGACCTGCTCGACGTCACGCACCTCGACACCGACCACTTCCCGCTGCGCCCGCGCGCCGCCGATCTCACGGCGACGATCGGCGAGGCCGTGGACGTCTTCCAGCGCGGCAACGTCCGCCAGATCGCGCGCGCCCTGCCCGCGTCGCCGCTCCTCGCGACCTTCGATCCCGACCGCGTCGTGCAGGTCGTGCTCAACCTCCTCGAGAACGCCGCCAAGTACGCGCCCCTGCCCGCGCCCATCTCCGTGACGCTCGCGCGCACGGGCGGCGGGGCGCGCGTCGAGGTGCGCGACGGCGGCCCTGGCCTGCCGCCCGAGGCGCAGAGCCGCCTCTTCGACCGCTTCGTGCGCGCGCGCGCCGACGGCGACGGCACGCGCGGGCTCGGGCTCGGCCTCTACCTCTGCCGCGCCATCGTCGAGCGCCACGCCGGCACGATCGGCGTCGAGAGCGAGCCCGGCAAGGGCGCGACGTTCTGGTTCGAGCTGCCGACCTAGCCGCTACATCTTCGTGAAAGCGACCCAGTCGATGTTCAGCCCCGCGGCGACGAAGTCGAGCCGCATGACGTACGTCCCGGGCTGGAGCGCGATGGTCCCGATGTTCTCGACGGCCCACACGTGGTACGACTCGACGCCGCAGCCCGAGGTGCCCATGAGGGGCAGCGCGTCGGTCTTCACCGTCGGCGTGAACGTGAACATCAGCTTCGTCTGGCCCGCGACGCCGACGTGGGTGGAGATCGCGTAGGTGCCGGCCTCGGTCACCGTGACGGTGTAGTTGAGCCAGTCGCCCGTGCCGATGTAGCCGAGGTACACGTCGCCCGTCAGCGCGGCGCACGTCCCCTGCGTCTGGTCCTTCGGCGACCCGGCCTGGCCCGTGCACTGGAGATCGATGAGGTCGGTGCGCGTGACGCCGCAGAGCTGACCGTGCCCGTTGCCGGACGCCTTGTAGGCGACGCCCGAGCCGCCCGTGTCGTAGTTCTCGATCTGGATCATGCCGGGGATCGTCTGCGGCGTGCCGCCGTAAGGCTTGCCGGTGTAAGTGCTGGGGACGGTGCTGCCGCCCGCGCCGGTCGTGCCGCCCGCGCCCCCGCTCGCTCCGCCCGAGCCGCCCGTCGCGCCGCCCGCGCC
>DASZWW010000133.1:0-4699 GCA_035546175.1 Polyangia bacterium
CGGCGCGGGCGCGGGCGGCGGCGCGGCCGGCGGCGGCGCGACCGGCGAGACCGTCATGGATCTGTTCGGCATCAAGAACTCGTTCGGCGAGTCGCTCGTCGACTCGTTCTTCCTCTGGCCCTGCTACTCGAACCAGAACCAGGACTGCATCACGATCCCGCCCGGCTCGAGCTGCCCGACGCCCAAGCCCAACGGCACCGGGCTCGACTACGAGGAGCAGGGCCTCGTGCAGAACGAGACGTTCCAGGTCGGCGGCACGCCCGGCAAGATGTACAACGCGACGATCCAGGTCAACGGGATCTCGGAGGGCAAGTACTACGAGAACGGCACGCGCGCCGCCGGCAATGGCGACGTCGCCAACGCGCAGTCCGACAACGGCACCAACACCTGGTACACGGGCGGCAACCCCATCTACTTCGAGTACTACAACGTCTACTCGATCCGCGTCTACGACACGAGCGGCAAGGAGCTGCAGCACTACTACCTGAACTCGTACCCGAAGACGGGCAACGTCCAGTACGAGGACCACTGGACGTTCGCCATCTCCTACAAGGCGACGTTCCCCGTCATGGGCGGCGGGACGATCGTGTACCACGCGTCGGACATCAACTGTCACGCCATCGACAACTGCGGGAGCGCGACGACGAGCCAGACGTGCCCGCTCACGCAGGCGCGCGTCGTCCCCAACGAGCCCGGGCTCAAGGTGCCGACGAGCTACCAGGGGAAGGCGACCTCGGGCCTCAACTACCGGACGGGCGCCAATCAGCCCTGGCACTCGCACATCATCCACATCAAGTTCACCGACGTCTCCCCGTCATGAGGGGGCCGAGAGCTCCGCTCGCGCCGCTCGCCGCGAGCCTCGCGCTGGTCGGCGCGGCCGCCATCGCGCTGCCGGCGCGCGCCGACGTCACGCTCCTCCGCTCCGACACGTGGGAGGTGTTCACGACGGGCCGGGTCGACGGCTTCTTCAGCTACGGCTTCGGCGACGCCAACCCCATCCCGCTCATGATGAACGAGCAGATCCCCCAGGGCGGCGGCGTGAGCGTCAACAGCGACGGGATGCCCCGCTTCGCGCCCGACGGCGTGACGCACATCCAGGGCACGTTCCAGAGCATGCGCCTGCGCAGCGGCTTCGTGCCCAACGTGTTCGGCTTCGGCATGCGCCGGCGCATCAACGACGACACGACGCTCAAGGTCTACATCGCGCTGTGGGCGACCATCGAGTCCGACGGCCAGCGCAAGACCAACCCCGTGACGACGGACGCGCGCGAGGGGTACCTCAAGGTCGAGGGCCCCTGGGGCAGCGTCCTCGCGGGGCGCGCGCTCGATCTGTTCTCGCGCGGCGCGACCGAGAACGACTTCCTCTACGGCCACGGCTACGGCCTGGGCTTCCCCGGCAACATCGACGGGACGGGGCCCGCGGCGGGCCTCATCAACTTCGGCGTGATGGCGGCCTTCTTCTCGCCCGGCCTCGTCTACGCGACGCCGAGCCTCGGCGGCGTCCAGCTCTCGGCGGGCATCTACGATCCCACGCCGCTGCAAGGCACGTTCGAGGGGACCCGGTGGGCGCGCCCCGAGGGCGAGCTGACGTACGACCTGCGGGCCGGGAGCTTCAAGATGCACCTCTTCGGCAACGGCGAGTATCAGAAGGTCTACCTCCCGGGCTCGAACACCTCGGGCACGTCGTGGGGCGTCGGCTACGGCGGCCGCTTCGAGGTCGGGCCCGTCCACCTCGGCCTCGCGGGCCACTACGGCCCCGGGCTGGGCCTCGGCTACGCCCTCGAGCCGGGCTCGATCAGCGTCTCCCAGCAGAGCCACCTGCGGACCTTCGACGGCTACTCGGCGATCCTCCAGCTCTCGCACGTCAGGTTCGACGTCAACGCCGGCGCCGGCGTGTCCCGCACGTACGCGCTCCCGGAGGACGAGGATCCCAACATGCCCGTGAGCGTGCCCAAGCAGCAGCTCGCCGTCTTCGCCGCGTTCGTCTGGCACTTCACGGACTACCTCGCCTACGACGTCGACGCGCTGTCGGGCCAGACGAGGTGGTACTTCGGCGAGAGCCAGCGTTACACGTTCATCAACACGGGCCTGACCGCGGTCTGGTAGCCATGCAGATCGGCATCGACCTCGGCGGGACGAAGATCGAGGGCATCGTGCTCTCGCCGGACGGGCGCGAGCGCGCGCGCCAGCGCATCGACACGCCCACGTCGGGCTACGACGCCGTGCTCAACGCCCTCACGAACCTCGTGAGGGGGCTCGAGGCGGTCGCGGGCGCGCGCTGCACGGTCGGCGTCGGGACGCCGGGGTTCCTCTCGCCCGCGACGGGGCTCATCCGCAACTCGAACCTGCTCTCCCTCAACGGGCGCGCCGTCGACCGCGATCTCTCGGGGCGGCTCGATCGCCTCGTGCGCGTGGCGAACGACGCGAACTGCTTCGTGCTCTCCGAGGCGTGCGACGGCGCCGCCGCGGCCGGCTCGGCGCGCCGCGACGGCGCCGCCGAGGCGCCCGACGTCGTCTTCGGCGCGACGCTCGGCACGGGGGTGGGCGGGGGGCTCGTCGTCGACGGGCGCGTGCTGGGCGGCGCGAACGGCAGCGCCGCTGAGTGGAGCCACACGACGCTGCCGTTCCTGCAGGCCGGCGAGGCCTCGCCCTACCCGTGCTTCTGCGGCAACCACGGCTGCATCGAGTCCTTCGTCTCGGGCCGCGGCCTGGCCGGCGCTTACCGCGAGGTGGCCGACGACACGCTGCCGCCCGTCGAGATCGGCCACCGCGCCGAGGCCGGCGACCCGACGGCCAACGCCGCGCTCGACGTGTACGCCGACCGGCTCGCCCGCGCCCTCGCCGGCGTCATCAACCTCGTCGACCCGCGCGTCATCGTCCTCGGCGGCGGCGTCTCCAACAACGCGCGCCTCTTCCGCACGGTGCCCACGCTGTGGGAGCGCTACACCGTGGCGAAGGGCCTGCGGACGGCGCTCGTCAAGGCGCGCCACGGCGACGCGAGCGGCGTGCGCGGCGCGGCGCGGCTGTGGCCCTGACGGACCGGCGATGCTTGACCACCGCGATGTTAACGCTACCACGACGGCAGGTCCCCGTGAGCGCATGACGCGGCGGCGGCATCGTCCCGATCCTCCCCGGGGGCGCCCCGGGAGCGACGCGCACACGCTCACCGACGAGGCCGTCTGCGCGCGGCTCGAGCGCGGGGACACGGCCGCCGCCGAGATCGTCTACGAGCGCGTGGCCGGCGTCGTCGACGCCGTGCTGTTCCGCCTCCTCGGCGCCCGCGATCACGAGCGCGAGGACCTCGCGCAGCAGGCCATGGAGCGCGTCATCGGGACGCTCGTCTCCGGCCGATACATGCGCGGCTGCAGCCTGACCTCGTGGGCCACGCTCATCACGCAGCACCTCGCCATCGACACGATGCGGGCGCGCACCCGCGATCGAAAGGTGTTCGATCGCCACGTCGGCACCGACGCCGTCGAGCTCGTGCCCGACGGCCGGCGCACGGCCGAGCAGATCCTCGAGACGCAGCGCCGCGCGCAGCGCCTCGTGCGCGTGCTGTCGTCGATGTCGAGCCTCTACGCCGAGACCGTGGTGCTGCACGACCTGCTCGGTCACGACCTCGCCGAGATCGCGCGCCTCACGGGCGTGACCGTGGCCGCCGCGCAGTCGCGCCTCGTGCGCGGCCGCCGCAAGGTCCTGCGCCTGCTCGCCGCCGCCGAGCGCCGCGAGCGCGCCGACCAGGAGCGCTGAGGTCAGAACCGGACCGGGAGCACCAGGTGCCGCGCGTACATGAGCGCGCGGTGGGAGAGCAGCCCGGCCGTGACGCCCGCGCGCACCTCGTCGTCGAGCGTCTCGAACGCGCGCCGGACGGGCGCCGGCGTGGGGCACTCCGCCTCGGTGAGGGGCGCGATGACGCCCAGGGCGACGGCGCAGTGGATGTCGAGCGCCGTGGGCGCGGCGCCCAGCAGGTACTCGTGCCCGCGCGCGTGGCTCTCGGCGAGCGTGCGATCGAGGAGGGCGAGCACGCCGAGCGCGCGCGCCCGCGCGCCGTCGACGCGCTCGGGCGCGTAGCCGTACCGAGGCGCGAGGTAGTCGGCCACGGCCCGCGGCCAGCCGCGGCGTCCGTCCGTCTCGAGGCCGAGGTGCGTGAGCAGCAGGCGCACGCTCCAGCCGAGGCCGCCCTCGCCGAGGATCTCGTGCGCGAGGCCGAACATGCGCACGCGGGCGTCGTCGTCCGCGGGCACGAGCGGCAGGCGCCCGCCCAGGCGCTCGGCGAGGGCGAGGATCTCCGCCCACCCCGTGCGCGGCGGCTCGTCGTCGAGGAGCACGACGGGCGCGTTGCGGGCGCCCGCCCAGCCGCGGGTCGCGTCGTCGCCGCGGCGCAGGCGCACGGCGAGGTAGTCGAGGCCCTTGACGTCGAGCGTGCCGAGCGCCGCCAGCGACCACGGGCTCGGAACGTTCGCGGCGATGACGACGCGCAGACCGCGCGCCGCCCGCGCCTCCTCGAGCTCGACGAACCGCACGGCGCTCACCTCGAGCAAAGCCGGTGCCAGGGAGCGACGGCGCGCGGCCCGCGCCGCGCGCCGCCCGGCGCGGCCGCGTGCGAAGGCGGCGCGCCGAAACGCGCGCAGGCGCCTTCTCATGATGCCACCCGCGTTGCGCGGGCCTCCGCTCAGTGGCGCCGGCCGCCGCCGCGCCA
>DASZWW010000134.1:0-3692 GCA_035546175.1 Polyangia bacterium
GTCGAGCGGCGTCGCGCCGAGGCGGCCTCGGTCGCGGCGCGCGCCGAGGCGGAGGCGGCGCGCGCCGACGCCGAGCGCGCCCGCGCCGAGGCGGAGGCGGCGCGCGCCGAGATCGCCGCCGTCGTCTCGCGCATCGCCGACGCCTTCATCGCCCTCGACGGGGAGGGGCGCTACCGCTACGTCAACGACGCGGCCGTCGCCATGATCGGACAGCCGCGCGAGGCGCTCATCGGCCGCGAGCCGTGGGTCGCCGATCGCCGGCTCGAGGGCGGGCGCGTCCAGGGCGCCTTCCGCCGCGCCGTGAGCGAGCAGCGCGCCGTGACCCTCGAGGTCGCGCACCCGGACGGGCGGCGCCACTACGAGATCCGCGTCTACCCCTCGCCCACGGGCGCCTCCGTGTTCGCCGAGGACATCACCGCGCGCAAGCGGCGCGAGGAGGAGCTCTCGAGCGAGCGCGACTACCTGCTCGACGAGGCGGGCGCGCTCGAGGCGGCGCCGCGGCTCGTCGGCTTCGGCGACGGGCTCGCCGAGGTGATGGCGCGCGTCGATCTCGTCGCCGGCGGGACGACGAGCGTGCTCATCACCGGCGAGACCGGCACCGGAAAGGAGCTCGTCGCGCGCGCCATCCACGAGCGCAGCCCGCGCCGCGGCCGGCTGCTCGTGAAGGTGAACTGCGCGGCGATCTCGGCGGGCCTCGTCGAGAGCGAGCTGTTCGGCCACGAGAAGGGCGCCTTCACGGGCGCGCTCGCGCGGCGGAAGGGCCGCTTCGAGGTCGCGCACGGGGGCACGCTGCTGCTCGACGAGGTGGGCGAGCTGCCGCTCGACCTGCAGGCCAAGCTGCTCCGCGTCCTCCAGGAGCGCGAGCTCGAGCGCGTGGGCGGCAGCGAGACCGTCCGCGTCGACGTGCGCGTGCTCGCGTCGACGAACCGCGACCTCGGCGACATGGTGGCCAGGGGCGCCTTCCGCGAGGACCTCTATTACCGCCTCGCCGTCTTCCCCGTCGCGCTGCCGCCCCTGCGGTCGCGCGCGGGCGACATCGCGATCCTCGCGCACGCCTTCCTGCGCCGCTTCGCGCGCCAGGCCGGCAAGCGCATCGAGGGGTTCGCGCCGGAGGCCATGCGACGCCTCGAAGGCTATCGCTGGCCCGGCAACGTGCGCGAGCTGCAGAACGTCGTCGAGCGCGCCGTCATCCTCGAGACGGGACGGCTCGTGGGCGTGGAGGCGCTCCCCGAGCTCGGCGCCGCGAGCGCGGCCGAGCTCGGTCCCGCGCCCGCGGCCCCGGGTGCGAGCGCCCCGGTGGGTGAGCCGCACCGCGCCTTCGTGCGCCTCCCGCGCACGATCGACGCGGTCGAGCGCGACTACGTCGCGCGCACGCTCGCGGAGACGGACTGGATCATCGAGGGCGACCGCGGCGCGGCCCGCCGCCTCGGCCTCCACCCGAACACGCTGCGCTCGCGCCTCAAGCGGTGGGGCCTCAGGCGTCCGAGCGACGCCGTGCACGGCGCGGCGGTCGGCTGACGGCGGGACCTCGCACGGAGCTTGCAGAGGGTGCGGCCGTGAGCTTCCGAATCGAGAGTCGGGTGGTCGACGAGCGGATCGTCCTTCACCTGCACGGGCAGCTCGTCGGCGCCGAGGCCGAGCGCCTCCTGCGCGAGCAGATCGTGCGCGCGGTCGCCGGCCAGGGCCACGTCGTCATCGACGCGAGCGAGATGACCGTCTTCGATCCGGCGTGTCTGGCCGTCATCCAGGCGGGGCTCGGCGACTGGCTCACGCTCGAAGGCGGCGGCGCCTACCTGGAGCTCATGTTGCGGCGACAGTGAGGCCGGCGGGTCCACGACGTCTCGTGGGCGCGCCACGACGGCGCCACGAAGGCCACGAGCCCTCGTGGGCGCCATGGATGAACGGGGAACGGGATGAAGGAGGACGACGACATGCTGCGAGTGACTCGAAGCTCGATCGGCTCGACCAACGGATCGCGTGAAGAGGGGGCGGGGACCTCGGCGGAGGCGCTCGAGCGCCTCGACCGGCTCGCGTCGGCGAGCGTCCTGGCCGCCGGGCTCGCCCACGAGATCGCGAGCCCCCTCGGCGCGCTGCTGGGCGCGCTCGACTCGATCGAGCGGCGCGTCCGCGAGCTGCGACGGCGCGACGGCGCGGCGGCGCGCGACGTGGACGAGCTCGCCGAGGAGCTGGAGATCGCGACGGAGAGCACGAGCGCCATCACCGATCTCGTGCACGACTTCCAGTCGTTCCTGCGGGCGGGGCCGGAGGCCGACCCCGGCGTCGCCGACGTGCAGAAGGCCGTCGAGCGCGCGCTGCGGCTGGCGCGGGCGCGCCTGCGCGCCGTCGCCCACGTCGAGGTCGAGCTGCGCGCCGCGCCGCTCGTTCACGCGCGGGCGAGCCGCATCGTGCAGGTCGTGCTGAACCTCGTCCTCAACGCCCTCGAGGCGCTCGCGAGCCGCGAGCGCTCGCAGAACCGCCTCACCGTGCGCGTCGACGTGGCCGCGGGCCGCGCCCTCATCGAGGTCTCGGACAACGGCCCGGGGCTGCCGCGCGAGAGCGTCGAGCGGCTCTTCGAGGTGGGCGTCGCGCGGCGCGTGGGCCGCGCCTCGTCGGGCCTGGGCCTGCCGATCTCGCGCGAGCTCGTGCGCAAGATGGGGGGCGAGATCACCGTCTCGTCGCTGCCGGGCGCCGGCACGACGTTCCTCGTGAGCTTGCCTCCGGCGGCGTAGCCTCAGAGACCGTGGCGCCGCAGAGCGCCGCGTGCGCCTCCGCGCCGCCTTCGCCCGCGAGCGCCGCATCGACGTGCGGCGCGCCGACGGGCGCCGGCCCACTGGCCCTGACGAAGGCGCGACCGCTGTCTCCGATCAGATCGCCGCTGCCGTTCGTCGTCGCGCCGCCGAGGCGGCCCTGACGCGCGGGGACGCTCGCGAGGCCAAGCGGCTCGCTCAGCACAGCCTGCTCGGACGCCGGAGCGGCCGCGCGTTCTCGATCCTGACCCGCGCCCCCTGCCGGCAGGGCGATCTGGCGAACGCGCGCGCCGGGCTCCGAAGCGTCTCCGGCTCCGACCGCGCGGCGTCGTCAAGGCGTGCTCGGCCTCCGGGCTCGACCTGCGCTGACGGCGTGCCAGGGACAACTCCGTGCATTGCTTGAGATTCTCCTCGTCGGGACGCTTCGCGCAAAGAAGTGTCCTCACAATTTGTTTTCGCGCTTTTATACTCATCCCTGGCGGTTGGTTGACCCGATCGAAATCGGCGGGGTGGGGCGGCGTCACTTCCCACTGACGGAATTCCGAGCTTCGTTTACGAGCAGGAGGACCAGCTGATGAGCCCACGGATCACACTGGCGCTTCTCGTGTGTTCGGCCGCTTGTTGCGGCTTCCTGGCCTGCGGCGCGCCCGAAGCGAACCGTTCGCGCTCGTCGGCCACCGGGGGGACGACCGGGCAGCCGGGGACCGCGGGCGCGATGGGCGGTGCCGGCGCGACGGGCGTCGCCGGCGACACGGGCCAGGGCGCCGCGGGCAGCACCGGTGCCGGCGGCGATCCCACCGGCGCGGCCGGGATGGGCCTGGCGGGCGACAACGGGACGGCCGGGACGACGGGCGTGGCGGGCAACGGGACGGCCGGGACGATGGGCGTGGCGGGCAACGGCGGGGCCGGCACTATGGGGAACGCCGGCACGATGGGCAACGCGGG
>DASZWW010000135.1:0-20970 GCA_035546175.1 Polyangia bacterium
GGGCGCGAGGGCGGCCGCCCCGACCGCCTGGACGGTGCGCACGGTCTCGCCGAGGGCGGCGAAAGACTCCTCGAGCGGGCGGTGCGGCGGGCGGCCGAGCAGCACGCCGAGGCCCACCGAGGCGCCCAGGAGGTGGACGCCGCCGAGCGCGACGAACGCGAGCGGCGCGCCGAGGATCGGCGCCAGGGCCAGGGCCGCGGCGACGCAGGCGAGCGCGTAGCCGACGAGCCCGAAGGCCGCCGCCAGGCTCACGAGCGCGGCGCGGCGGACGAGGCGGCGCGCGTCGCCGCCGATCTCGGCGCGCGCGAGCCGCAGGTGGCCTCCGACGAGCTCGCCGAGCGCGTCGACGAGCTCCTTGAGGAGCGCCAGCACGTGGGGCTCCTTCATCGGGCCCTTGGTCTTGATGTTCATGGCTTGGCCGGCATGCTGACGGCGCGGGGCGCCGGCGTGTGACCGCGCTTGCGGATCTCGTCGGCGATCGCCACGGCGACGACGGCCGCCTCCTGCGCGGGCGCGCCGGCCGTCAGGGCCTCGTACGTCTCCTCGGCGCGCTGCTCGTCGCGCGCGCGGGGGTCGGCGGCGTCGCCGGGCTGCCCGGGGAGCTCGACGCGCAGCTCCTCGACGATCATCCGCAGGCCCGACGCGATGGGCAGCGCCAGCAAGGCGCCCAGCACGCCGCCGAGCTGTCCGCCGACGAGCAGCGCGATGGTCACCGCGACGGCGTCGAGGCGCAGCACGCGCCCGTACACGCGGGGCGCGATGATCCGGTTCTCGAGCTCCTGGTAGAGGATGACGAGGGAGACGAGCGTCACCGTGAGGGGCATCCCGTGCGGCAGCGCGACGAGCGCGATGGGCACGATCGTGAGCGCCCCGCCCACGAGCGGCAGCACGTCGGCCAGCGCCGCGAAGACGCCGAAGGCGAGGGCGTTCGGCATGTGAAAGAGCGTGAGCAGCGCGAACACGTAGGCGCCGATGGCCGCCGACGTGATGAGCTGGCCGCGGACGTAGCCGCCCACGATCGTCTCGAGACCGAGCAGCACGCGCGCGAGGCGGACGTGATACTGGCGCGGCACGATCGCGTAGAGCGCGCCCTGCGATCGCTCGGGATCGAGCAGCATGTACACGGCGAGCGCGACGGTCGTCGCGGCGTAGCCGGCGCGCGCTCCGAAGCGGCTCGACAGCTCGAAGACCTCACGCCCCGAGCTGACGAACAGCTTGCCGGGGTCGGCCTGTCGGATCGACTCGGCGAGCGGGGTCGTGAAGGCCGACCGCTCGAGCCAGGTCGCGACGCGCCCCTGCAGGTGCGGCAGCTCGTGCACGAAGCGGCCGAGCTCGGCCCAGAGGGCGGGCGCCGTCACGAGGGCGAGGCCCGCGAAGACCGCGGCGAGCGTCAGCAGCGTGGCCGCGACGGCCGCGCCGCGCCGGAGCCCGCGCGCCTGGAGCGCCCCGACGATCGGGTTGAGCGTCCCCACGAGGATGAGGGACGCGGCCACGACCAGCAGCACGGGCCACAGGCGGACGAGGAGCCACACGGCGCCGACGCACGCGGCCGCGACGAGCACGGTGCGCGCCGGGATCTCGATGGACCGACGCTCGAGGGAGCTCAATCGGCGCCCCGCGCGAGGGCGAAGGGCCGAGCGCCGCCGGCGCCGAGCCGTCCGAGGAGCCGCTCGAGGTTGCCGACGTGGGCCAGGGTCTCGAACAGGCGCTCGGGCGTGCCGCAGTCGGACCACCCCGCGTCCGCGAGCTCGACGACGGCCAGGCCGCCGCGCTTGGCGAGGAAGTCGCGCGAGAGGTCGAGGGTGGGCAGCTCGGCGTATACCTCGCGCCTGACCTCCGCCTCGCGGGCCGTGCCGACGCTGGCGCGGTAGCGCTCGAAGGGGCGCGCGAGCGCCGGATGCGCCGAGAGGGCGGCGTCCCAGAAGGCCGCGCCGTCCATGGCGATGACGAGGGTGTTCCACAGCGCGCCGCAGGCCAGCAGCTGCGCCGCCGAGGAGGGCGCGGGCTTCTCGACGAAGCACTCGACGGCGCGGGCGCGCTCGTCCGCGTCGAGCGCCTGCCCCCGCAGGATCCAGCCGAGGTCGGTGGCGGGCCGATCGGCGCTCGCGCCCACGAGCACGGCGCGCGCCGGGGCGCGCTCGATGGCCGCGAGCGCGTCGCGCACCGCATCGATGAAGGGCGGGAGCCGACGCACGTGGTGGTCGGCCGGGTAGACGACGACGGGCGCGCGCGGCGCGGCGTGGAGCACGTGCGCGAGCGGCAGGAGCAGGCCGGCGAGCGTGCCCACGTTGCGCGGCTGCTCGACGAGGCGCGCGCGCGGGCTCTCGGCGAGCTGCGCGCGCGCGAGATCCGCCTGGGCCCCGGCCGCGACGACGACGACGGTCCGCTCGGGCGACGTCACGCGCGCGGCGCGCGCCATCGTCTGCTGGAGCATCGTGCGGTCACCGTCGAGGGCCGCGAACTGCTTGGGGACGTCATGGCCGTAGAGAGCGCGCGTCACGCCGGCCAGCCGCTGCCCCTCGCCGGCGGCGAGGACGATGGCCCACTCGTCGACCCTCCCGCGCGCGTTCATCTCGGACCCCGGACAGAGAACTGGTGCACCATGCCCCATTCGGGTTCGAGAATCGTGCCAAGTCGGGCGCCGGCCGCGCGCGCCCGGAGGCGCGAATTCATGCGTGGCCCGACGGGAAAAGGCCGGCCTTCGCGATCCCGAGCGGTAACGTGTTACGAGCGTGTGTCCGCCGCGCGAAACCGCGCCGGACCTCGGGGTCGGGTCAGCCCTCGGCCTTCGGCGCGGCCTCCTCGACCTCGTACATGCGCAGCTTCTCCCAGAGGCTCTTGCGCGAGATGCCGAGCAGCTCGGCCGCCTTGACGCGCTTGCCGCCGGTGGCCGCGAGGGCGCGCCGCAGGTGACCCTTCTCGAACTCGCGGATGGCCGCCGCGAGCGGGACGACGGTCTGCTGCGGCGCCGCGCCGCCCTCGGCGGCCGCCGAGGGCAGGCTCGCCAGGGTGGGCCCGCTCGGCGCCTCCTCGGCGATCGCGGCCGGCAGGTGATCGAGCGTGATCTCGCCGTAGCCGGCGAGCACGGCGGCGTGCTCGATGGCGTGGGACAGCTCCCGGACGTTGCCGGGGAAGCGGTAGGCCGAGAGCGCGGCGTACGCGTCGGTCGAGATGGTCGGCTGGATCCGGTTCCCGGACGCGTCGGTCTTGGCGAAGCCCTCGAGGAAGAACTCGACGAGGAGGGGCAGGTCGCCCTCGCGGTCGCGGAGCGGCGGCAGCGAGACGTCGAGCACGTTGACCCTGTAGAAGAGGTCCTCGCGGAAGAGGCCGTGCGCGACGTACTCGCGCAGGTTGCGGTGGGTCGCGGAGACGATGCGCACGTCGACGCGGACGGACTGGTCGGTGCCGAGCGGCTCGACGGTCCCGTCCTGCAGGACGCGCAGCAGCTTCGCCTGCGCGGGGAGCGGCAGCTCGGCGATCTCGTCGAGGAAGAGCGTGCCGCCGTCGGCGGCGCGGAAGCGGCCCTCGCGCCGCTTGACGGCCCCGGTGAAGGCGCCGCGCTCGAAGCCGAAGAGCTCGGCCTCGATGAGGGTGTCGGGGAAGGCGGCGCAGTTGACGGCGACGAACGGCTTCGCGGCGCGCGGGCTGCGCTCGTGGATCATGCGCGCGACGAGCTCCTTGCCGGTGCCGCTCTCGCCGACGATCAACGTCGCGGCGTCGGAGGGCGCGATCATCTCGATGCGGCTGCGGATCTTGGTCATCTGGGTGGAGTGCCCGATGAGCCGGTTGTGCTCGGGCCGCGCCGACAGCGCCCGGCGCGCCTCGGTGAGCTCGCGCCGCATCGAGCGCGTGCTGTCGATGCGTCCGATGTGGTGCAGGAGCTCCTCGACGTCGAACGGCTTCGTGAGGTAGTCCGACGCGCCCTCCTTGAGGGCGGCGACGGCCTCGCCCACGTCGGCGAAGGCCGTCATGAGGATGAAGTCGGTGAGCGGCGCCTCGCGCCTCGTGAGCCGGAGGAGGGTCAGCCCGTCGACGCCCGGGAGCCGCACGTCGCTGAGGATGACGTCGAACGTCCGCGTGGCGAGCAGGTCCGCCGCCGCCTTTCCATCGGGCAGCTCGGTGATGGAGTGGCCGGCTTCCTTGAGGACCTCCCCGAGAGTCTCGCGCAGCTCCGGCTCGTCATCGATGAGGAGTATGTCCACGTCGCAGATCCTGGAGTGCCGTTCGCGTAACACAAGCAGAAAATGACTTCGCGCTGGCCCGCGGGCCGGCGTCACCGGCTGGTAACGTCCGCGGACGGCCTGCGAAGTGGCGTTCGGCGCGGGGAGGGTCCATCGTTCGCTCATGAGCTCGAACCGACTCGCCGAGCTCGAGCTTGAAGCGCGTCGAGAGGCGGCGCTGCAGGCCGTGACGGCGGCGCTCTCGGCGGCGGTGACGCGCGAGCAGATCCTCGAGGCCATCCTCGACGACGGCAGCCGTGTGCTGCGGTGCTCTGCGGCGGTGGCCTATTTGCTGTCGCGGCGCGAGGACGGCGAGGTCCTCGCGCTCGTCGCGCGCCGCGGGATCCCGGACGAGCTCGCCCGCGTGCTCGACGGGCTCCCGCTCACCTCGAACGATCCCGTCGCGCGCAGCATCCGCGAGGGGTTGCCGGTCTGGGTGTCGACCCAGGAGACCCTCGCCCACGATTTCCCCGAGTTCGAGCGGGCCGTGCGCGGCACCTTCGCGCGCCAGGCCGTCGTGGCGCTGCCGCTGCGGGTGAGGGGGGCGCTCGTGGGGGCCCTCGGTCTCGCGTTTCCGGAGACCCACGCCTTCGACCGGGGCGAGCGGGCCTTCATGACGACGCTCGCCGAGCGGTGCGAGGCGGCCATGGAGCGGGCGCGGCTCTACGAGGAGAGCCAGCAGGCGCGCGCCGCGGCCGAGGCGAGCCGCGCCGAGACCGAGGCGCTGCTGAGGTCGACCGAGATCGTCGCGGGCATCCTCGCCCACGACCTCAAGAACCCGCTCGCGGCCGTCCTCATGAACGCCCGCCTGCTGCGCGACGCCGAGGCCGAGCGCGTGCGCACCATCGGCCGGCGCATCCTCACGAGCGGCGAGCGGATGGCGCGCATGATCGATCAGATCCTCGAGTGGACGCGGATGCGCTCCGGCTCGGGGTGGATCACGCTCGAGCGCACCGCGTGCGACCTCGGGACGATCACGGACCAGGTCGTCTCCGAGGTGCGGGCGCGCAAGAGCGACGCCTCGCTGGTCGTCGAGACGCGCGGCGATCTCGCCGGCCGGTGGGACGCGGACCGCCTGGCGCAGCTCGTGTCGAACCTCGTCGGTAACGCGGTCGATCACGCCACCCGTCCGGGCGTGTCGGTATCGGTAGAGGGCCGCAGCTCCGAGGTGCAGCTCGTCGTCGGGAACGCGGGGCGGATCGACGAGGAGCTGCTCCCGGTGATCTTCGAGCCGTTTCACGGCCGGGCGCTCGGCGCGCACCCGCGCGCGCGGGGACGCGGCCTCGGGCTCGGCCTCTACATCACGAGGCAGATCGCCCTCGCGCACGGCGGCCGCGTCGAGCTCGAGCAGGGGCCCGGCGATCGCGTGACGTTCATCGTGACCCTCCCGCGCGGACCCGAGTGACCGATTTCCGCGTTACCGGATCAGGACGCGCAAAGCGCCGGGGCACCCGAGAGTAACGAGCGAGGCGCGAGCAGGCCGTCGTTCGCGGCGCTGGCCGGCCGCCGGCGTGGCGCGCGCCTTGCTTGACATGGCGGCATGCCAAGCATCGCTCGCCTGAGACTGCACGAAGACCAGCCCGCGCGCCGTCGCGCGCAGCGCGCGCCTCGCGCGCCGAAACCCGCCTCGCCGAAGCCGTCGCTCCGGGGCGTGGAGTCCTGGGAGGAGCCTGCCGTCGCCGAGGCCCCCCGCCGCGAGAAGGAGGTCGGGCTCGATCGCCACGACAGCCACTCGACGATGTTGACGTACTTCCGCGAGCTCCGCCGGCACCCGCTGCTCACGCGCGAGGAGGAGAAGCGCATCGCCACCGAGTTCGCGCAGACCGGCGATCCGCGCCTCGCGAGCAAGCTCGTCACGGCGAACCTGCGGCTCGTCGTCAAGATCGCGCTCGAGTACCGGACGGCGCGCCGCAACCTGCTCGACCTCGTCCAGGAAGGGAACGTCGGCCTCATCCACGCCGTGCACAAGTACGATCCGAACCGCGGCGTCAAGCTGGCCACGTACGCCTCGTGGTGGATCCGGGCTTACATCCTCAAGTTCATCCTCTCGAACGCGCGCCTCGTGAAGCTCGGCACGACGCAGGCGCAGCGCCGCCTCTTCTTCGGGCTCCGGCGCGAGCGGGCCCGGCTCGAGGGCCGCGACGGGACGGCCGTGGGCGCGCGCCAGCTGGCCGCGGCCTTCGCCGTGAGCGAGCGCGAGGTCGTCGAGATGGAGCGCCGGCTCTCGGCGTGCGACACGTCGCTCGACTGGCCCACGCGCGGGGACGACGACGCCGAGCGCCCGCGCGGCGACAGCGTCAGCGCCGAGCCGACGCTGCGGCCCGACGTCCAGTCGGAGGCCACCGAGTTCAGCCACGTCCTCGAGCGCGAGCTCAAAGCCTTCCAGGAGACGCTCACCGGGCGCGACGCCGAGATCTTCAACGGGCGCCTGGTCTGCGAGGACGCCACGACGCTGGCCGAGATCGCCGAGCGCTTCGGCGTGTCGCGCGAGCGCGTGCGGCAGATCGAGGAGCGTCTCAAGCTGCGCCTGCGGCGGCACCTGCGCGCCTCGCTCGGCGACGCCGTGCCGGGGCCCACGTCGGCGAAAGAGGGCGGCACGCCCGCCAACGCCTGAGCCGGGATCGCACCATGCGCGGGCATGACGCCGCCTCGTCCCCGACGCCCGCGCCCGGCCTGATCCGGCGCGTGACGTCGCGGCTGCACCGGTTCGTGCACGGGCACGCCGCGTCCCGGCGCGCCGAGCGGCCGCCCGGCGAGCAGGCCGACGATGGCGTGGACGAGGCAGGCCGCGAGTCTTTCCCGGCCAGCGATCCGCCCGCGTGGACCCTGGGCGTCGAGCCCTCACACGACGGTCCGCGGCGGCCATGATCTTCGCGCCGCCCGTGGGAAACGCGGCGATGTTCCACCGCCGCGGCCTCATGCCCGTGGTCAACGCCGACGCCGGCGCGGTCGCGCACCCGGCGCCGCGCGCGCCCCGCTTCTTCGCGGACTCGGCGACGCGCGCCGACGTCGAGCCGCTGCTGCGCGCGGGCGTCGTCGACGGCCTCACGACGAACCCCTCGCTGCTCAGGAAGGCGGGCGCGAAGTCGTGGGCCCATGCCAAGGAGCTCATGAAGGACCTGTGCGCGCTGTTCCGGCCCTACCCGGTGTCGCTCGAGCTGACCGCCCTCGACGAGGAGGGCATGGTGGCCCAGGCGAGCGAGCTCGCGGCGCTCGGCGACAACGCGCTCATCAAGGTGCCCGTGGGCGGCTATCGCGCCCTCGATCCGAACGCCGATCCCTACACGGGGCTCAAGGTCATCCGGCGTCTCTGGGCGCGCGGCGTGCGCGTCAACACGACCCTCGTGTTCAACACGCAGCAGGCCCTCTGGGCCGCCAACGCCGGCGCCGTCTACGTGAGCCCGTTCCTGGGGCGGCTCGCCGACTACGCGCGCGCGCACGACGATCCGCAGGGGCCGCCGGGCAACTCCCTCTACCGGGCGCCCGAGCCGGAGGCCAAGGACACGAAGGTCACGGCCCACAACACGGCCTACGTCGCCAGCGGAGGGCCGCTCCAGGACGCGGGCGCGCGCCTCATCTTCGAGATCGCCACCGTCTTCGCGAACTACCGCGTCACGACGGAGATCCTCGCGGCGAGCATCCGCAACGCGGCCCAGCTCACGGAGTGCCTCGTGGCGGGGGCGGACATCCTCACGGTGCCCGCCGCCGTCCTCGCGAACGTCGCCGATCACCCCCTCAGCGACGAGGGCATGGTGGCGTTCGCCCGCGACGCGAAGACCTTCGCCGGCTGAGGCGGGCACGCCTCAGGCGTCGGAGGCGTCCCGCGAGCCGTCGTCGGGCGGCGGCGCGCCGGGCGGGGCCGTCTCGGGCGGCGCGAGCCGGCCGAGGACGGCCAGCAGCTCGTCCAGATCGGGCGGCTTCCGGATGACGGCCGCGGCGCCCAGCGCGTCCGCGTGCTTCCCGAGCTTGGGGTTGGCCGAGAAGATGACGACCGGGATGTCCGCGAGTGCGGGATCGCGGGTCTGCTCGGCGCGGAACTGCCAGGCGTCCATGACGGGCAGCATGAGGTCGAGCATGATGACGAAGGGCCGCGTCGCGCCCCCGCGGAGGTGCGCGAGGCCCTCCGCGCCGTTGGCTGCTGCGATGGTCTCGTAACCTTCCTCGTCGAGCACCTGCTCGACGATCTCGCAGATGTCGCGGTCGTCCTCGACGAGGAGGATGGTTCGGTTCGTGCTCATGGGATCACCTGTTCGTCATTCGGAGGATCTGGGGCCGCGGTTCGGGGGCCGGCGTGGAGTCGCGCGAGAGGCCGCTCGGCATGATCACGGTGATCCGCGGCAGCTCGACGGTGAAGGCGGAGCCCTCGCCGATCGTGCTCTGCACGCGGACGCGGCCGCCGTGCGCCTCGACGACCTGGCGCACGATCCACAGGCCGAGGCCGAAGCCGCCGAAGTGGCGCACCGAGATGAGCCGCTCGAAGCGCTCGAAGATCCGCTCCTGGTCCTCGGCGGAGATGCCGAGCCCGTGGTCGCGCACGCAGATGGAGATCGTCTCCGCCTGGCTCTCGACGCCGATCTCGATGAGCTTGCGGTCGCCGCCGTACTTCATGGCGTTCGAGAGCAGGTTGGAGAGGACCTGATCGAGGCGCAGGCGGTCCCAGCGGCCCACGATGGGGCCGGCGCCCGGCGGCCCGAGCTCGAGCTTGACGGTGTGGCGGCCCCAGTCGAGCTCCTGCTGGAACCGGCCCACCACCTCCCGGACGAGCGTCGCGGCGTCGAACTCCGAGAGCTCGAGGTCCATCCGTCCGACGGTGATGCGGGAGACGTCGAGCAGCTCGTTGATGAGCGTGTCGAGGCGCCCGACCTGCCGGTCCATCGTCTCGAGCTGGGTCGAGAGGCTCTTGGGCAGCACGGCCGCGAGGGTCTGGCCCTTGCGCTTGAGGCTCTGGACGCTGAGCCGGATGGGCGTGAGCGGCGTGCGCAGCTCGTGCGAGGCGATGGAGAGGAAGTCGTCGCGCGCGCTGATGGCCTCCTCGAGCTCGCGCACGAGGCGCCCGCGCTCGCGCTCGATCTGGAGGCGGTCGCCCACGTCGCGGAAGACGACGACGCTCGCCAGGGCCTGCCCGCGGTCGAGCAGCGTGCCCGTGCACTCGACCGGGACGGTCGTGCCGTCCTTGCGGCACAGCACCTCGCCGTCGATCGTGAGGGCGGCGCGCCCGCGCATGACGGCGAAGAGATCGCAGCCCTCGCCCGTGCAGTGCTGCCCGTCGGCGCTCGTGTGGTGGAGCAGCGCGTGCCCCGGCTGGCCCACGAGGTCCTCGCGCTTGAACCCGGTGATGCGGCAGGCCGCCGGGTTGGCGAAGACGACGCGCCCGTCGGCGTCGAACCCGCAGATGCCCTCGCCGACGGCGTTGAGGACGAGCTCGTTCTGGCGGCGCACGCTGTCGAGGACCTCGGCGGCGCGCCGGCGCTCCTCGAGCGCGCGCAGCTGCTCGGCCTGCCGGCGCACGTGCTCGCGGTTGCGGTAGAGCTCGATGAAGACGTTGACCTTCGAGCGCAGGATCTCGGCCTCGAAGGGCTTGAAGACGTAGTCCACGGCGCCGAGCGAGTAGCCGAGGCGCACGTGCTCAGCGGCCTTGCTGATGGCCGTGACGAAGATGATGGGGACGTGCCGGGAGCGGTCCCGCTCGCGGACGAGCGCGGCGGTCTGGAAGCCGTCGAGCTCGGGCATCTGCACGTCGAGCAGGATGACGGCGAAGTCGCGTCGCAGCAGGTGGCGCAGGGCCTCGCGCCCCGAGAGCGCCGTCACGAGCGTGCCGCCGAGCCCGCTCAGGACCGCCTCGGCCGTGTAGAGGTTCTTCGGCTCGTCGTCGACGACGAGGATGGCGGCGTCGTCGCTCATGTCGCCTCCCATTCACAGAGGGTCGAGACGAAGGGCGCGATCTCGGACAGGTGGAGGACGGTCGCCGCCGCCAGCCGCTCCCCCGTCGGCTCGTGAGCGCCGACCGCGGTCGCCGGGTCCTCGACGATGACGAGCCCGCCGCGCGCGCGCACCTTGGCGGCGCCGGCGCGCCCGTCGCCCGCCGCGTCCTCGTCGGCGCCCAGGAGCACGCAGACGGCGCGCGCGCCGAAGGCGTCGGCCACCGACTCGAAGGCGACGTCGAGCGACGGGCGGGCGCCGCGCACGGGAGCCTCCGCCGACAAGGCGAAGTGATCGGGCTCGACGTAGAGGTGGTAGTCCGCGGGCGCGAGGTAGACGCGCGCCGGCAGGATGGGATCCTTGTCGTCGACGAGGTGCACGGGCAGCGCGCAGTGGGCCTGCAGGTCCACGAGGCGCTCGCGATCTCGTCCGCCGGCGCCGCCGAGGACGACGACGAGCGGCAGCGCGAAGACGTCCGGCAGGCCCACGAGGAACATGGCCGCGAGCCGCGCCGCCGCGGCGGGGGCCCCCACGACGACGAGGTCGTGCTCGCCCCCGCGGTGGGCGGCGCGCGCGAGGGTCGACGAGGACGCCATCAGCCCAGCCTCCGGTACAGGCGGGCCTCGTCGTCGAGCGGCTCGTAGCGGCCCTCGAAGCCGCTGCCCCGCAGCGTCTCGCGCGCGCCGAGGCAGAGGATGCCCAGGCGGCAGAGGCTCTCGTCGAGGAGCTCGTGGACGCGCCGCCGGAGGGCCGCGCCGAAGTGGATCATGACGTTGCGGCAGAGGATGAGGTTGAACTCGTTGAACGAGCGGTCCGTGGCCAGGTCGTGCTGCCCGAAGACGACGCTGTCGCGCAGGGAGGCGCGCAGCCTGAGCCCGTCCGGCTCGACGGTGAGGTGGTCCATGAGCGTGCGTCGGCCGCCCGCCTCGAGGTAGCGGGTCTCGTAGGCCTCGAGGAGCTCGACGGGGTAGACGCCGGCCTTGGCGCGCGACAGCACGGCCTCGGAGAGGTCGGTCGCGTAGAGCCGCACCCGCGTCGAGAGCCCCTCCTCGGCGAGCAGGATGGCCGTCGAATAGACCTCCTCGCCCGTCGAGCACCCGGCCAGCCAGATGCGCACGAAGGGGTAGGTGCGCAGGAGCGGCAGCACGCGGCGCCGCAGCGTCAGGTAGAAGCTCGGGTCGCGGAACATGCCGTGGACGTTCGTCGTGAGCGCCGCGAGCAGGCGCGCCATGGCCGGCGCGTCCCGCAGCACGCGGTCCTGCAGCGCGGACACCGACCCCAGCCCCTGGCGGTCGAGCTCGCCGCGGATGCGGTGCTTGATCGCCGCGCGCGCGTAGTCGCGCAGGTCGTTGCCGTAGCGGCGGGCGACGCCCTCGAGGAGGAGATCGATCTCCAGGTCCTCGACGTCCCAGTCGACGGCGGCCGCGCCGGGCGCGTCGGCGGCGCCGGCGACGGCGCGGGCTTCGGGCTTGTGGGCTTCGGGCGTCACGACGACCTCAGCGGTACAGCCACACGCGCAGCAACGACAGGAGCTGCTCGACGTCGACGGGCTTGGCGATGTAGTCCGAGGCGCCCGCCTCGAGGCACTTCTGCCGGTCGATCTTCATGGCCTTGGCGGTGAGCGCGATGATGGGGAGGTCGCGGAGCCGCTCCTGGGCGCGGATGGCGCGCATGACCTCGTAGCCGTCCATCTCCGGCATCATGATGTCCGTGAGCACGACGTCGATCCCCTCCGTCCCCGGCGCGCCAGGCCCGCCGGCGTGCTCGAGGGCCGCCAGGCCGTCGCGCCCGTTCTCGGCGTAGGAGACGACCATGTCCTGCCGCTCGAGCGCGCTCGTGATGGCGAAGATGTTGCGGAGGTCGTCGTCGATGACGAGCACGCGCCGGCCCGCGAGCACGGGATCCTTGTGGTGCAGCTCGCGCAGGACGCGCCGCTTCGATTCGGGCAGGGCCTCCTCGACGCGGTGAAGGAAGAGCGCCGTCTCGTCGAGGAGGCGCTCGGGCGACTTGACGTCCTTGACGATGATCGACTCGGTGAGCCGGCGGAGCTCGGCCTCCTGCGCGCGCGTGAGCTCCCGTCCCGTGTAGACGATGATGGGCAGCTCGCGCAGCTCGGGCTTCTTCTTGATGTCCTCGATGAGCTCGAGGCCGCGCATGTCGGGCAGCCCCAGGTCGAGCACCATGCAGTCGAAGCGCCGCTTGCCGAGCAGCGCGAGCGCCTCCTGTCCGGAGGCCACGGCCGTCGTCTCGACGTCCTGATCGGCGACGAGCTCGACGATGCTCTGGCGCTCGCGGTCGTCGTCCTCGACGACGATGAGGTTCTTGATGCGCCGGTCGACGAAGCCGCCCAGATCGCCGAGGGCCTTGGAGAGCGCCTCGTCGGTGGCGGGCTTCTGGAGGTAGGCGACGGCGCCGAGCTTGAGGCCGCGCGTGCGCTGGTCGTCCGCCGAGATGATGTGGATGGGGATGTGCCGCGTCGCCGCGTCGTGCTTGAGGCGGTCGAGGACGGTCCAGCCGTCGGTGTCGGGCAGCCGCAGGTCGAGGGTGATCGCGGACGGCTTGTACTTGCGCGCGAGCGCCAGGCCGACGTCGCCCTCGAGGGCGACGACGACCTTGAAGCCGCGGGCGCGCGCGGAGTCGCGCAGGATGCGGGCGAAGTCGGGATCGTCCTCGATGACGAGCAGCACGCGGTCGCCGAGCCGCAGCTCGTCCCGATCGTCCTCGAACGGCTGCGAGACGACGATGGCCGGCGCCGACGGCGCCTCGGCGAGCGGGCGGGGGACCCCGAGGGGCGTGAGGGCGTCGAGGCGGGGCGGCGCCGCCGCGTGGACGTGGACGCGCGGGAGGTACAGGGTGAACGTGCTGCCGCGGCCGGGCTCGCTCTCGACGCGGATCTCGCCGCCCAGGAGCTGGGCGATGCCGCGGCTGATCGAGAGGCCGAGGCCCGTGCCGCCGTAGCGCCGGCTCGTCGTGCCGTCGGCCTGCTGGAAGGCCTCGAAGATGATGCGCTGCTTGTCGTCGGGGATGCCGATGCCGCTGTCCGTGACGGAGAAGGCCACGACGGCGTCGGCCGCCTCGAGCGCCTCGACGTCCGCGCTCCAGCCGCCGTGCGCGACGCGCATCGACAGCGTCACGCTGCCGCGCTCGGTGAACTTGAAGGCGTTCGAGAGCAGGTTCTTGAGCACCTGGTTGAGCCGGTTGGCGTCGGTCTCGATGCTCTCGGGCAGCGCGCCGTCGCGCTCGACGGCGAAGGCCAGGCCGCGGCTCTCGGCGACGTGCCGGAAGGTCTGCTCGGCCTCGCGCTCG
This sequence comes from Polyangia bacterium, assembly GCA_035546175.1. Lineage (GTDB taxonomy): Bacteria > Myxococcota_A > Polyangia > Fen-1088 > Fen-1088 > DASZFV01. The sequence continues at coordinate 13,446 of DASZWW010000135.1, forward strand.
ATGTCGGCGAAGGCCACCGGGCCGGTCTCGACGGTCGTCGTGCCCGACTCGATCTTCGACAGGTCGAGGATGTCGTTGATGAGGGTGAGGAGATCGGAGCCCGCCGAGTGGATGTTGCGGGCGAACTCGATCTGCTTGGCCGTGAGCGTGTTCTCCGCGTTGTCGAAGATCAGCTTCGAGAGGATGAGCAGGCTGTTGAGGGGCGTCCGCAGCTCGTGCGACATGTTGGCGAGGAACTCGGACTTGTAGCGCGAGGTCAGCGCGAGCTGCTCGGCCTTCTCCTCGACGTCGGCCTTGGCGAGCTCGACCTCCTGGTTCTTGATCTCGAGCAGGCGGGCCTTCTCCTCGAGCTCCTGGTTGGTCTGCTGCAGCTCCTCCTGCTGCTCGCGCAGCCGCTCCTCGGACTCCTTGAGCGTCGCCGCCTGGCGCTCGAGGCGGTCGTTCGTCTCGCGCAGCTCGTTCTGGCCGCTCTGGAGCTCCTGGGTGAGGGACTGCGACTGCTTGAGCAGCGCCTCGGTGCGCATGCCGGCGGCGATCGTGTTGAGCACGATGCCGATGCTCTCCGTGAGCTGGTCGAGGAAGGTCTGGTGGATCTCGGAGAAGCGGTTGTAGGAGGCCAGCTCGATGACGGCGTTGACCTGCCCCTCGAAGAGCACGGGCAAGACGATGATGTTGAGCGGCGGCGCCTCGCCGAGGCCCGAGCTGATCTGGATGTAGTTCGAGGGGACGTTGTCGAGGAGGATGCGCTGCTTCTCGAAGGCGCACTGTCCGACCAGCCCTTCGCCCACGGCGAAGGTGTTCGAGAGGTGCTTGCGCTCCTTGTAGGCGTAGCTCGACAGGAGCTTGAGCCGCATGTCGCTGCCCGCGTGGTCGTCCTTCTCGGTCTCCTTCTCGGCCAGGTAGAAGACGCCGTGCTGGGCCGTGACGAGCGGCGCGAGCTCGGAGAGGATCTGCTGCGTGACCGACACGAGGTCGCGCTGCCCCTGCATCATGCGCGTGAACTTGGCGAGGTTGGTCTTGAGCCAGTCCTGCTCGGTCGTCTTGCGCGTCGTGTCCTTGAGGTTGCGGATCATCTCGTTGATGTTGTCCTTGAGCGCGGCGACCTCGCCCAGCGCCTCGACGGTGATCGACCGCGTGAGGTCGCCCTTCGTGACGGCCGTCGCGACGTCGGCGATGGCGCGGACCTGCGTCGTGAGGTTCGCGGCGAGCTGGTTGACGTTGTCCGTGAGGGCCCGCCACGTGCCGGCGGCGCCCGGGACCTTGGCCTGGCCGCCCAGCTTGCCGTCGACGCCGACCTCGCGCGCCACGCTCGTGACCTGATCGGCGAACGTCGCCAGCGTGTCGATCATGCCGTTGATCGTGTCGGCGAGCTCGGCGATCTCGCCCTTGGCCTCGAGGGTGAGCTTGCGCTTGAGGTCGCCGTTGGCGACGGCCGTGACGACGCGCGCGATGCCGCGCACCTGCGACGTCAGGTTGCCGGCCATGAAGTTGACGTTGTCGGTGAGATCCTTCCAGGTGCCGCCCACGCCCTTGACCTGGGCCTGGCCGCCGAGCTTGCCCTCGGTGCCGACCTCGCGCGCCACGCGCGTGACCTCGGAGGCGAAGCCGTTGAGCTGATCGACCATCGTGTTGATGGTGTTCTTGAGCTCGAGGATCTCGCCCTTGACGTCGACGGTGATCTTCTTCGACAGGTCGCCGTTGGCGACGGCGGTGGTGACGTCGGCGATGTTGCGCACCTGGGAGGTGAGGTTGCCGGCCATGAAGTTGACGTTGTCGGTGAGGTCCTTCCAGGTGCCGCCCACGCCCTTGACGAAGGCCTGGCCGCCGAGCTTGCCCTCGGTGCCCACCTCGCGCGCGACGCGCGTCACCTCGGAGGCGAAGGCGTTGAGCTGGTCGACCATCGTGTTGATGGTGTTCTTGAGCTGGAGGATCTCGCCCTTGACGTCGACGGTGATCTTCTTCGACAGGTCGCCGAGCGCGACGGCGGTGGTGACGTCGGCGATGTTGCGCACCTGGGCCGTGAGGTTGGAGGCCATGAAGTTGACGTTGTCGGTGAGGTCCTTCCACGTGCCGGCCACGCCCTCGACGGTGGCCTGGCCGCCGAGCTTGCCCTCGGTGCCGACCTCGCGGGCGACGCGCGTCACCTCCGAGGCGAAGGCGCGCAGCTGATCGACCATCGTGTTGATGGTGTTCTTGAGCTCGAGGATCTCGTTGCGCGCGTCGACGGTGATCTTCTTGGAGAGGTCGCCGCGCGCCACGGCCGTCGTCACCTCGGCGATGTTGCGGACCTGGCCCGTGAGGTTGGAGGCCATCGAGTTGACCGAGTCGGTGAGGTCCTTCCACGTGCCGGCCACGCCGGGCACGGCCGCCTGACCGCCGAGCTTGCCCTCCGTACCGACCTCGCGGGCGACGCGCGTCACCTCGCCGGCGAAGGCGTTGAGCTGATCGACCATCGTGTTGATGGTGTTCTTGAGCTGGAGGATCTCGCCGCGGACGTCGACGGTGATCTTGCGCGAGAGGTCGCCCTTGGCGACGGCGGTGGTGACGTCGGCGATGTTGCGCACCTGGGCCGTGAGGTTGCCGGCCATGAGGTTGACGTTGTCGGTGAGGTCCTTCCACGTGCCGGCGACGCCCTTGACCTGGGCCTGGCCGCCGAGCTTGCCCTCGGTGCCGACCTCGCGGGCCACGCGCGTGACCTCGGAGGCGAACGAGCCGAGCTGATCGACCATGCCGTTGACGACCTTGGCCGTGCTGAGGAACTCGCCCTTGATGCGGCGGCCCTCGACGGTCATGGCCATCTTCTGCGAGAGATCGCCCGACGCGACGGCGCCGATGACGCGGCCGACCTCCGTCGTCGGCTGGACGAGATCGGCGATGAGCGCGTTGACGGACTCGATGCACGAGCTCCACTCGCCGGTCGCGCTCTGCATGGTCGCCCGCTGGGCGAGCTTGCCCTCCTTGCCCACGACCTTGCTGATGCGATCGAACTCCCCCGACATGCCGTCGTTGAGCTCGATGATCTCGTTGAGGGTGTCCACGATCTCGCCGGCCACGCCCGTGTAGCGCTGGCGCATGCGGACCGAGAAGTCGCCCTTCTTGAAGGCCCGGAGGGTGCGCAGCAAGGTCCCTTGATCGAGCGTCTCCGAGAACAATTGGTTCGCTTGCATGCCGGCCTTCCTTCGCGAAGGGGAGGGATCGTCGATTCCTTGCTTGCGCTCGAAGGACCGATCATTGGGGTTCGCGCCGGGGACGTCAACGTGTAAGTATCTGAAATTACGTCACCTTTTGGTAACCTCTCCCGCGCCGCCGTATCGTCCCGGTAACGCTCTTTTGGCCCGTCCGCGGCCATCCCCTCATGAAGCGGCGGGCGCGACTGCGGGTTGGTCGGTACATCGGGCTGTCCCGAGGTGACCGCCGCCGAACGAACAAGCTGGGAAGCGCCGTCGGCGTTCGCGTGCAAGCCCGCGAGATCATCCACGTTGCCCGCTGTCGTCGCCGTCGCGCGACAGGACGGGCAGGAGGGCACGACCAGGACCGAGACGATCTCGGCCCCGACGCCTCTCTCGCTGCTCGCGTTCGGAAGGGCGGCCGAGGCCGCCGACGCGGCGCCTCAGCGGGGCCACGCCGAGCGCGTCACTTCTTCCTTCGCTTGTACTCGTTGATGAGGCCGCGCGTGGACGAGTCGTGCGTCGCCACCTCGCCGGGCGCCGAGAGCTCGGGGACGATCGCGCCGGCCAGCTTCTTGCCGAGCTCGACGCCCCACTGGTCGAACGAGTTCACGTCCCAGATGACGCCCTGGACGAAGATCTTGTGCTCGTAGAGCGCGATGAGCCGTCCGAGCGTGCGCGGATCGAGCTTCTGGTAAAGGAGCGAGTTCGTGGGGCGGTTGCCGGGGAAGACCTTGTGCGGCAGGAGCGCCTCGAGGCGCTCGCCCGACAGCCCCTGGGCCGCGAGCTCGCGCCGCGCCTCGCCCTCGTCGAGGCCCCTCATGAGCGCCTCCGTCTGCGCGAAGTAGTTCGCCAGCAGGAGCTCGTGGTGCGGCGGCAGCGGGTTGTGCGTCTCGACCGCGGCGAGGAAGTCGCAGGGGACGAGCTTCGTCCCCTGGTGGATCAGCTGATAAAAGGCGTGCTGGCCGTTCGTGCCCGGCTCGCCCCAGATCACGGGGCCCGTCTGGTAGTCGGTGATGCGGCGGCCGCCACGCGTCACGCCCTTGCCGTTCGACTCCATGTCGCCCTGCTGGAAGTAGGCGGGGAAGCGGTGGAGGTACTGATCGTAGGGGAGGATGGCCTGCGACTGGGCGCCGAAGAAGTCGTCGTACCAGACGCCGAGCAGCGCGAGCGTCGCGGGCAGGCTCTGCTCGAGCGGCGCCGCGCGGAAGTGCTCGTCCATCTCGAAGGCGCCCGCGAGCAGCTCCTCGAAGCGGTCGAAGCCGACGGCGAGGGCGATCGACAGCCCGATCGACGACCACAGCGAGTAGCGGCCGCCCACCCAGTCCCAGAACACGAACATGTTGGCCGTGTCGATGCCGAAGGCGGAGACGGCCTGGGCGTTCGTCGAGAGGGCGGCGAAGTGCTTGGCGACGTGCGCCTCGTCCTGGGCGCGCTCGAGGAACCAGCGGCGCGCCGTGTGCGCGTTGGTCATCGTCTCCTGCGTCGTGAAGGTCTTCGAGGCGACGAGGAACAGGGTGGTCTCGGGCTCGACGACCTTCAACGTCTCGGCGATGTGGGAGCCGTCGACGTTGGAGACGAAGTGGACGGCGAGATCCCGGCGTCCGTAGGGCTTGAGGGCCTCGGTCACCATGACGGGGCCGAGGTCGGAGCCGCCGATGCCGATGTTGACGACGGCGCGGATGGGCTTGCCCGTGTAGCCCGTCCAGGCGCCCGAGCGCACGGCCTCGCTGAACGACTTCATGTGCGCGAGGGCCGCGTTCACCTCGGGCATGACGTCCTTGCCCTGGACGAGGATGGGTCGGTTCGAGCGGTTGCGGAGGGCCACGTGCAGCACGGCGCGCCCCTCCGTGAGGTTGATGGGCTCGCCCGCGAACATGCGGTCGCGCATGGCCTCGACGCCCGCCTCGCGCGCGAGCGCGCGCAGCAGGCCCATCGTCTCGTCGGTCACGCGGTTCTTCGAGTAGTCGAGCAGCAGATCGCCCTGCCGCAGCGAGAAGCGCTCGAAGCGCCGCTCGTCGCGCGCGAAGAGCTCGCGCATGTGCAGGGGGGCGATCTCCCGCTGGTGCTGCTCCAGCCTCTTCCACGCGTCCGATTTGCTGATGTCCTTGTTCACGCCGGCGCTCCTCGTCCAGTCCGGGCAGGAGCGTGGCCCAACGGCGGCCGCGAAGCCAGGGGCATGTCGCGGACCTCAGAGGCGGGCGCGGAACCCGACGGTGGGCAGCACGTAGCGGATCACCGTGCCGGGCTCGATCTCCTCGGGGAGCACGGCGGCGTTCGTGACGTCGACGTAGAAGTCCAGCAGCCACTTCTTGTAGACGGCGCGCTTGTCGACGCGGAAGTCGAAGCGGAAGTAGCCGTCGGTCGTGCCGCCGTTGTAGGCCGACGTGATCGTCACCGGGCGGCCGCTCTGGTACTGCAGGCGAACGCCGAGGTCCCAGTTGCGCCGCAGCGGCATCCCCGCGACCAGGCTGAAGAGGTGCGTGCGGTCGTAGTCGTACTTGTACCAGCCGGCCTTCATCCCCAGGTCGGGCATGGCCTCGCGATAGCGCTCCGAGCGGGAGAGCGTGTAGGAGATCCACCCGAAGACGCCCGTCGTCGAGCGGCGCCGGAGCAGGAGCTCGACGCCGTAGGCGCGCCCGGTCTCGGGCGTCGTGAGGCGATCGATGAGCTGCTGGGCGTCCATGGGCGGCATGATGATGCTCGTGGGGACGCCGGTCGGGTTCGCCATCGTCGTGACCGACGTGGCGTTGACCGAGAGGTCGAAGATCGTGGGATCCATGTAGTTGAAGAAGCCCTCGACGGAGAGCTGCGTGCGATCGCGCAGCGGGATCTCGGCGCCCAGGCTCGTCTGGTACGAGCGCAGGAGCCCGTACTTGAGCGGCATGATGTCGAGGCCGGGCAGCGGCAGCACGAAGCGGGGCGGCTGGTGGTAGATGCCGGCGCTCGCCTTGAGGAACATCGCGCGGTCGTCGCTGCCCGGCGCCGCCTCGGGCAGGTCGCGCTCGAGCAGGCGGTAGCGCGCCGTGAAGCGCGGGTCGACGGCGGCCTTGTCGGCGGTCGAGTCCTGGTAGGCGTCGCCGCGCACCCCGGGGCGGAGCAGCAGCCGGGACGTGGGCCGCCAGACCGCCTCGAGGTAGGCCGACTCCGTGTAGATCTTGCTGAGCGTCGCCGTGATGGCCGAGAACGGGTTCGCGCCGGCCTCGGTCGCGGCGCCCTGCTGGAGATCGCGGAACGAGCCCTGCAGGCCCCCGTCGAAGCGCAGGCGCGCGCTCTGCGTCCACTCCGCCGTGACCTGGGGCTCGACGCTCCACACCCAGAAGTCGGTGCCCATGCTGAACGTGCGGTCGTAGCCGGCGACCAGGCGGTAGGTCTCCTCGAGGCGGCCCTGCGTGCGGTGCAGGCGCAGATCCCCACGGTGAAAGCCGAGCTCCAGCGTGGGCGTGAGGGGCGGGTTCGGGGTGCCCGGGGCGGCAGTGGAGGCCGGGGTGTCGAGCTCGTCGTAGGCGCCGTAGAAGAAGGCCGTCCAGCCGTTCAGCGGGTTGCCGCCGTCGAGCCGCAGCTGGTAGTCCCAGTACGAGAGCGAGATCTGGTTCGTGGCCAGGCTGAGCAGCAGGCCCGGGTAGCCGTAGCGCCCCGCGGCCGTCACCGTCGCGCCGAGCGCGTCGACGGGGCCGCGCACGAGGGCTCCCGAATAGAGGAGGTTGAGATCGATGTCCACGAGCCGGTCGCCCTGGCGCGCGCGCGCCGTGCGTCCGTCCACGACGCCGCCCACGTAGCCGCCGTAGGGCGCGGGCGCGCCGCCCGGGAAGAACTGGATCTCGTCGATGAACTCGGGGTGGATCACGCTCGTCGCGACGAGCAGGTGGAAGAGCAGCGGCACGCGCGTGCCGTCGAGCAGGAAGCCCGTGGCGCTCGGGGTGGCGCCGCGCACGACGGGGAAGGGCAGGAGCGAGACGACCGACGAGACGCCGGGCAGCGTCTGGATGACGCGGAACGGGTCGCCGAACGTGCCCGGGATCTGCTGGATCTCGGCGCCGCGCAGGGTGATGCGCGAGACCTCCTCGCGGCGCCGCTCGCCGACGACCACCGTCTCGTAGGCGTTGTATCGCTCGCGCTCGACGAGGTAGGTCACGGCGAGCTCCTGGTTCGCCGGGAGGGTCTCGTCCTGGACGAAGGCGTTGTGGTCGGTCGCGAACACCGAGACGCGCGCGGCGCCGGGCGGCAGCGCCAGGCGGAAGTGCCCGGTCGCGTCGGACTCGGCCGTGTAGTAGCGCTCACCGACCTGCGCGGAGACGGTGGCGTGCGGGATGGGGGCGCGCGTGCCGAGCTCGACGAGGCGGCCGCGCAGCACGGAC
>DASZWW010000136.1:0-8832 GCA_035546175.1 Polyangia bacterium
TGCCGTCCCATGAGCACGCCCGACGCCGGACCGACGCCCGACGATCTCGAGGCGGACGAGCGCGCCGCCCTCGCGGCCGACGTCGAGCGCGCGCGCGCCCGCGTCGCGGAGTCGCTGAGCACGCTCGGCGAGGAGGTCGCCCGCCGCGGAGACTGGCGCGCCTGGGTGCGCGCCCGCCCGGGCCTCTTCGCCGTGGGCGCGCTCGCGCTGGGATTTCTGGCAGGAGGGGGCGGCCGTCGCCTCCGCGGACCTTGACGGGAGGCGACGATGACCGGTGACGATCGAGATGACACGAGCAGAAACGGTGGGGACGAGCGCGGGGCGACCCGCGAGCTCGACGAGGTCAAGGCCGACCTCGGCGCGCTCGTCGCCTCGCACCCGGTGGGCGCCCTCGCGGTGGCGCTCGGCGCCGGCTACGCCCTCGGCGGCGGCGTGTTCACCCGCCTGACGTCGGGCATCCTGCGCCTCGGGCTGCGGCTCGGGATCCAGCTCGCCGTCATGCCCCTCGTCGAGCAGGAGCTCGCGTCGCTCGTGGGCTTCGGTCCGCAGGCGGACGGGGCTGACGGCGACGCACTCCCGGGCGAGCGGCACTGAACGCTGCGGCAAAACTGGTCTTTTCGCGACGGATCGGCAGTTGACATCGAGGAGTGCCAACCTAGATTGTGAGGACGATCTCGATTCTGGAGGTCCGACGTGCGCAGGCCCGAGGTCACCGACGAGGAGCTCCGCAGTCCCGCGCTCGACGAAGGCGCGGAGGAGCGCGCCCCCTCGCTCATCGTGGCGGCGGCCCAGGCCGACGGGCTGACCCAGCCTCCGCACCCCGGTCACGTCGTCCAGTTCTACGAAGACGACGCGTTCCTCGTCGACCGCGTCGCGGACTTCCTCGCCGTCGGGCTCGCGGGGGGAGAGCCCGTCATCGTCGTCGCCACCCCCGAGCACCGCGCGTCGTTCGCGGCGTTGCTCGATCGCCGCGGCCTCGACACCGACGCGGCCGCCGCGCGCGGTCAGCTCGTCTGGCTCGACGCGGCCGAGACGCTGGCGCGGTTCATGGTGGGCGACATGCCCGACTGGACGCTGTTCTCGTCCGTGTTCGGGGAGGTGCTCGCCCAGAGCCGCCGCCGCCGGCCCCTCGCCTGCGTGCGGGCCTACGGCGAGATGGTGGATCTCCTCTGGCGCGCCGGGAACAAGCAAGGGGCCCTGCGGCTCGAGGCGATGTGGAACGAGTTCTCGAGCAGCCACTCGCTGTCGTTGCTGTGCGCCTACGTCATGGCCAACTTCTTCCGCGCCGGCGACGCCGATTCGCTGCGCGACGTCTGCCGCGCGCACGCCGAGGTCTGGCCCGCCCCACCCGCCGGACCCGCCGACGCCGCGCGCCGCATCGCCGAGCCCGACGCCGAGCGGCGCGAGCTCTCCGAGCTGCAGCAGCACGCCCGCTCGCTCGAGCACGAGGTCGAGCAGCGCAAGGAGCTCGAGCGCGCCCTGCGCGAGGCCCTCATCCGCGAGAAGGCGGCGCGCCAGGAGGCCGAGCGCAGCGTGCGCTACAACGAGATGTTCGCCGGCATGCTGGGCCACGACCTGCGCAACCCGCTCTCGGCGATCACGACGGGCGCCAACTACATCGCCCGGCTCAACGCCCACCAGAAGACGACCAAGGCGGCCTCGCGCATCCTCTCCTCGGCCGAGCGCATGGCGCGCATGATCGATCAGCTGCTCGACTTCACGCGCATCCGCGTGGGGGGCGGCCTCTCGCTCGCGCCCTCGCGCTTCGATCTCGAGGAGCTCCTGTGCAAGGTCAAGGACGAGCTCGAGGCGGCGAACCCCGACCGCACGGTCGTCGTCGACGTCGAGGGCAACGCGACGGGCGAGTGGGACCACGACCGCCTCCTGCAGGTCTTCTCGAACCTCATCGGCAACGCCCTGCACCACGGGCGCAGCGATCACCCCGTGAAGGTCCGTTGCAACGGCAAGCGCTCGAAGGACCTGAGCGTCTCCGTGCACAACGCCGGCGCCGTCCCGCCCGAGGTCCTGCCGGTGCTCTTCGAGCCGTTCCGCGGGACGGCGCGCTACCAGCGCACGCGGGGCCTGGGCCTCGGCCTCTTCATCACCCAGCAGATCATCGCCGCCCACGGGGGCACGATCGACGTCGCGTCCGAGGCGGCGACGGGGACGACCTTCCGCCTGCTGCTGCCGCGCCGGCCGCAGCCCGCGCTGGCGGCCGTTCCGGCGCCCTCCGAGAAGGCCGACCTCCACTGACCTTGAAGAAAGGCGCCATGACAGCCGCCTCGAACACCATCGTCGTCGTCGACGACGAGGAGACGATCTGCGAGACGCTCAAGGACGTCCTCGAGGAGGAGGGCTACGCCGTCGCGTGCGCGGCCGACGGCGTCGAGGCGCTCTCGCTCCTGCGCGGCATGACGGCGCTGCCGCGCATGATCATCCTCGATCTCCTCATGCCGCGCATGGACGGGAACGCCGTCCTCTCGTCGCTCAAGGCCGACCCCGCGCTCGCCGACATCCCCGTCGTCGTCTCGACGTCGGATCCCTCGCGCGCGCCGAGCGGCGTCCTCATCATGCGCAAGCCCGTCGATCTCGACATGCTGCTCGACACCGTCCGCAAGCAAGGCTGAGGCGCCCCGCGGCCGTTGACTGCGTTCGCCGCGTCCCTACGTTTCCCCCCGGGAGGTCACCATGAACGCCAATTCCGCCATCTCCAGCATCGCCAACGAGCTCGAAAAGATGCCCGAACGGGTCGAGGACGCCCGCAAGGCCATCGAGGACTGGCGCGACGACGCCCTGCGGCTCGTCAAGCGCTACCCCGGCCGCTCCATCCTCGGCGCCTTCGCCGTCGGCTTCGTCATCGCCAAGATCGCCCGTTATTTCTGAGATCGGCGGGACGTCGCGGCGAGGCCGCGCCGCCCCTCCGAGCGTCGACCGTCAGCGGGCGGGCTTGGCCGCCGCGCCGTGCACGACCACGGCGCGGGCCGCCTCGAACCGGCGGTCGACGTCCGTCCAGTTCCAGAGGTTCCAGACCGCGTCGAAGAACTCGGTCTTGCGGTTCTGGTACTGCAGGTAGTAGGCGTGCTCCCAGGCGTCGAGCACGAGCAGCGGCGACGCGCCCTGGGCGACGTTCGACTGGTGGTCGTAGATCTGGCTGACGAGGAGCTTCCGCGCGAGCGGCTCCCAGACGAGCGCCGCCCAGCCCGACCCCATGACGGTGCCCGCGACCTGCGTCAGCTGCGCCCGGAAGGCGTCGAAGGTGCCGAAGTCGCGGTCGAGCTGCGCGGCCAGCGCGCCCGTGGGGCGGCCGCCGGCCTTGGGCGCGAGGTTGGTCCAGAAGATCGAGTGCAGCACGTGCCCCGAGGTGTGGAAGGCGAGCGCGCGCTCGAGCGCGGGCAGCGCCGCGAAGTCGTTCTTCGCCCGCGCCTCCTCGAGGCGCTCGAGCGTCGTGTTCGCCCCCGCGACATAGGCCGCGTGGTGCTTGCCGTGGTGGAGCTCCATGATCTTCCCCGAGACGTGCGGCTCGAGGGCTCCGAAGTCGTACGTCAGCTCGGGCAACGAATACGTGGCCATCTGTCTCAACTCCTCGTCATGCCAGTGAGAAGGTCTTCTGCCGCCTTCTTGTCGGCGTTCACCGTCCGCGCGAGGTCATCATAGAGGAGACGGAGCGTGTCGTCAGCCGTCTCCACGCGCGCGCTGCCCAGCAGATCGACGGTGTCCTGGAGGTCCTGCATCGTCTGCTGGACGAACGCGCGATCGAAGTCGAACCCGAACTTCGTCGCCAGCAGCTCGTGGTCGGCGTCCGCGTCCGTCGTCGTCGCGAGGGCCGTGAGGTCGGTGCCGCGCGTGCGCATGTACTCGTCGAGCTTGCGATCGGCGACCATGCTGTCGTTGACGATGCGCTGCCCGAAGTCGCGCACGGCGCGCGTGGCCCCCTTCTCGGCGGCGAGCTTGCCCATCGCGCTCTGCGTCTGGTTGGCGTCGTGCAGCCGCTGCAGCGTGAGCTTGTCCGTGCCGGCCAGCGCGGGCGCGGCGATCGGCGGCGGCTCGGCGGCCCGGACGGACGTCGCGAGCCACAGCGCCCCCAGCGCGGCGAGTACGACCCCCTGTGACCTCCTCATGGCACCCCTCCCGACGCCCGCGTCCGGTCAGCGCGCGCGTCTCGGAGACAAACGTAACCACCCGAACGGCCGTCGCAATCGCCGAGCCGGCGCGCGCGCGCGGTGGGCGAGGCACGAAGACGTAACCCGGTTACCGATCGGTAGCGCCGCCGCCCGCTCGCGGCCGCGGCGACACGCGGGGCCGCCCGGTTCGAGGGCGCGCGGCCCGTTGGCACGATTCTCGAAAGGCGTTGCATCGCCATGCAGCCCGCCAAGCTCTTCTCCTATGACGACGGCGACGCCATCGACTTCCTGCGCCGACAGCACCGCGAGATCGATCAGCTCCTCGGCTGGCTCGCCGAGGCCCGGCCCGACGACCGCGGCCGCCTCCTCGCCGAGGCCGGCGATCTGCTCGCCGTGCACATGGCGGTCGAGGAGCGCGTCTTCTATCCCGGCCTGACGCCCGAGGCCGGCGAAGGCGAGGGCCGGTCCTTCGTCGTGCTCGCCGTCGAGGACCACTTCGACGTCAAGCGCGCGCTCACCGAGCTCATCCAGACCGCCACCGACGACAGCGCTTTCGCGGCGATGACGAGGCTGCTGCGCGAGCGCGTCCGCGCCCACGCGACCGCCGAGGAGCGCCTGTTCCCGCGCATCCGGCGGCGCCTCCCGCGGGCGCGCCTGCGCCGGCTCGAGTACGAGATGCGCGTCCTCGAGTTCGAGCTGCGGACCGACGCCGAGCCCCGCCGCCTGGTCGTCGAGGACCAAGCGTTCACCGCCTCGGCGTGACCGCCTCGGAGCCCGAGCCGTGACCATGCCGCCTGAACAGAGCCCGCCCGCCCCGGCGCCGCCCGCGGCCGCGAGGCCGGCCGACCCGCCGCTCGCGGAGCCCCCGCCGGCGCGCCCGCGGCCCTTCGCGCCCGGAGACGTGCTCGACGACGCGTACCGCATCATAGGGACGCTCGCGACGGGCGGCATGGGCGACGTCTACGTCGCCGGGCACCTGCGGCTGCCGCGCACGCTCGCCATCAAGACGCTGCACCCCGAGCTGGCCGCGCGGCACGACTCGGTGGCCCGGTTCTGCCGCGAGGCCTGCGTCCTCGCGCAGCTGCGGCACCCGAACGTCGTCCAGGTCCACGACTTCAACGTGTCGCCCACGGGCGTGCCGTACATCGCCATGGAGCTCGTCGAGGGCGTCGACCTGCGCAGCGAGCTCGACCGCGGCCGGCGCTTCGACCTGCGCGAGATCGTCTCGATCGTGCGTCAGGTCGCGAGCGCCCTCGACGCCGCCCACGCCGCGGGCGTCGTACACCGCGATCTCAAGCCCGAGAACGTCGTGCTCACGCGCGCCGCCGGTCAGCTGCCCGTCGTCAAGGTCATCGACTTCGGGCTCTCGCTCTGCGGGTGGTCGGCGCGGGTCACGGGGGACTTCACGGTCTTCGGCACGCCCGACTACATGGCCCCCGAGCAGGCGCAGGGCCTGCGGGAGCAGACGGACGCGCGCACGGACGAGTTCGCGCTCGCGGCCCTCGCCTACACGCTCCTCGCGGGGCGCCCGCCGTTCGCGCGCGAGACGCCCGTCGCCGTCCTCTACGCCGTCGTGCACGAGGATCCCGCGACGCTCGAGCCCGCGGCGGGGTGGGACGTCGGCCCCGTCGAGCGCGTGCTCCGCAAGGGCATGTCGCGCGAGCGGGAGGCGCGGTACCCCACCGTCCTGGCCTTCGCCGACGCGCTCGAGGCGGCCCTCGTCGAGGGCGGCGCGCTCGGGCTCCCCGCCGTCGGCCCGCCGCTGCCGCTCGTGCCGGGGGCGCGCCAGCACGAAGGAGGCGAGGAGGAGCGGACGCCCTCGCGCCCGCGATGCCGTCGCCGCCGCGCCACCCCCGGCCTCCGCCGCGGGGCGCAGATGCTGCTCGCGTCGGCGGTCGTCGCCGGCGCGCTCTGGGGAGGGCTGGCGCGCGGCAAGGCCGGCGCGGGGTGGAGGCACCTGCACGGGCTCTTCGCGGAGCGGTCCGGCCCGTGAACCGCCCGGCCACGCGGGAGCGCGGCGCGCCCCTCGCGACCTACCGTCTGCAGCTCTCGGCGGCCTTCACGCTCGCGGACGCGCGCCGGCTCGTGCCCTATCTCGACCTCCTGGGCATCAGCCACGCCTACGTATCGCCGCTGCTCGCGTCGCGCTCCGGCAGCAGCCACGGCTACGACGTCGTCGACCACGGCGTCATCGAGCGCGCGCTCGGCACCGAGGAGGATCTCGTGGCCCTGGGCCGCGCCCTCGCCGAGCGCGGCATGGGCCTCATCGTCGACATCGGGCCCAACCACATGTGCATCGCCGACGTCGCGAACGGCCGCTGGCGCGACGTGCTCGAGAACGGCCAGGGCTCGGTGTGGACCGAGTTCTTCGACATCGAGTGGGGACCGCCCAAGCCGGCGCTCGCCGGCAAGGTGCTGCTCCCGATCCTCGGCGACCAGTTCGGCCGCGAGCTCGAGTCGGGCGCCCTCTCGGTGGAGTTCGTCGACGGCCTCTTCCGCCTGCGGCGCGGCGGCGACTGGCTCCCGCTCGCGCCGCCGTCGTGGCGCCTCCTGCTCGAGCCGCTGTGGCGGCGCGTCTCGGCGCGCGCGGGCGGCGAGTCGGACGCCGCCGTCGAGCTCGAGAGCATCCTGCGCGCCCTCGCCCACTGGCCCATCGAGCGCCACCAGGCGCGCGCCCGCCGGCACGAGCGCGAGGCCGTGGCCCGCCGCCTCGCGCAGCTCGTGGCCGGCGACCCGGCCGTCGCCGCCGATCTCGCCGAGGTCGTCCGCGGCTTCAACGGCGTGCCGGGCGCGCCGCGCAGCTTCGACGCGCTCGAGACGCTCGTCGAGGCCCAGCCCTACCGCCTGGCCCACTGGCGCGTCGCCGCGCACGAGATCAACTACCGCCGCTTCTTCGACATCAACGACCTCGCCGCCATCCGCGTCGAGCGCGAGGACGTGTTCCGCGCCGTGCACGAGCTGCCGGCGCGCTGGACCGAGCGCGGCATCGTGAGCGGCTTCCGCGTCGATCACGTCGACGGCCTGCTCGAGCCCGCCCTCTACCTGGCCCGCCTGCGCGCCCTCGCCGAGCGCGGCACGGCCGGCCCGCCCACGCTGCTCGTCGAGAAGATCCTGGCCGACGACGAGTCGCTCCCCGACGACTGGCCGGTCGACGGCACGACGGGCTACGAGCACCTGGCCGCGACCTCGGGCGTGCTCATCGACGCCGACGCCAGCGCGCGCGTGCGCGGGGCGTGGCGCGCGCTCACCGGAGAGACGCGGTCCTGGGCCGACGTCGCCTACGAGAGCCGCCGCCTCATCCTCGAGACGGCGCTGGCCGCCGAGCTCAACGTGCTGGCGCGCCGGCTCGACGCGCTCTCCGATCAGCACCGCTACACGCGCGACTTCACCTTCGCGAGCCTGCACGAGGCCCTGCGCGAGGTCCTGTCGTGCTTCCCGGTCTACCGCACCTACGTCACGCGCGAGGCCGCCGAGGTCGCGCCGCGCGACCGTGAGGTGATCGTGCGCGCCGTGCGGGCGGCGGTGCGGCGCAACGCCGTCGTCAACCACTCGCTCTTCCAGTTCATCGAGGATCTGCTGCTGCTGCGCGATCCCGCGGGCCTGCAGCCCGAGCAGCGGGAGGCGCGCCGCGACTTCGTGCTCCGCGTCCAGCAGCTCACGGGGCCCGTGTCCGCCAAGGGCATCGAGGACACCGCGTTCTACCGCTACTTCCCCCTGCCCTCGCTGGCCGAGGTCGGCGGCGACCCCGATCGGCTCGGGCTCACCGTGGCCGAGTTCCACGCCTTCATGCAGCGCCGCGCGCGGCAGTGGCCCCGCGCCCTCTCGATGACCGCCACCCACGACACGAAGCGGGGCGCCGACACGCGCGCGCGCCTGCACGTGCTCTCGGAGATCCCCGAGGAGTGGCGCGACGCCGTGCTGTCGTGGCGCGCGCTCAACGAGGCGCTGCGGCCCGACCCCGGGTGTCCCGACCCGCTCACCGAGGTCTTCATCTACGGGGCGCTCGTGGGCGGCTGGCCCGCGGGCGGCCCCGCGGCCGACCGCGACTTCGGCCCGCGCCTCGAGGCCTTCGTCGCCAAGGGCATCTCCGAGGCCAAGCGGCAGACCAGCTGGATCAACCCGGACGTCGCCTACGAGGACGCCGTGGCCGCCTTCACGCGCGCGCTCCTCGACGAGCGCCGCAGCGCGCGCTTCCTCGACTCCGTGGCCTCGTTCGTGTCCCGCATCGAGACGGCCGGCGTGCTCAACAGCCTCGCGCAGGTGCTGCTGGCCGTCGCGACGCCGGGCGTGCCGGACGTCTACTGGGGCGGCGAGCTGTGGGACTTCTCCTTCGCCGATCCCGACAACCGCCGCCCCGTGGACTTCGCGCGCCGCGCGGCCACCCTGGCCGAGGTGCGCCGCGGCGCCGAGCTCGACGCGCCCGCGACGGCCGCGGAGCTGCTCGCCCGGCCCCAGTCGGGCGCCATCAAGGCCTTCGTCCTCCACCGCGCGCTCGCGACGCGCGCCGCCCGCCGCGAGGCCTTCGAGGGTCCGAGCTACGTGCCCTGCGCGGTGCGCGGGCGGCTGCACGGCCACGTCGTCGCCTTCGCGCGGGGCGAGCCGGGCCAGCGCGTCGTGGCCGTCACGGGGCGCCTCTTCGCGCGGCTCGCCGACGGCGGCCGCGCGCCCGTGGGCGCCGCGTGGCGCGACACCTCCGTCGTGCTGCCCGCCC
>DASZWW010000137.1:0-18914 GCA_035546175.1 Polyangia bacterium
GGGCTGCGAGCCGCCGCGCGCCCGCGGCCGCGAGCGCCGCGACGGTCCCCGCGGCCGCGACGACGGCGGAGCCGCGTGGCCGATCGGACACGCCCGGCGCGAGATCGTCGAAGCTGGGCGGCGGCGGAGGCGGCACGGCGATCTCCGGGGGCGCGGCGGCGAAGAACTTCTCTTCGAGGGCCGTCCAGTCGCTCGCGTCGGTTTCCATTCGAGAGAGCTGAGCCACGTCGAGGTTAGTGCCCGCCGTCCCCCGCCTTCATCAAAGACGGATTCCGGCCTCGCGATCTCGGGGTTTTCCCTAGGGTACAGGAACGCGTCGTTCAGCCGACTGACAAGGGATGCGCTCGAAGCTCGACCCGCTCGTGCCCTCGCAGTGGCAGGAGTACTACCGAGCCGCCGACAAGCGGCGCCGTCGCGCGGGCTGGCACCGGCGTAGCGAGTCGAAACCACGCAAGAAAAAGCTCGACGCCGGCAAGGTGCTGGCCATCGTCATGGGCTTGTCCGCGCTGGCCGTGCTCTTCTGCCTGGCCTTCCCCGTCTGACACGCCGCGAGAGAGTGCGCATTTGGCGCGCCTCGCCCCAATTCGGTGAGGTGGGATGAAGGATCGGGCCCCGATTGGCTCAAGTGGGGTGGAGGATCACGCCGCGCCAGTGGAACGCCCAAAAGCGTTGCGTTATAGTCCCCGTTCCAGAAATTTTCATCGTTTGGAGGACCGCATGCCTGCCCCCCTCGCTTCGGCGCGCCTTCCCGTCTTCGTCGCGGGCCTGGCGGCGAGCGCCCTCGTGGCCTGCACGTTCAACCCCAGCAAGGTGCCCGCCGCCGTGACCAACACCGGCAGCGCGGGCAGCGGCGGTATCGGCATGCAGACCGCGGGCAACGGCTCGATCTTCATCACCGGCTCGGGCGGCTCGAAGACGTCCGGCGGCGGCGGCACGGGGCCGATCTTCACGCCCGGCACCATCAACCAGGTCGACATCCCGGCGGGCTACACGATGGTCGACGTCGGCGCGTACAAGACGGGCGATCCCATCCCGGCGAACGGCGGCCAGACCCAGATCGACAGCCCGATGACCGGCTGCTTCCAGGTCGTCGGGGTCGTGCGCGACTTCAAGGACATCAACATGGGGGGCAACCCCGACTTCGAGCACTTCTCGGGGGGCGCCCAGACGCCGGGCCTCGTGGCGGCCGACCTCGGCGCCGATCGCAAGCCCGTGTACGCCTCCAAGTGCGAGGAGGCCACCGTGCCGGACGGCACGACGACGGCGGACTGTCCCTACGGCCCGCAGACCACGACGAAGGCGAACTTCGACCAGTGGTACCGCACGATGGACGGCATCAACATGGCGTACGACATCAGCTTCATCTTCGAGCCGGCCACCGGCCCCAACGGCGGCATGGTGGCGGAGTTCGACGCCTCGCACTTCTTCCCCCTCGACGGCCTCGGCTTCGGCAACACGCCGGGGCAGACGCACAACTTCAGCTTCACGACCGAGCTGCACACGAAGTTCTTCTACAGCGGCGGCGAGCAGTTCACGTTCACGGGCGACGACGACGTGTGGGTCTTCATCAACGGCAAGCTCGCCGTCGATCTCGGCGGCCTGCACCCGATGACCTCCCAGACGATCGACATGGACGCGCAGGCGGCCGCGCTCGGGATCAAGAAGGGCAACGCCTACAACATCGAGCTCTTCCACGCCGAGCGGCACACCACGGAGTCCCACTTCCGCGTCGACACGAACTTCGTGTTCGTCGACTGCGGCACGATCATTCCGTAGATCGGGGGACCCTGATAGGGTCCACCCGGGGGCTCGTGCGCGTTCTTCGTCTCGTTCTCGTGCTCGCGGTGGCGCTGACGTCGGGGGCGCAGCTCTGGCAAGAGAAGAGGCGCTACAAGCGGCTCGAGCAGCTGCCGGGGCGTGAGGCGCGCGACCACTACGAGGCGACGCGCGCGCGCGACGAGCGGCTCATGATCGGCGTGACGGCGGCGCTCGTGCTGGCGGCCGCGGCGGCGCTCGTCGTCCTCGCCACGCGCGGGCACGCCGCGTGAGGGGGGGCCGCGCGTGAGCACGCTCCTCATGGTCGCCGCCCTCGTCCTCGTCGGGGTCCGCGCGCGCGACAACCTGCGGCTGCGCCAGCAGGAGCTCGTCCTCTCCAAGCTGCCGCGCGACGAGGCGGCCGCCTACTACGACGTCCTACGCCGACGTGTACGGAATGCTCGTATTCTGCGCGGGCTCGCTCTGGCGGCGCTGGTCGCCCTCGTTTACGCATGGAGACACGGCCTGGGGGTTTCCCTGACGAGCGGCTGAAGACAAAACGTCACGTCACGGCCGCCTTTCCCGCCCCATCTTTAGTAAACGGGGAATCGGCCGAGCATGAGCCAGGTGGTGACGGACATGGACGCGGGCGTGCTGCGCGAGATCCACAGGTCGATGATCGACCTGTGGCAACGTGGCTACGAGCTCCCCATTCGCTGGACGCTGGCGAGCTTCGGCAACCCGGCCGCCGTCGTGAGCGGCAAGACCGCCGAGAACACGGACAGCGCGCGCATCGCCACGACGACCAGCGACGGCAGCGAGGTCTCGCCGAGCTTCCCGCTGCCCGCCCGCCTCGTGGCGACGGACGCGCGCGGACATTCGGTGACGGGCCTCGTGCCCTGGGTCCCCGACCGAGCGGCGTAGCGCTCCCGCGCGCCGCGGGGGAGCGCGGCCCCCGCGGGGCGGCGCTCCCGCCGATTGCGTCGCTCCTCGCCACGAGGCGATACTGCGCCGATGCGCATCCGCGAGCCCTGGCCCGAGGCCCGCACGCGCCAGCGCCGGCGCGAGTGCGCCGCGGTCTTCGAGGGCGTGCCGGCGGGGGCGCTCGGCGACGGCCTGGAGATCGGCGGCGGCGACGCGTTCGTGGCGTCGCTCGTGGCGTCGCACTGCCGATCGCTCGTGACGACGGACTCGTACCGCCCGCGCCTCGCCACGGGCGCGCCGGCGCTGCCCGTCAGCGTGCGGCGCCTCGTCTGCGACGCCGCGCACCTGCCGTTCAAGGATGCGTCGTTCGACTTCGTGTTCTCCTCGAGCGTGCTCGAGCACATCCGCGATCGCGCGCCTGTCTACCTCGAGCTGCGCCGCTGCCTGCGGCCGGGCGGCGTCATGCTGCACATCATGCCGTCACGGACGTGGAAGCTCCTGCAGCTCCTCTTCTACTACCCGCACCAGCTCGTGGGCGGCCTCGACCTCCTCTTCGACGCGCTCACGTGCGCCCTGAAGCGGCGCCGCGAGGGCGCGCCCGGGACGCCGGCGCAGGCGCTCGAGACGAACCGCTGGAGCGATCGGCGCAAGGTCACGCTCAAGCTCATCCTCCAGAACGTGCTGCCGCAGCCGCACGGCGAGTACCCGGGCAACCTCGCCGAGCTGCGCGGCTTCGGCGCGCGCGCCTGGGAGCGCGAGTTCGCCGCCGCCGGCCTGCGCGCGCACCGGATCGTCCCGCTGCCCCTCTACTCGGGCTATGGCTTCGGCTTTCATCGCCTGCGCCTCGCCGGCGAGCGCTGCGGCCTGTCGTCGCACAACGCGTTCGTGCTGACGCCGGAGGGCGCGTCCTCGCCGGCGCTGTCGTGGTTCGAGCGCGCCGCGCGCGCGCTCGGGCCCTCGGGGCCCGCGTGAGGCGCGCGCTCCCGTTCGCCGCCCTCGCGGTCGGGCTCGCGCTGGGGCTCTGGGCCTGCGCGCCCATCCAGGTCGTCTGTCCCGAGGGCACGGGCGCGCGCCGGCGCGTGTTCAGCGGCGGCGCCGAGGCCGAGTGGTGTTACCGCCCCGACGGCGTGCGCCAGGGCCTCGAGGTGCGCTACTACGAGAACGGCGCCAAGATGCTCCAGGGGGCCTACCTCGACGGCGCGCGCTTCGGCGAGTGGCAGTACTTCCCCAGCACGGGGCCGGCCTGGCGGCGCGACCGGTGGGAGGACGGC
This sequence comes from Polyangia bacterium, assembly GCA_035546175.1. Lineage (GTDB taxonomy): Bacteria > Myxococcota_A > Polyangia > Fen-1088 > Fen-1088 > DASZFV01. Next base: position 3,951 of record DASZWW010000137.1, read on the forward strand.
GCGCTCGTCGAGAAGAAGATCACGCCGCCCCCGCGCGGCGCCAACGAGCCGCCCCTCGATCCGACGGCGCCCACGAGCTCGATCATCGTGAGCCTCGGCTCCTCGGACCCGACGCTGGGGCGCACGATCCGCGCCGAGGAGCTGCCCACGTTCGCCGCGTGGTACTCGAGCGGCAAGCCGCGCGTGCTCGGCCACTACGATCGCGACGGCTACCGGACGCGCACCTGGCAGTTCTGGCACGAGAGCGGTCAGCTCGCGCGCGAGGTCACGTACGACGCGGGCGTCCGCCACGGCGTCTTCCGCGAATGGCACGAGAGCGGGTCGCCCAAGACCGACGGCGCGTACGACGACGGCGAGCGCGACGGGCCGTGGCGGCGCTGGGACGAGGCGGGGAAGCTCGTCTCGGACCAGACCTTCGCCCATGGTATGGTGGCCCCGTGAAGCGTTCGGTGGCCGTGCAGATCGCGGGCGTGCGCTACTCGCTCAAGACGGACGACGACGAGCGCTGGGTCAGATCGATCGCCGCCTATGTCGACGGCAAGATGCGCGAGGTGCAGAAGAGCACGCGCACGGTCGACACGCAGTCGGCGGCCGTGCTCACGGCGCTCCAGGTTGCCGAAGAGCTATTCGCAGAACGCCGCGACACGCGGGAACTGCGGAAAAGTATTCGCGAAAAGAGTCAGTCCCTGCTTGACTACCTGGAACGCGAGGCGCGAGTATGAACGCTCCGGCTCGCGCCGGGCTTCCGTTTGCCGTCCGGCGAACGTCTCAATAGATGTGATCGGGTTTCGAGATCCCCCCAAGATCGTCCCGGAGGCTGTCGCATCGGTGCTCTCCGGTTGCTGCAAAGATCGAATCTGCCCGTTCTGACGACGTCGCCCCGGCCGATGGATCCGTCGCTTCCCGATGGTTCCGATGGCCACCACCCCCCGCCCAGAGCTCCTCGACCAGAAGCGTCGCCTTCGCCGGGCGATGGCCGAGCGGCGCCTCGCCTTGCCGGCGGCCGAGCGGCTGTCCTGCGCGCGCGCCGTGGCGGAGCGGCTGCTCGCGCTGCCGGAGCTCGGGCGCGGCGGTCGCCTGTCCGGCTACGTCGCCGTCCGCGGCGAGCTCGATCCCGCGGCCGCCCTCGACGGGGCGCGCGCGGCCGGCTTCGTCGTCGCGCTGCCGCGCATCGACACGCGCTGGCCGCCCACCCTCCGGTTCCACCGCGTCGCTGGCGCGACTGACCTCTGCGACGGGCCCCACGGCCTCACCGAGCCGCTCCCGTCCTGCCCGGCCGTGCCCCTCGCGGACCTCGACGTCATGCTCGTGCCGGGCCTCGCCTTCGACGCGGCGGGTGGGCGGCTCGGGCAGGGCGGCGGGTACTACGACGGCGCGGGCCGCGAGCTGCGGGCGCGGCGCGCGGCCGCGGCGCTGATGGTCGGGCTCGCCTACGATTTTCAGGTCGTCGACGCCTGTCCCGTGGACGAGAACGACGTGCCGGTCGATCTCGTGGTGACCGAGCGGCGCGTGCTCGACGCCCGGCCGGCGCGGAGGGCGGCGCCGTGATCCCCACGGTCGTCGCGCTCTTCGCGGGCGTCGTGGTCGTCTTCGTGATCGCGCTGTTCATCGGCCGAGCGCTGCGGCCGCCCTCGCTGCCGCAGACGGACGCCGAGAAGCAGCGCCTGCTCGAGGCGGCCAAGGCCGAGGCCGAGTCGCTCAAGCGCCAGGCCGTGCTCGAGGCCAAGGAGCTCGCGCAGAAGGCGCGCGCCGACGTCGACGCCGAGCTCAAGTCGCGGCAGGGCGACCTCGAGCGGCGCGGCGCCGCGCTCGGCGAGCGCGAGCGCGAGCTCGACAAGCGCGAGCGCGCGACGGCCCAGCAGCTCGAGGAGGTCGCGCGCGCCACCAAGCAGCTCGCGGGGCGCGAGGCGGCGGCCGAGGCGGCGGCGCGCGCGGCCGCCCAGCAGGGCACCGAGGCCCGGGCGCGGCTCGAGCGCATCGCGGGCCTCTCCCAGGCCGAGGCCAGGGCCGAGCTCGTCGCCGAGGTGCGCGACGAGGCGCGCCGGTCGGTGGCCGACGAGGTCAAGAAGATAGAGGACGCGGCGCGCGCCGAGGCCGAGGAGAAGTCGAAGATGATCATCTCGGCCGCCATCCAGCGCTACGCGGGCGAGTACGTCGCCGAGCGCACGGTCGCCACCGTGCCGCTGCCCTCGGACGACATGAAGGGCCGCATCATCGGGCGCGAGGGGCGCAACATCCGCGCGCTCGAGGCGGCGACGGGCATCGACCTCATCATCGACGACACGCCCGAGGCGGTCGTCATCTCGTGCTTCAACCCCGTGCGGCGCGAGATCGCGCGCCTCGCGCTCACGCGCCTCATCGCCGACGGCCGCATCCACCCCTCGCGCATCGAGGAGATGGTCGACAAGGCCACGCAGGAGGTCGAGGCGCAGTGCAAGGAGGCGGGCGAGCAGGCGGCCTTCGACCTCGGGCTCGGGCGGCTGCACCCCGAGCTCGTGCGCCTGCTCGGGAAGCTCAAGCTGCGCTCGTCGGGCGCGCAGAACCTCCTGCAGCACTCGATCGAGGTGGGCTTCATCGCGGGCGCGATGGCCGCCGAGCTGAACCTGCCCGTGAAGACGGCGCGGCGCGCGGGCCTCCTGCACGACATCGGCAAGGCCATCGACCAGGAGGCGGAGGGGGCGCACGCCGTCATCGGCGCCGGCGTCGCGCGAAAGCTGGGCGAGCCGCCGCGCGTGTGTCACGCCATCGAGGCCCACCACGGCGACGTCCCGCCCACCGACGTCATGGACCACCTCGTCGACGCGGCCAACGTGCTGTCGAGCCAGCGGCCGGGCGCGCGGCGCGAGATGCTCGAGTCGTACGTGCAGCGGCTCGCCGATCTCGAGCGCATCGCCACCAGCTTCCAGGGCGTCGAGCGGGCCTTCGCGATCCAGGCGGGCCGCGAGGTGCGCGTCATCGTCGAGAACTCGCGCGTGACGGACCAGCAGGCGCGCCTCCTGTCCAAGGACATCGCGCGCAGGGTCGAGGCCGAGCTGACGTACCCGGGCCAGGTCAAGGTCGCGGTCATTCGCGAGACGCGCGCCACGGACTACGCCAAGTAGGGCCGCGGCTGCGGCGCCGGCGCAAACGACGTTAAGATGACGCCGAGATGGCGTCGGCCTCCCCCGTCCCGATCACGATCAGCGAGCTGACGGTGCGCTACGGCGCGACGGTGGCCGTCGACGGCGTGACCCTGGCGATCGAGCCGGGCGAGCTCTTCCTGCTGCTCGGGCCGAGCGGCTGCGGCAAGACGACGCTCCTGCGCGCGCTCGCGGGCTTCGTCGCGCCCGACGCGGGGGCGATCCGCTTCGGCGACGAGGACGTCACGCGCCTGCCGGCGCACCAGCGGAACGCGGGCATGGTGTTCCAGAGCTTCGCGCTGTGGCCCCACCTCTCGGTGTTCGAGAACGTCGCCTTCGGGCTGCGCGAGCGGCGCGTCGCCAAGGGCGAGCTCGCCGCCCGCGTCGAGGCGGCGCTGGCGTCGACGCGCTTGCCGGGCTACGGCGGCCGGCGCGTCGACGAGCTGTCGGGCGGCGAGCAGCAGCGCGTGGCGCTGGCGCGCGCCCTCGTCGTGCGCCCGCGCTGTCTGCTCCTCGACGAGCCGCTCTCGAACCTCGACGCCAAGCTCCGCCACTCGATGCGCGAGGAGATCCGGCGGCTCTGCAAGGAGCACGGCCTCACGACCGTGTACGTCACGCACGATCAGAAGGAGGCGCTGGCCGTCGCCGACCGCGTCGGGGTGATGTCGGGCGGCAGGCTGCTCCAGGCGGGGTCGCCTTCGGATGTCTACCGCCGGCCCCGGTCCCGAGCCGTGGCCGCCTTCGTGGGCGAGACCAACCTCCTCGCGGGGCGAGTCACCGCCGCCGCGGGGACCGAGGTGCGGGTCGAGTCGCCCGTGGGCGCGCTGGTCGCGGCGCGCGACGCGGCCTTCGCGCCCGCGGCGGGCGACGACGTCTGGATCTCCATCCGGCCCGAGTGCCTGCGCCTCGTGCGGGGCGGCGAGGCGGCGCCCAACACGCTGCGCGGCCGCGTCGAGCGCGTCACGTACCTCGGCGAGCTCGCCGAGCATCGCGTGCGCGTGGGGGACACGGCGCTCGCCCTCTTCGAGCTCAACGCGCGCGCCGAGGCGCGCGCCGAGGTCGTCGCCGCCGTCGACCCGCGGGACGTCGTGCTCCTGCCGCGCGACGAGCCCGGGGGCGGCGCATGAGGCGCGCGCTCCCGTCGGCGGCGGCGCTGGTCCTCGTCCTGGCCGTGCCATTCGTGGCGCGCTCGACGCGCGACAAGCCGGCGGCGCCGCGAGGCACGGAGACGCTCGTCATCCTCACGCCGCACAACGAGTCGATCCGCTTCGAGTTCGGACGCGCCTTCCGCGAGCACATGGCCCGCCTCGGCCGCGACGTCGAGATCGACTGGCGCTGGCCGGGCGGCACGGCCGAGATCACCCGGTACCTCTCGTCGGAGTTCGGGGCGTCGTTCCAGCGGCACTGGACGCGGGACCTGGGGCGCCCGTGGTCGGCCGCCGTCGCCGCCGGGCTCTCGCGGACGACGCCGCTGCCGGCCGCGGGCGGCGACGTCGGGGACCAGGCCCGCCGCGCCTTCCTCGCCTCCGACGTCAGCAGCGGCGTCGACCTGCTCTTCGGCGGGGGCAGCTCCGAGTTCATCAAGCACGCCAGGGCGGGCCGCCTCGTCGACGCCGGCCTCGTCGCGGGCCACCCCGAGCTCTTCGGTCCGGGCGGCGTCCCGCAGACGCGCGGGGGCGAGACGTACTGGGATCGCGACGGGCGCTGGTTCGGGACGAGCCTGTCGACCTTCGGCGTCTGCTACAACCGCGACGTCCTCGACCGCCTGGGCATGAGCGAGCCGCCCGCCTCCTGGGAGTCGCTGGCCGCGCCCGCCCTGCGCGGCCAGCTGGCGCTCGCCGACCCCACGAAGAGCGGCTCGGTCGGCAAGGCCTTCGAGACCATCATCCAGAACGAGATGAACGAGGCGCTGGTCCGGGCGCGCGCCGCGGGCGAGCGGGACCCGGCGGCGCTCGATCGGGCGGCGACGCGCGACGGGTGGGCGGCCGCCGTGCGGCTCATCCGTCGCATCGGCGCGAACGCGCGCTACTTCACGGACTCGGGCGCGAAGATCCCGCTCGACGTGGCCATGGGCGAGGCGGCGGCCGGCATGTGCATCGACTTCTTCGGCCGCGTGCAGGGCGACTACGCGGCGAGCGTCGGCCGCCCGGGGCGGGTGGGCTTCGAGACGGCGCGCGGCGAGACGTCGCTCGACGCCGATCCCATCGCGCTCCTGCGCGGGGCGCCGCACCGCGAGCTCGCCGTGCGCTTCATCGAGTTCGTGCTGTCCGAGGAGGGGCAGAAGCTGTGGGCGTTCCGGCGCGGCGCGCCCGGGGGGCCCACGACGTACACGCTGCGGCGGATGCCCATCCTTCCGCGCCTCTACGATCCGGTCTTCGCGCCGCTGCGCGCCGACCCCGACGAGGACCCCTACGAGGAGACGGGCGCCTTCGCCTATCACGCCGCCTGGACGGGCCAGCTCTTCTCGGCGATCGCCCTCGTCGTGCGCACGATGTGCCTCGATCCCGACGCCGAGCTCGCGCGCGCCTGGGAGGCCCTCGTTCGGGCGGGCTTCCCGCCGCAGGCCAGGGCGCGCTTCGACGACGTCTCGCTCGTCGACTACGACACGGTGGCGGGCCCGCTGCGCGCGGCGCTGCAGGCCGCCGATCCGCTCGAGGAGGCGCGCTGGACGGTGCGGCTCGTCGAGCACCACCGCGCGCTCTACCGCGAGGTCACCGCCCTCGCGCGCGAGGGCCGATGAAGACCTCGGGCGGGCGCCTGGCGACGGCGGCGGCGCTGGGGGTCGGCCTCGTCCTCGTGGCCTTCCTGCTCTGGCCGCTCGCCGACGGCGTGCGCGGCGCCTTCGTCGACGCCAACGGGCGCGCGACGTTCGCTTACATGGCCGCCGTCTTCCGCAACCCGCTCTACCGCGAGGGGTTCGCCAACGCGGTCGAGCTCGCCCTCTGCAGCACGCTCATCGCGGCCGTCGTCGGCACGACCGCGGCCGTCCTGCTCGGGCGCTACGAGCTCCCGGGCCGCCGCCTCTTCGCGGCCCTCGTGCCGCTGCCGCTCATGGTCCCGCCCTTCGTGGGCGCCGTCGGCATCAAGCAGATCCTCGGCAACGAGGGGGCGCTGAACGCGCTGCTCCTCCGGATGGGCGTCCTTCATGACCCGATCGATTGGCTGCGCAACGGCCGCTTCGCGGTGGTCGTCGGCCTCACGGCGCTCCACCTCTACCCGATCGTCTACTTCAACGTGCAGGCGGCGCTGGGCGGGCTCAACGTCGAGCTCGAGGAGGCGGCGGCGAGCCTCGGCTGCCACGGCTGGCGCCGCTTCCGCAAGATCACGCTGCCGCTCCTCGGGCCCAGCCTCTTCGCGGCGACGAGCATCGTCTTCATCTGGGGCCTCACGGAGCTCGGCGTCCCCCTCATGTGCGACTACACGCGCGTGACGTCGGTGCAGATCTTCTCGGGGCTCAAGGACATCGGCCGTAACCCGTTCGTCTTCGGGCTCGTCGTGGTCGTGCTCGTCGCCACGGTGGCGAGCTACGCCGCCGCGCGCTTCATCGTGGGCCGCGCGCGGCCGCCCGGCGCGACGAAGGGGGGCCGGGTCCGCCCGCGCACGCCGCTCGGCCCGCTGCCGGCCCTGGGCGCCGCGCTCGTCCTCGCCGCCGTGATCGGCGCGGCGGCGGCCCCCAACCTCGGCGTCGTGCTCTCCGCGTTCGCGCGCGACTGGTATGGCACCGTGCTCCCCTCGGGCCTCACGCTCGATCACGTGCGCGCCGCGATCGGCCACGACATGGTCGTCCCGTCGATCGGCAACAGCCTGCGCTACGTCACGCTCTCGACGGCCTTCGATCTCGTGCTGGGGACGGCGATCGGGTGGCTCGTCGTCCGCACGCGCACGCGCCTCGCCCCCGCGCTCGACGCCGCGGCGATGCTCCCGCTCGCCGTGCCCGGCCTCGTCATGGCCTTCGGCTACCTGTCGATCTCGCGCGAGGGCCACGCGCTCGCGTTCCTCAACCCCGTGCGCGATCCGACGGCGCTGCTCGTGATCGCCTACGGCGTGCGCCGCCTGCCGTTCATCGTGCGGTCGGCGGCCGCCGGCCTCACGCAGATCAGCGTCGCCCTCGAGGAGGCCGCGGCGAGCCTGGGCGCCAGCGCCCACCGCGTCTTCGCGCGCGTCACGCTCCCCTTGCTCGCGCCGCACCTGCTCGCGGGCGGCATCTTCGCCTTCGCGCTGTCGATGCTCGAGGTGTCGGACTCGCTCATCCTCGCGCAGCGCCAGGCCACCTACCCCATCACGAAGGCCATCTTCGAGCTCTACGCGCTGCTCGGCGACGGCCACCAGGTGGCCGCCGCGCTGGGCCTGTGGGCCATGCTCTTCCTCGCCGCGGCCATCGGCTTCGCGCGCACCGTCCTCGGCCGCCGCGACGGCGGGCTGTTCAAGCTCTGACGACCTCCTCCGGCAGGGCCCCGAGCCGGCGCGCCGTCCGGGGATCCACGGCCCGCACCCAGGCGACCCGGCCCTCGAGGTGACGGCGAAACTCGCCGTGGCCCTCTCGGTTCTGGCTCTCGAGGCCCGAGCGCCGCGCGTTGAACAGGATGGCGCGGAGGCGATCGCGCTCGCGCCGGGGGACGCTCGGCCGCTCGGCGATCGCGATCCCGCACAGCTCCTGCCGGTGCCCCCGCGGCATGACGCGCGTCTTGCGGTGATTGACGCGGAAGCCCTCCTCGAGGACGATGGCGCCCGCGCGCGGCAGGAAGAAGCGCAGGGCGCGCGCGAAGGTCTCGTCGCCCGAGAAGGCGAGGTCGTCGGCGTAGCGGGTCATCGTCGCGCCGAAGCCGGCGGCGAGCCCCGCGAGCCGCGTGTCCATGCGCCACGCGACGAGGTTGCTGAGCGCCGGCGACGTGGGCGCGCCCTGGGGCAGGTGGCGATCGCGCAGCGCCGCGTTCACGAGGAAGCGGCGCGGCAGGTCGCCGTCGCGCGGGTGAGCGTCGAGGACCGACAGCGGCGTCGCGGCGGTGCACAGGTTCGCGAGCGCGTCGGCGACCGGGCGCGGGTAGCCCACGCGCCGGAAGATCGCCGCGACGCCCGCGCGGGTCACGGACGCGAAGAAGTCCTGGAGGTCGAGCCGCACGACGACGGCGCGGCCCACGTGCGGTCGCACGAAGGAGCGCACGTCGCGGCCGCGCACGAACCCGTGCGCGTGCGGCGACGGCGGGATCGCCTCGAGCACGTTGCGCAGGATCCACCGCTGGCGCGCGAGCAGCCGCGGCTTCGGCGCCTCGAGCAGGCGAAACCCGCCGCCCGTCTTCGAGACCCAGGCGTATCGATAATGAAGGAGCGCCGGCTTCGACGTCCGTTCGTTGAGGCGGCGCCCGTCGGCGAACCAGGCGAGCTCGGGCGGCGTGAGCCCGAGCGCGGCCGCCAGGTCGCCCTCGGTGGCGAGCGCGGGGACGGCGAACGTGCTCGGCGGCCCGGGCACGGCGATCATGGCGAGCTCGGGCGCGAGCCAGCGGCGGACGCGGGGGTAGGGCGGGGAGCTCACGGCGATCCGGAGGCGCTCGTCGCCGAGCAGCAGCTCGAGGAGGGGCTCCGGGCCGCCCGGCGGCCGCTCCGGGAAGCGCCGGAGCACGCGTCGGACGAGGTGGCGGAGCCAGCGCGGCCGCGCGTCCAGCACCTCGCGCCCGCGCGCGACCAGCGAGCCCTCGTTCCACGGTCCGGCGAGGAAGCCGTACGCCAGCGCGCGCGCGGTCCGGACGATCACGCGCGTCCCTTCGGCGAAGGTGACGGCCGCCGAGCTCCCGACTGTTCTCGTCTGGCGCGCGCCCCGCTCCGGTGGAGCCGGAGTTGAAACGCGCGCGGTGAGCTGCTTCGGGTCTCGAGCGATCCCTGGGGTAGCCCCAGGGAGACGGTTGTCACGCCGTCGACTCGGGAGCTCGGGGCCATCGCGAGGAGGCTAAGGCGGCCGGCGCGCGTCGGTCAAACGCGCGCCGGCGCGGCGTCCGCTCGCCGCGCGATCACGCGGCCGCGCGCCGGCCGTAGTACGCCCGCAGCACGAGGATGCACACGCCCGCGAGCGCCGTCGTCGCCGCCAGGTAGAGGAAGCCGGTCACGTACGACCCGCCGCTCGCCTTCGACAGCGCGCCCAGCGTCTTCGGCCCGACGAAGCCGCCCAGGTTCGCGACGGCGTTGATGAAGCCGATGGCCCCCGCCGCGGCCGGCCCCTCGAGGAAGAGCTTGGGCAGCGCGTAGAAGGGGGTGAGGTAGCTGCGCACGCCCATGACGGCCAGCGCGAAGAGGACGATCGTGAGCGCGTAGTCGGCGCGCGCCAGCATCGTCAGGATCAGCACCGCCGCGCCCCAGAACATCGGCACGACCGTGTGGAGCCAGCGCTCGCCGCGACGGTCGGAGCTCCAGCTCACGCCGAGCAGGCCCACGAGGATCGCGAAGAACACCGGCATGGCGGCCCACGAGACGCTGGCGAGGCTCAGGTTGAACCAGCTCTTGAGGATGGTCGGCTGGAAGGCCTCGATGCCGTAGTGGGCGCTCGTCACGAGGAAGTTCGTGAGCGCGAGGAGGAGCACCGCCGGGTTGCGCAGCGCCTCGCCGATGCTCATGTGCTGCGCGACGCCCTGGGCCGTGCGCTCGCGCGCCAGCTCCGCCTCGAGCGCGTCGCGCTCCTCGGCGCTGAGCCACCGCGCCTGGGCCGGGCGATCGGTGAGCTTGAAGAGCACGAGGAGCCCCAGGATGACCGCCGGCACCGCCCAGACGATGTACATGAGCTGCCACCCGTGCAGGCCGAACATGGGCGGCGTCGTCACGGCCACGCCGTTGATGGTCTCGGTGGTGCCGATGGCCAGGATGGGCGCCGACACGCGCATGCTCACCATCTGCGCGATGGGCGAGGCGATGACCAGCAGCGCCAGCGCCCGCGCCCGATCGCGCGCCGGGAACCAGTGCGTGAGGTACACGATGGCGCCCGGGAAGAACCCCGCCTCGGCGAGGCCCAGCAGGAAGCGCATCCCGTAGAACTGCCCCGGCGTCTTCACGAGCGCCGTGAGGCCCGCCACGAGCCCCCACGAGACCATGATGCGGCTGATCATCTTCCGGGCGCTCCAGCGCTCGACGAGGATCGCGCCCGGCACCTCGAGCAGCACGTACCCCAGGAAGAAGATCCCGAACCCGGTGCCGAAGATGTCGTCGTTGAAGCCGAGGTCCTTGGCCATCGTCAGCTTCGCGAACGCGACGTTCGCGCGATCGATGTAGGCGATCGCGTAGCAGACGAACACGAACGGGATCAGGCGGCCGTACGCCTTGCGCCGCGCGCGGTCGAGCGGCGCGTCGACCGCTCCTCCTCGAATCGCCGTGACGGACACGGGCGGGACGCTACCACTCCCGAGGCGAGCTGCGTCGCATTCCGCGCGGCGCCGACGAATCCGCGCTCAGAGCGTCTGCAGGAAAGCGACGAGGTCGTCTTTCTCCGACGGCTTGAGCTTCGTGCCGAAGTCGTGGCCCGTGTTGTGGTTCCCGGGCAGGCGGGTGTCGAAGACGAACCCCGTGGCGCCCAGCGGGAACCGCGCGGGCCGGCGGCTCGGCGGCTCGAGGAGCGCGCGCAGCGTCGGCACCGAGCCGTTGTGGAGGTAGGGCGCCGTCGCCGAGACGGCCAGCAGCGGCGCCGTCCGGACCCAGGAGACGCCGCTGCGCGCGCGCGTGATCTTCGTGGGCGCGGCCGGGTCGGCGCCCACCACGGGCAGCTCGAGGGAGAAGGGCCACTCGGGGCGCGGGACGTCGAAGGCCAGCCACGGATCGGTGCCGATGCCGCCGGCGCGCGCGTCCGCCTCGGGGTGGAGCTGGGCGTCGCCGTCGCCGTCCGCGTCGAAGGGGAAGAGCCGGCTGTTCGAGTAGACGACGGGGCCGAAGGCGCGGTGGCGCGCGTGGCAGCGGGCGCAGTAGGCGACCTCGGCGGCGGCGCCGGCGGGCACGGGCAAGGTGGCGAGGCCGACGAGGCGCACGTCGCTGGCGCCGCCGTCGGGCGAGACCTCGGGGCCGGCCGCGGCCGTGCCCACGCCCGGCAGCTCGGGGTGCGAGAGGTGGCAGTGCGAGCAGCGTCCGAGGGGCGGCGGGTTCTCGGCCAGCGGCAGCGCGCGCTCGAGCGGGGAGGCGTTGTGACAGTCGGCGCAGCGCACGGCGAGCTTCGCGCTCATGGGCTTCGTCGGATCGATGGGCGCGAGCAGGGGCCCCTCGAGCCGGGCGGCCGCCACGGCGCGCGGCGCGGTCTGGAGGATCTGGCGGTTCGCGATCTCGCCCACGACGCGCTCGAGGAAGATCGCGCGCCCGCGCGCCACCCGCGCGAGGTCCACCGTCGGGCGCGTCACCGGCTCTCCGTCGGCGAGCGCGCGTCGCACGGCGACCGTCGCGTACATGGCCGGGATGGCGATCGCCTCCTCGGGCGAGAGCTCCGCGCCCGGGCGGCTCGCGAGCGCGTCGGCGAACAGCAGGCCCGGGAACGAGTCCTGCTGCAGCCCGAGCGTGCCGAGGTTGCGGAGGTCGAACATGAGCGCGCGCCGGCTGGCCGCCCGGTCGCTCGCGCCCAGCCCGAACGCCTCGAGCACGTCCACCTCGGGGCGCCGCACGAGGGTCACGAGCCGCGCCAGCCAGGGCGCGTCCGCGTTCTCCGAGCCCGACCAGTTCTCGAGCGCGAGGCCCGGCGCGGCGAGGATCCCCGGCACGCTGATGGGGTTGACGAGCCCCTTCGTCCCCTGCCGAACGCGCCGCGTCCCCGCGTAGCGCGCCGAGTGGAACGGCACCGTGACGTCGAGGCCGAACTCGCCCGTCAGGTCCTGCCGCCCCGGGCCCGCGAGCAGCAGGCGCGCGCGCACCGTTCGCGCCGGCGGGAACCCGCGCGCCGCGCGATACGCCGCGAGGTCCTCGTTCTTGTCGTCGAGCACGGCCGCCGTCGCCAGCAGCAGCCCGTAGTCGAAGCGCGCGCCCGGCAGGCCGAGCACGGGCGCGCCCGTGCCCGGGTCGCCCGCGCCGTGGCAGAGCCAGCAGGTCATGCCGATCTCGCCCGAGCGCTGCCCGTTCGGGCGCAGCGCCTCGCGCAGGCCGAGCACGCCGGTGGACACCGAGATCTGTCCCACGTGACCGCGCGGATCGGCGACCGTCGGCGTGAGCCCGAAGAGCGCGGGGTTCGCGAGCACGCCGCCCTTGGCGTGGACGTGGCGCGTGACCTTGGCGTCGGGCTTGCCGTCGCCGTCCAGGTCCACCGGCTCCCCGTCGAAGTCGAAGTCGACGTCGCGGTCCCAGGCGATGCCGACGTTCGTCGTCCAGTAGTGGGCGTTCGTGTTGACGGCCCCGGCCATGTTCGGCATCGCCTCGTAGGGGCCGATGTCCTCGATCGCCTTGTCGGCGTCGGTGGCGCCGCTGGCAGAGGTCCAAAGCCAAGGATTCACGACGTTTTCAAGCGGGCTCGGGCGCGGCGTGGGCGGTGGCGCCGCGTCGCGCGCGCGCGGCGGCGGCGCTGGTCGCCGGCACCCGACGCACGACGCCAACAGCAGACAAAGCAGGAGCGCCACTGTAGGTCTTTGTGAGTGACAGTGGGCCACGGAGCTGTTATACGTGGTCTCGGTTCGGGGTGACATCTCGAACCGCCGCACGGCCTTCTCGCAGCATCAGCAGACTACCGACCTTAGACACTCCGTTTTCGGCGGTGCGGTTCAAAACATAACGGTCTCCGACGTGGGTTCGGGGACCGCCAATAGGGGAGTTTGAGGGCGGGGTCAGAAGAAAGGTCATGCTTAGCGACTTGTTGTTCGTGGTGTCGATGGTGAGCAATTCTGGCTTCGTGAGTTCGAACGTGAACCTGAATCGAGAGCCTATGGGGACGGGGAGGGGAGAGACCACCGGGGGTCTCGTCGTGAAGATGGGCCCGGTCATGAACCTGCGCGTCGCCGACGTGAAGGTGATCCCGGGTGGGAGCGAGCTGCCGGCCATCGCTCCGAAGGGAAGCATGTTCGAAGGCTTCTCGAAGAGCCCGCTCTACGCGGTCCGCTACGGCAAGTAGCCCCGCGCGAACCCGAAGGCGCGCTGACGAACGCGCGCTCCCGGCGGTGGCAGCCACCGCCGGGAAAACCGGGACGGATCTGTTATCCTCCGCGTCTTCGCGATGCGCGTCGGAGCTCTGGAGATCTCGCCGGCGGTCCTGCTGGCCCCCATGGAGGCGGTCACCGACCTGCCCTTCCGCACGATCTGCGAGGAGCTGGGCGCGGCGCTGACCTTCACCGAGTTCCTCTCGGCCGAGGCGCTCACGCGCGGGGCGCAGAAGACGCTCGGGCGCATGTGGCCGAGCCTGGGCGGTCGGCGGTTCGCCGTGCAGATCTTCGGGCGCGAGCCCGAGGCGCTCGCGCGCGCCGCCGAGATGGCCGTCGACGTCGGCGCGTCGATCGTCGACATCAACATGGGCTGCCCCGCGAAGAAGGTCACGGCCGGCGCCTGCGGCTCGGCGCTCATGCGCGAGCCCGCGCTCGCGGCCTCGCTCGTCGCGGCCGTGCGGCGCGCCGTGCCGGCCGAGCTCCCCGTGACCGTCAAGCACCGCGCGGGCTGGGACGATGGGTCGGTCAACGCGCCCGAGTTCGCCCTCCGGCTCGTCGAGGCGGGCGCCGCGATGATCACCGTGCACGGACGCACGCGCGCGCAGGGCTTCTCCGGCTCGGTGCGGCTCGAGCCCATCGCGGCGGTGCGCGCCGCGCTGCCGCGCGCGATCCCCGTCATCGGCAACGGCGACGTCAAGGACCTGGCCGCGTACCGGCGCATGAAGGCCGAGACGGGCTGCGACGGCGTCATGATCGGCCGCGGCGCGATGGGCAACCCGTGGTTCTTCCGCACGCTCGCGGCGCTCGAGCGCGGCGAGCGAGACCCCGGGCCTCCGACGCTGGCCGAGAAGCGCGACGTGTGGCGGCGCCACGCGGCGCTCGTGCTCGAGCACAGCCCCGAGAAGATGCGCGTCCACGAGGTGCGCAAGACGCTCGCCTGGTACTCGCGCGGGCTCTTCGGCGGCTCGCAGCTCCGGCAACGCGGCTTCTCCGTCGACGAGACGCCCGCCTTGCTGGACCTCGGCGAGGCGTTCTTCGCCGACCTCGAGGCGCGCGAGCGCGCGGGCCGCCTCGACGTGCGCACGACGCCGGCCGACGCCGTCGCCAAGTCGATCGCGCGCAACGGCCGGCGCGAGTCGTTCGAGCCCGTGGAGGCGCCTGAGGCGGCGCGCCCGGACTCCCGCGAGGGCGCGTGGCCCACCGCCGCCGCCTCCTGATCGGCGCGGCGCTTGCGGCGCCGCTGTTCGCCACCTCGTGCGACGACGTCTCGCATCAGGACATCGGCGACGAGATCAACATCCTCGTCCGGCGCGACGATCAGCTCGTGCCGCCGGCCACGGAGCGCCTCGCGGCGTACAAGCGCAAGGCGATCCCCCAGATCGAGACGGCGCTCCACACCTCGGCGCCGACGGGGCGCCTCCACCTCGTCACGGCGCTCGATCGCATCGGCGACGACGAGGCGGTCCCCGTCCTGCGCCACGTCGCCGTCTACGACATCACGCCCGAGGTGCGGGAGGCCGCGGAGGGCGTGCTGGCGCGCTGGGCAGGTGCGGGTCCGGACGCCCGCGCGCGGCGGGCCCGCGACGCCGAGGCCGAGATCGCGCGCCGGCGCGCCGCCGGCGAGGGCCCGCTCCTCTTCGGCAGCCAGGGCGTTCCCGGCGCGCCGTCGACGGTGGGCGCGCCGGACCCCGTGGGCGCGCCGCCGCGGAAGGAAAAAAAACGCCGGCGCGCTCGAGGCGCGCCGGCGTTCGTCATGGCCCTGCGACTAC
>DASZWW010000138.1:0-2860 GCA_035546175.1 Polyangia bacterium
GGCCCGCGCCGGGTCGGCGGCCCGCTCGAGCACGCGCGCGCCCTCGAACGGGCGCCCGCGGCTCGCGAAGGCCTCGGCCACGGCGCGCAGCGTGTCGGGCGCGTCGGCCGGCACCGTGGCCGCCAGCTCGACGGCGCGCGCGGGCAGCTTGGCGTCGAGGGCGAGCCGCACGGCGAGCGCGGGATCGCCGAGCCGCTCGGCGAGGGGCAAGGCGTCGGCGAAGCGCCAGACGCGCTCGTAGAGGCGGACGGCGCGCGCGAGATCGCCGCGCTCGACGCACACGCGCGCCGCCTCGACGTAGGCCCCGTGGGCGACGAGGTACTCGATGACGTCGCCGTCGTTCGATGATAGAGACATCCCCGCGACCTCATGATACTCGGCGTCCTGGGAGGCAGCGGCCTCTACGAGCTCGAAGGCCTCGAGGACGTGCGCGAGCACGCCGTCACGACGCCCTTCGGCGAGCCGTCCGGCCCCGTCGTGGCGGGCCGCCTCGGCGAGGCGCGCCTGCTCTTCTTGCCGCGCCACGGCCGCGGGCACCGCTTCCTGCCGTCGGAGATCAACTACCGCGCGAACGTCCACGCCGTAAAGCAGCTCGGGGCGGAGCGCGTGCTGTCGATCTCGGCCGTCGGTTCGCTCAAGGGCGGCGTCGCGCCGGGCGACGTCGTCCTCGTCGACCAGTTCATCGACCGGACCTATCGACGCGCGACCAGCTTCTTCGGCGAGGGCGTCGTGGGCCACGTCGGCTTCGCCGAGCCCGTGTGCGACGAGCTCGCGGGCGCCGTCGCGCGCGCCGCCCTCGGCGCCGGCTACGCCGAGCCCGGGCCGGGGCAGCACGACCGGGAGACGCGCGACGCCGCGCGCGGGCAGCTCCTCCACCGCGGCGGCACCTACGTCTGCATGGAGGGCCCGCAGTTCTCGACGCGCGCCGAGTCACGGCTCCATCGCTCGTGGGGCGCGGACGCCATCGGCATGACCGCCGCCACCGAGGCCAAGCTCTGCCGCGAGGCCGAGCTCTGCTTCGCGGCCCTGGCCCTCGTCACCGACTACGACAGCTGGCACGACGACGACGAGGCCGTCTCGGTCGACGCCGTCATCCAGGTGCTGCTCGCCAACGTCGCCCGCGCGCGCGACGTCATCCGCCGCGTCCTGCCCCTCGTGCAGGGCCCGCGCGCCTGCGCTTGCGGTCAGGCCGCGGCGCGCGCCATCATGACCGCCCCCGAGGCCATCCCCGCGTCCGCGCGGGAGCGCCTCCGCACCCTGTACGGGAGGTACCTGTGAGCCAAGCAGCCGGAAGCGCCAAGTCGTCGTTGCTCGTCGTCGGTTCCGTGGGTCTCGACACCGTCGAGACGCGCGCCGGGAAGCGCGCGGAGGTCCTGGGCGGCGCCGCGTCCTACTTCTCCGTCGCCGCGTCGTTCCTGGCGCCCGTGCGGCTCACGGCCGTCGTGGGCACGGACTTTCCCGCTGAGCACACGCGGCTGCTCGAAGGTCACAAGGTCGACCTCGCCGGCCTCGAGCGCGTCGAGGGGCGCACCTTCCGCTGGTCCGGCGTCTACGCGCCCGACTTCTCGACGCGCACGACGCTCGACACGCAGCTCAACGTCTTCGAGAAGTTCCAGCCCAAGCTCCCCGCGGCCTACGCCGGCTCCGAGTACGTCTTCCTGGCCAACATCCACCCGGCGCTGCAGCTGTCCGTGCTCGAGCAGGCGAGCGCGGCCCAGGAGCCGAAGTTCGTGGCCTGCGACACCATGAACTTCTGGATCGGCGGCGAGCGGCCGGCGCTGCTCAAGCTCCTCGCGCGCGTGGACATGCTGCTGCTCAACGACGAGGAGGCCCGCCAGCTCTCGGGCGAGGCGAACCTGCCCGCGGCCGCGCGCGCCATCCGCAAGCTCGGGCCGCGCGCCGTCGTCATCAAGCGCGGCGACGCGGGCGCGCTGCTCTTCCACGAGGGCGGCGTCTTCGCGGCGCCGGCCTTCCCCATCGAGAACGTGATCGACCCGACGGGCGCCGGCGACTCGTTCGGCGGCGGGTTCATGGGCTGGCTCGCCCACGAGGGCGACACGAGCCCCACGACGATCCGCACGGCCATGATCATGGGCTCCGTGCTGGCGTCCTTCTGCGTCGAGGACTTCAGCCTCGAGCGCTTCAAGCGCCTCGACCTCGGGCAGATCCGCGAGCGCTTCCAGGCCTTCGCCGAGCTCGTCCACTTCGAGAAGATCAAGCTCTAGGTCGTGAGCTCGCTCGTCGTCCGCGCCGAGACCGCCGAGGAGATGCAGGCCCTCGGCGAGCGCCTGGGCCGCGCCCTGCGCGCGGGCGACGTCGTGGCCCTCGTCGGGCCGCTCGGCGCGGGCAAGACCACCTTCGTCCAGGGCCTCGCGCGCGGCGCGGGCGTGCCGCCCGAGCGCCACGTCGCGAGCCCGACCTTCGCCCTCGTCAACGAGCACCCGGGCCGCGTCGCCCTCGTGCACGCCGATCTCTACCGCATCGCCAGCGAGCGCGAGCTCCTCGAGCTGGGGCTCGACGACGCGTTCGATCGCGCCGCCGTGGCCATCGAGTGGCTCGACCGCTTCCCCGCCGCCGCGCCCGCCGACCGGCTCGAGCTCGCGATCGCCTTCGAGGGCGACGGCGCGCGCCGCATCACGGCGACCGGCCGCGGGCCGCGCGGGGACGCGCTCGTCGGCGCCCTGGGGTGAGCGTCAGGAGACGGGCGACGGCGTCCCCGACGGATCGGGGCGCTTCTTCTTGGGCTTGCGCGGGCCGCCTTCCTGGGGGGGCTCCGCCGGGGTCTCTCCGACGGGCACGGTGACGACGGTGGTCACCGAGGGCGCCGCGGCGGCCTCGATGCGCTCGCCCTCGGCGCGCC
>DASZWW010000139.1:0-4844 GCA_035546175.1 Polyangia bacterium
ATCGCCGTCGCCGCCAGGCCCGGCAGGGTCGCCGCCGGGCGAGCGGGGAGCTTGTTGAAGGTCGGGGCGGCGGGCCTCGGCGCGGCCGGCGGCTTCGGGGGCGCGCTCACCGCGCCGGCCCCGCGGAAGCGAGCGCCGCGCCGAACGTCCCCTCGAAGAGGGCGGCCGCGCCGTCGCGCGCGGCCTTCGTGTTCGGGAAGGTGCGCGCGCCCTGCCGGATGATGGCGCCGGCGCCGACGTCGAAGAGCGAGACGCGCAACGTGACGCTCGCGTCCCGCTTGCTGCCCCGGGCGAGCTCCGCCCAGGCCAGGCGGTCGGCGCCGACGGAGCGGCCGACCTCGCCGTAACACCTGGGCGTGCGCTCGATGCACTCGATCGCGAGCTGCGCCATCTCCATGCTCACCGTCGCCTGGACCTTCTCGGTCACGCCCGCGACGGCGAGCCCGGCGAGGCGCTGGTTGACGGCGCTCGCGACCTCGGCGGAGACGTTCGCCTCGAGCGGCATCCACGCGAGGCGCACGGGCGGCGGCGCCGCCACGGGCGGCGGAGCCGGCGCGTGGACGACGGGCGCCGGCTTGACCGTCGCGCACGCCGTCGCCAGCGCCGCCAGCAGCCCCAGCACGCGCAGACCATCCGCCCTCGTCACGTCAGGGTTCATCGGAGATCGACGCCTCGCGCTGAAGGCCGCACCGTGGCGGACCCGCCACGGTGGTAGGTGAACGTCGGTGGTTCGGCGTGTTATGTACCCGGGCGCATGTCCGCCGCCGCCCGGCCCGTGAAGGTCCGCATCGCCCCGTCGCCCACCGGCGACCCGCACGTGGGCACGGCGTACATCGCCCTCTTCAATTACGCGTTCGCGAGGAAGAACGGGGGCAAGTTCATCCTGCGCATCGAGGACACCGACCGCACGCGGTCGACGCCCGAGTCGGAGGCGGCCATCCTGCGCGCGCTGCGCTGGGTGGGCCTGCAGTGGGACGAGGGGCCCGACGTCGGCGGCCCGAGCGGTCCCTACCGGCAGAGCGAGCGCGCCGAGCTGTACCAGCAGCACGTCAGGACGTTGCTCGCGTCGGGCGCGGCGTACCGCTGCTTCTGCACGCCCGAGCGGCTCGAGGCGGTGCGCCACGAGCAGCGCCGGCAGGGGCTGTTCGTCGGCTACGACGGTCTCTGCCGCGGGCGCCCCCCGGCCGAGGGCGAGGCGCGCGTCGCCGCGGGCGAGCCGTTCGTCGTGCGGCTCGCCATGCCGCGCACGGGGGAGATCGCGTTCACCGATCGCCTGCGCGGCGAGGTGAAGTTCGAGGCCGCGCAGATGGACGACCAGATCCTGCTCAAGGGCGACGGGTTCCCCACCTATCACCTCGCGAACGTCGTCGACGACCACCTCATGGGCATCACGCACGTCATCCGCGCCGAGGAGTGGCTCTCGTCGACGCCGAAGCACGTCGTGCTGTACCAGGCGTTCGGCTGGGAGCAGCCGGAGTTCGTGCACATGCCGCTCCTGCGCAACGCCGACAAGTCCAAGATCTCGAAGCGCAAGAACCCCGTGTCGCTCGACTACTACCGCGACGCGGGCTTCCTGCCCGAGGCGCTGCTCAACTACCTCGGGACGATGGGGTGGTCGATCGCCGGCGACCGCGAGCAGTTCACCCTCTCCGAGATGATCGACGCCTTCTCGTTCGACCGCGTGTCGCTGGGCGGGCCGGTGTTCGATCTCGTCAAGCTGTCGGCGATGAACGCCGACTACCTGCGCGCGCTCGACGACGCGGCGGTCGTGCGGCGCCTGCGCGACTGGCGCCTCTCCGACGAGCACCTGCGCGCGCTCGTCCCGCTCGTGCGCGCGCGCATCCAGCGCCTCGACGAGTTCGTGCCGCTCACCGAGTTCTTCTTCTCGGGCGACCTCGACTACGCGCCCGTCGCGAAGGAGCTCGTGCCCAAGGGCAAGACCCCCAAGGACGTCGCCGACGGGCTCGTCGCCTTCAGCGAGGCGCTCGACGCGCACCGCGACTTCAGCGCCCCCGGGCTCGAGGCCCTCGCGCGCGAGTTCGCCGAGAAGAACGGCTGGCAAACGAAGGAGCTGTTCATGCTCTTGCGGCTCGCGGCGACGGCGCGCAAGGCGACCCCGCCGCTCTTCGAGACCCTCGTGGGTCTCGGGCGCGAGCTGACGCGGCGGCGGCTGCGGCTCGCCGCCGAGCACGCGAAGAAGATGCCCGCGGCGCCCGCGGCGCCCGCGGCGCCCGCGAAGCCCGCGCCCGCGAAGCCCGAGGGCTGACCAGGACGGCCGCTGCGATGAAGCCTGTCGCGATCGGCCGTCCGAGGAGCCCGGACGAGGATCCCTCGCCGGGCGCGCTCGCGCCCGGCCGACCCCTCGGCGTCTACGTCCACTTCCCGTTCTGTGGCGTGCGCTGTCCCTACTGCGACTTCGCCGTCGACACGCGCGCCGACATCCCGCACGAGGCCTACGCCGACGCCGTGATCGCCGAGCTCGCCGCGCGGCGCTCGTGGTTCGAGGGCGCGGGGCCGCTGGCGTCGATCTACTTCGGCGGCGGCACCCCGGGGCTCTGGCGCGCCGGCGCGCTCCGCCGCGTGCTCGAGGCGGTGCGGGTCGCCTTCGGCGCGCCCGACGCGCGCGCGCTCGAGATCACCGTCGAGGCCAACCCCGGCGAGGTCGACGAGGCGGGCCTCCGCGCCCTGCGCGCCGCGGGGGTCAACCGGCTCAGCCTCGGCGCGCAGGCCTTCGAGGATCGCCTGCTGCGCGCGCTCGGCCGCAACCACGACGCCGCCGCGATCCCCGCGGCCGTGAGCGCGGCGCGCGCCGCCGGCTTCGAGGCGCTGTCGCTCGATCTCATCTTCGCGATCCCCGGCCAGTCGCGCGACGACTGGCGCCGCGCGCTCGACGCGGCCCTGGCGCTCGCGCCCGACCACGTCTCGGCCTACGCGCTCACCGTCGAGCGCGGCACGGCCTTCGGCGCCCTCGCGCGCGCGGGCAAGCTGGCGCGCCCCGACGACGACGAGGCGGCCGCGATGTTCGAGGAGGCGGGCGCCGTGCTGGGCGCCGCGGGGCTGCCGCGCTACGAGGTCTCGAGCTACGCGGCGCCGTCGCGGCGCGCCCGCCACAACGCGCTCTACTGGACGGGGGCGCCGTACCTGGGGCTCGGCGCGTCCGCCGCCTCGTTCCGCCCGCTCGCCGACGGCACCGGCTGGCGCTTCTCGAACCCGCGCGCGACGGAGACCTACCTCGCGGCGGCGCGCGGCGGCGCCGTGCGCCCGCGCCACGTGGAGCGGCGCTCGGCGGCGGAGCTCGAGGAGGAGGCCCTCTGGCTCGGCCTGCGCACCGTCGACGGGCTGGACCGCGCCGCCCACCGCGCGCGGTACGGCCGCGACCCCCTCGAAGGCCGCGCCGCGGCGCGGGCCTGCCTGGAGGCGGGGTGGCTGGCCGTCGATGAGAGGAGTGTCCGCCTCACGCCCGCCGGGTTCCTGCTCGCCGACGAGGTCGCCGCCCGCCTGTGGGCCGACCCGGCGCGCTGACTTTTCCGCCTCACTGCCGCTATACTTGAGCCGTTTCGCGCCCCTCTGGCGTCCGTCCCTTATGGTGCCGTCTACCCAGAAGCTCGGGCTCGGGCTCGCCGTCGGTGTCGCGCTCGCGCTCGCCGCGCCCGCGGCCGAGGCGCACAAGAACGGCATCGCCTCGCAGGGGTGCAGCGGCTGCCACA
Organism: Polyangia bacterium; assembly: GCA_035546175.1. Lineage (GTDB taxonomy): Bacteria > Myxococcota_A > Polyangia > Fen-1088 > Fen-1088 > DASZFV01. The sequence goes on from DASZWW010000139.1 coordinate 3,708, forward strand.
ACGGCGGCGCGGCGCCCACGGTGACCATCACCTCGAGCGCGACGCCCATCTCGCCCGGGCAGACGGTGATGCTGTCCGTCAACATCACGACGCCGGAGGGGTGGGCCGGCCTCTTCCTGCAGGCGGACGTCGGCACCCTCGCGTCGCTGGCCGGGCAGGGCACGCAGATCCTGTCCGGCGGCATCACGCACACCACGCCCAAGCAGGCGGTCAACGGCGTCGCGACCTTCGTCGTCGGCTGGACGGCGCCCGCCACGCCCGGCGGCGTGAACCTCAACGTCTACGCCCTCGCCGCGAACGGCGACGGCACCTCGCGCGGCGACGGCGCCGGCACGGGCTTCGAGTCCTTCGCGTTCGGCTGCGGCGCGGGCACGCTCTACTACCGCGACTTCGACGGCGACGGGTGGGGCGCCATGTCGAGCGGGTACACGCGCAACTGCAGCCTGCCCAAGTACTACGCGACGATGGACGGAGACTGCAACGACAGCGACGAGCGCATCTACCCCGGCGCCATGGAGGTCTGCAACAAGCGCGACGACAACTGCAACGGGATGATCGACGAGGGCCTGCCCATCCTCACCTGTCACGTCGACATGGACGGCGACGGCCACGGCTCGCCGAGCGGGCCGACCGTCACGGGAGACTGCGCCTGCGCCAAGGGCACCGCCCCCGGGACCGACGACTGCAACGACAACGATCCGACGGTCTACGGCGGCGCGACCGAGGTCTGCGACTACAAGGACAACAACTGCAACGGGCAGATCGACGAGGGCGCGCGCGTGCGCTGCGGGACGGGCTGGTGCGCGCGGCTCGGCAACAGCTGCGACTCGACCTCCTGCACGCCGGGCGCGCCGCGCGCCGAGGTCTGCAACGACTTCGACGACGACTGCGACGGCGTCATCGACAACGGCACGTCGGAGCAGCTGTGCGGCGCGGCCGGCATGCTCTGCGTCGTGGGCACGTGCTATCCGGCCGACAAGGTGCCGCCCGACGCGGGAGCGCCGAGCACGGGCAGCGGCGGCGGCGCGGTCGGCGTCACGGGGGCCGGCGCGGGTCCGGGCACGGGCGGCGTGACGGGCGCGGGCGTGGGCGTGGCGGCCGATCCGGGCGCGGGGGGAACGGACGGCCTGCGCCGCC
>DASZWW010000140.1:0-5258 GCA_035546175.1 Polyangia bacterium
GCCGTGCCCGGCGACGACCCCGTGGGCGCGCTGCCCGCCGTGCCGCTGCCCGCGCCCGCCGCGCCCGCGCCGCCGGTCGAGCCGGACTTGCCGGTCTCGTTGCCGCACGCGCCGATCAGGAGGAGGGCGACGGCCGCCGCCAGGAGTGGAGAAGATGCACGGAGCTTCATTGGTCCTCCTCGGGGGGAGCGAAGGGGGCCGGCCGGACGGGCGGGGCCTCGACCGGAGGCTATGCCAGCGCGGTCGGCGAGGTGCGCACCGCAGGCCTGAGAAACGCACGGGGCACGGGCCGTTCACCGCGGCGGAGTCCTGACAAAATCTGGCGCGGCCCGTCATTTGGGGACCATCCTTGGGGCACGAGCATCCTTAGGCCCGTCCATGCCACCCATCGTCAGCATCCGAGACGTCTCGAAGACGTACGCGCCCGGGCGGCCGCCGGCGCTCAGGACCGTGAGCCTGGAGATCGAGCGGGGCGAGATCTTCGCGCTGCTCGGACCGAACGGCGCGGGCAAGACGACGCTCATCAGCATCGTGTGCGGCATCGTCACGCCGTCGACCGGCAGCGTGACGGCTGGCGGGCACGACATCGCCAGCGGCTACCGCGCGGCGCGCGCCATGATCGGCCTCGTGCCCCAGGAGCTGACGACGGACGCCTTCGAGTCGGTGTGGTCGACGGTCTGCTTCTCGCGCGGGCTCTTCGGCCGGCCGCGCGATCCGGCGCGCGTCGAGAGGGTGCTGCGCGACCTCTCGCTGTGGGACAAGCGCGACGACAAGATCATGACCCTGTCGGGCGGCATGAAGAGGCGCGTGATGATCGCCAAGGCGCTCGCGCACGAGCCGGAGATCCTCTTCCTCGACGAGCCCACGGCCGGCGTCGACGTCGAGCTGCGCAAGGACATGTGGGCGCTCGTGCGGCGGCTGCGCGCGAGCGGCGTCACCATCATCCTCACGACCCACTACATCGACGAGGCGGAGGAGATGGCCGACCGCATCGGCATCATCACGAAGGGGGAGCTCATCCTCACGGAGGAGAAGGCGACGCTCATGCGCAAGCTCGGCAAGCGGCAGCTCACGCTCGCGCTCGCGTCGCCGCTCACCGTCGTGCCCGAGGCGCTGGCGGCCTGGCCGCTCACGCTCGCCGCGGGCGGCAACGAGCTCCGCTACACGTTCGACGCCAAGGACGACGGCGCCGGGCGGGCCGACATCCCGGGCCTGCTGCGCGCGCTCGGCGCGGCCGGCATCGCCTTCAAGGACCTCTCGACGCGCCAGAGCTCGCTCGAGGACATCTTCGTGACGCTCGTGCACGGCGAGGGCGGCGCGCCGAGCGGCTCGACGGGAGCGCGCGCGTGAGCCTCGCCGACACCGAGGCCGGGGCGGGCGCGCCGGCGCGCGCGGGCGCGGCGGCCTTCCACGTCCCCGCCTTCAACGCGCGCGGCGTGTGGGCGATCTACCGCTTCGAGATGGCCCGCTTCCGCCGCACGCTGCTCCAGAGCGTCGTCACGCCCGTCATCTCGACGTCGCTCTACTTCGTCGTCTTCGGCTCGGCGATCGGCGGGCGCATCTCGCGCGCGGGGGGCGTGCCCTACGGCGCCTTCATCGTGCCCGGCCTCATCATGCTCTCGCTCTTCACGACGAGCATCTCGAACGCCTCGTTCGGCATCTACTTCCCCAAGTTCACGGGCACGATCTACGAGCTCTTGTCGGCGCCCATCTCCTTCCTGGAGATGATCCTCGGCTACGTGGGCGCCGCCGTCACGAAGTCGCTCCTGCTCGCGCTCGTCATCCTCGGCACGTCGGCCCTCTTCGTGCCCGTCGAGATCCGCCACCCGGCGACGATGATCGCCTTCCTGCTGCTCACGACGACGGCCTTCAGCCTCTTCGGGTTCGTCATCGGCCTGTGGGCCAAGGGCTTCGAGCAGCTGCAGTTCATCCCGGCGCTCATCGTGACGCCGCTGACGTTCCTGGGCGGCGCCTTCTACTCGATCGACATGCTGCCGCCGGCCTGGCGGCGCGTCGCCCTCTTCAACCCGGTCGTCTACCTCATCAGCGGCTTCCGCTGGAGCTTCTACGGCATCGCCGACGTCTCGGTGTCGCTGAGCCTGGCGCTGACGCTCGCCTTCCTGCTCGTGCTGCTGGGCGTGATCGCCTGGATGTTCAAGACGGGGTATCGGCTCAAGAAGTGACGCCCGTCGGGGCCGGCCGTCCTTGACGCGAAGGCGGGGAACCGCAGATTTTGGAGGTGTCCCTGCCGAATCGCGCGCTCATCTTCGACGTCGACGGAACGCTCGTCGACAGCAACGACGCCCAGGCGGCCGCCTGGGCCGAGGCGCTGCGCGACTTCGAGATCGACCGCGAGGTCGACGCCATCGTGCCGCTCGTGGCGCTCCCGCCCGACAAGCTCCTGCCGCGGCTGGCGGGCGTCACGCCCGACAGCCAGCTCGGCCGGCGCATCTCGGAGCGGCGCCGCGAGCTCTTCCGCACCGTCTACCTCGACCACGTGACGGCGTTCCCCGGCGTGCGCGAGCTGTTCGAGCGCCTGCGCGACGACGGCGTGCTGCGCGCCGTCGCGAGCGCGGCGCGCTGCGACGACGTCGAGGCGCTCCTCGACATCGCCAACGTGCGCGAGCTGGTCGACCACCGCGCCTGCCTCGAGGACATCTCCTGGCCGCGGCTCGACGTCTTGGACGCGGCGTTCTCGCGCCTCGGCACCGACGCGCCCGCGACGCTGCTGGTGGGCGACTCGCCCTTCGACATCGAGGCCGCGCACACGGTGGGCATCGGCACGATCGCGCTCCGCACGGGCGGGTGGGAGGATCGCGACCTCGACGAGGCGCTCGCCATCTTCGACGACCCGCGCGCGATGCTGGCCGCCTACGAGGCGCACGAGTGGGACTGGCCCGCGCCGCGGCCGCCCAAGCCCGGCGCGCGGCTGCCCGCCGGGCATTCGCTGAGGTGACGACGTGATCGACGCGCGGCCCCCTGGCTCCTCGAGCCTACGCCGGACCTGGTCCCGCGCCGCGCCCTACTGGCTGAGCGTCCTGCGCATCGTCGCGGCGTTCGTCTTCATGGCCTACGGCGCCTCCAAGCTCTTCGCCTTCCCCTCGGCGATCTTGCCGGGCGGGATGACGGCGCGGCCCGCGACGCTGCCGTGGACGGCGGCCTGGCTCGAGCTCGCGGGCGGCGCGCTGCTCTTCCTCGGGCTCTTCACGCGCCCGGTGGCGTTCCTGCTGGCCGGCGAGATGGCCGTCGCCTACTTCAAGTTCCACCTCCCGAAGAGCTTCTGGCCCACGGTGAGCGGCGGCGTCCCCGCGGTGCTCTTCTGCTTCGTGTGGCTCTACCTCTCCGCCGCGGGGGCGGGGCCGTGGAGCCTCGACGCCGTCCTCCGCCGCCGCAAGCGCTAGTCGGGGTACAATCGCGCCCGCCATGAGGGGCGCCGCCTGTATCGCCGTCGTGCTGCTCGCCGCCGCCGTCCCCGCGGCGGCCGGGTCGAACGACCCGAAGGCGATCGACGCGCAGTGCGCGGCGGCCGCGAAGCACAAGGACCGCGCGCGCGTCTACGCGGACATCTCGGGCGCGGTCCGTCCCGGCCCCTCGGATCGCGACGGCAACTGGCGCCTCTTCAAGGACACCGACGAGCTCAAGGCCTACGAGGCCAAGCAGGGCGCGCCCAACACGGAGGCCACGATCTGGAGCGCGCCCGACGGCACGACCATCGCGCTCATGCACTTCACGAGCAAGGCCAGCGACTGGGCGGAGGACGTCGACTACTGCTTCCGCCCCGACGGCACGCTCTCGCGGGCCATCTCCGCGATGGTCAACTTCGAGGACGAGCTCTACGGCCACCGCCACCTCTACTACGCGCCCGACGGCGCCGTCGTCTCCAAGAAGGAGCGCGCCTCCGACAACGGGAGCCGCCGCAAGGGCCCCGACATGATGGACGGCTTCCCGACGACGATCATCTACCCGCGCGTCCAGACGCTCCCCTTCCAGCCGTCCGGCGGCTCGGCCGCGCTGCCGAAGAAGCCGCCGCAGTAGCCGCGCGCCCGCCTCAGCCGAAGCTCTTGCCGGCGCGCGCCCGAGCGTCGCGCGCCTTGCCGCGCAGCACCTCGAGGAGCGCGTGGCCCGTGCGCGGCCGCAGCTCGATCCAGGCGCTCTTCGGCCGCCCGTCGCGGTCCGCGTGCTCGTACGCGACGCGCACCCACTTGCCGGAGAGGAAGCGGCTCTTCTCCTCGACGTTCGTGATCGCCTCCAGGGGGATGTCGACGTCGAACCGCACCATGAACCCCGGCAGGAACAGGTTGAACGGAAAGTGCGTCCCCACCTTGAAGAGGTCGCCCGTTACCATGAACCACAGACAGTTGTTGGCGTTCGACATCACCGCGAGGAGCCCGCGGCTCGACCGCCCCGACACCCAGTTCTCGCGGAGCTCGACGCCCGCGACCTTCGGCTGAAAGAACGGCAGCCCCTGCGCCTTGCGCAGGAGCGCCACCGTCCCGAACAAGGCCACGGCGAAGCCGAAGAACATGCCCAGGAACTCTTCGGGCGGCATCGGGTTCGAGTGCATGCGGCGCCTCCGGGCCGATGATACGTCCACTTCGCGACGTCGCGAAGCGGCGCGGCCAGCTCGTGAAGCCTGACCTCCTACGGCGCCGTGCCGAGATCGATGTCGTGGAAGGGCCCCCAGGAGTCCTGACCGTTGGCCTCCATCAGATCGAACGACGAGCCGAGCGCGTCGTTCGGCACGGGATCGCTCCACAGGCCGAAGCAGCGCACGGCGCCGTTCGCGAGCAGCGCGCAGGTGTGCTCGAGGGCGCCGGTGGTGATGGCCACGGCCGGCTGGCCGAGGTTGACGCGGAAGTGTCCCACCGACTGGGCCTCCCGGTAGTCGAGGCACCAGTCGGGGGTGCACGGCGGCTGCTGGTCGGCGGCGCCCTCGCACTGCACGTCGCCGCCCTCGAGGAGGACGCACGGGTAGAAGTTCGAAATGCCGATGGCGATCGGGTGCTGCGGCGCGAGGGCGGGGTCGGTGAGGCCGGCGTCGCCCTGATCCAGGGGCGTCGGGAACGCCCCGCCGACGACGACGCACTGGACGCCGCCCGCCGCGGGGGCGACGCACGCGAAGCCGGCCAGGGCGTCCGGCGTGAGGGGCCCGTCGCCACCCACGGCGGCGACGTCGTGGCTCCACGACGGAGGAAGGTCGACGGGCAGCAGCCCCGCGACGGAGCCGTCCTCGTAGAGCACCATGAAGGCGTCGCCCG
>DASZWW010000141.1:0-1922 GCA_035546175.1 Polyangia bacterium
CTCGTGGCGCTCGCCGCGGCGCTCGCGGCGCCGCCGTCCGCGCCCGCGCCGCTCGTGACGCGCGCCGGCTCCGAGCGCAACGCCGCGCCGGCCGCCGCGACGCCGTGGTACAGGAGTTGGTGGCTCGCGCCCCCGCTCATCGCCGTGGGCGCGGCCGCCGCCCTCGGCACGTTGTGGATCATCGATCGTGAGCGCACGACGACCTACGTCATCAACCGCTGGTGCTTCAATAACACCTGCTCGCCTTAGCGCGCCGGCGCTCGCCCTCGTGCTCGCGCTCGGCTGTCACCTCGACGATCGCCGCGGCCTCACGCTCCAGCTCGGCACGGCGAACACCTGCGTGCGCACGTCGATCGCCTGCGGCGGCGAGGTGGGCGTCTTCGTCGTCGACGCGACGACCAACGAGGTCCTCGAGTCGACCTGCGTCCCCTTCGCCGCCGACGCCGCCCTCACGCTCGAGAAGCTGCCGGCGCTGCTCGCGGACGCGATGCCGACCTCGACCGCGCTCGCGCCCGGGCGCGCGATCGCCGTCGAGGTGGCCGCCTACAGCCCCGCGACGGGCAAGGGCTGCCCGCGCTTTCTGCCCGACGTCGGCGGCAACGCGGCCGTGCCCGGCTACTTCGGCCGCTCGGCGAACGCGATGGTCGGCGCCGCCGCGTCGATCGGCGTGACGCTGCAGTGTCTCCCCTCGGGCTGCCTGCCGTGCACGAGGTTCGCGTCGCCCGCCGGGACCGATCCCGACGGCGGCGTCGACGCGGGCCTCACGACGCCGTTCAAGACGGCGGCCCGCCTCGTCGCCTCGCTCACGGCGGGGCAGGTCGGCTGCCTCGAGGACGGCACCTACGCCGAGAACGTCACCTTCGCGAAGGGCGGCACCAACGCGAACCCCATCACGCTGACCGCGGCGCCCGGCGCGCACCCCGTCCTCAAGGGCGTGCTCACGATCCCCGACACGACGGACTACATCGCCATCGCCAACCTCTCCCTCGAGGGCCCCGACGCGGGCACGACCGACGCCGGCGCGCCCGCGCCGTCGAAGTCGGCGACGCCGCTCGTGCGCGGCGACCACGTCGCGCTGCGGGGCGACGACATCACGAACCGGGGCAACGACTGCGTCATGCTCGGCGATCCGACGTTCGGCGTCGCCAAGCTGACCGTGATCGACGGCGCCCGCATCCACGGCTGCGCGTCCGGCGTCGTGGCGCGCATGGCCGAGTCGGGCCTCGTGACGAGCTCGTACATCTACGACAACACGGGCACCGGCGTCGCCTTCATGCCGAGCGGGACCTCGTTCACCGTCGAGCACGACGTCATCGACGGCAACGGCAGCGGCGTGCTCTTCGGCTCGGACGGCAAGCTCGTGTCGAGCAACGACGTCGTGCGCACGAGCATCATCTCGAACTCGACGGCCGGCTTCGACGTGTCCTCGTCGTACCCGGGGGCGCTCGGCACCGGCAACTCGGCGACCCAGAACTGCCTGTGGATGGGCGCCAAGGGCGTGGTGGCGACGCCCACCAAGGGCTTCTCGGTCAAGGACAACGTCATGGCCGACCCCATGTTCGTGGACCGCGCCGCCAAGGACTTCGGCCTCGCGTCCGGCAGCCCGTGCCTGCTGATGGGTCCCCTGCGCTAGGCGGCCGGGCGCGGCTGATAACTCGAGTTATCAGCCTCTGCGGGCCCGAGTCATCAGCGCGGCCGCCGCGCGCGGTGGTGGCTCAACGATTTCGGTGACTTGGGCTGCCGGCGCCCGGGCATGGGGCCTGCAAAGCCGACGGGGCCATGAGCGCGACCAAGACAGCTCCAGTCCTCACGCTCGCCGCGGCGGTGCTGCTCGCGGGCGCGTGCAAGGGAACCGTCGGCGGCAACGGCGGCCCCCCGACGCCGGGCGCGACGGGCGCTGGCGACACCGGCGCCCCCGGGTC